>NZ_JAZIBG010000001.1:0-98009 GCF_036621135.1 Aquincola agrisoli
GTGTGAAAGTAGGACATCGTCAGGCTATTTACCCCGCAAAGCCCCTGCTCATCTCCTTGAGCAGGGGCTTCGCCTTTTGGGGATCGGGCTTTGGCTGGCTCCAGCCAGCACCAAGGCGTCGCTTTGCTTATCCCTTGGTGGGGAAACTTGACACGCGAGTCATGGATGTCGGCGGACTCGTGGGACGAGTTGCCGAAGATGCCCTTCGTAGCCGTGTCTCATCCAGCGATCGGGAGCGATCGGGCATGGCAGAACGACAAGTTGGGCAGGCTGACACCAGAGAACTCACCACCTCGCCGCATTCGCGGCAGCGAATCAAGGCCATCACCTAACTCCCGCTGAAACGACGGTTGCGAGGATGAACCGATCCGGCAGCCGAGCCTATCGTTCAAAACGAGGGAGCTCGAGTGAGGGGCTGTGCCGGATGATGCCGGTAGCTGGTCCAAAATTCAAATTTGGACTAAGATGGTGAATGAATCCATTATTGGATCTGCCGCTATGACTGCACTACCGCTTCCGCGCACAGACGACCACGCCGTCGGCGTGTCAGAGCAACGCATGGCAGCAGCCGGACTGCGCGCCTTCGAGCGCATTGCTGCGCAGTGGGAGCTGTCGATTGATGAGCAACTGACGTTGTTGGGCGGTCCGGCGCGATCGACTTTCTTTGCTTGGCGAAAGCAGCCGGACAAGGCCCACCTCTCCCGCGATACGCTGGAGCGGCTTTCGAACTTGCTCGGGATCTACAAGTCACTGCAGATCCTGCTGCCCGACACGGTCGCCGCCGATCGTTGGATACGGCAGCCTAACTCGGCAACCCCGTTTGGCGGACGCAGCGCATTGGAGCGCATGCTCGCTGGCAACATGAGCGACCTCGGCGTGGTTCGGCAGTATCTTGACGCCGTGCGCGGCGGTGGCTGGTCGTGACCGTGGTGCGCCGTGTCCGTTGGGCACAGGCCTGCCGGATCGTTCCGACGCGTCACCCCTCCGTGTACCTCTTCGACCGGGTTGCCGACCCGTCGGACTTCGAGGCGTTGTACGCGCTGGAGTCCATGACCAACGATCGGGTGCGCGATGAGGTGGGCCAGATCGAACTGGTGCCGCCAGACGAGCGAATCTTCGGTCCGGGCACCGGGCCCATCATGGCGGCCTTCACCCACCTCAATCCCTTGGGAAGCCGTTTTTCGGACGGTACTTTTGGCGTGTTCTACGCTGCTGCCGACCGGGCTGTCGCGGTGGCGGAAACCAGCTATCACCATGGCCGTTTCCTGGCCGCTACCCAACAAGGACCGATGCACCTGCCGATGCGGCTGTACCACGTGGCCGTCGATGCACGCTTGCACGACCTGCGCCCCGAAGGAGCGGTCGCTTCGCAAGTCTATGACCCGAACGACTACGCGGCGGCCCAAGCATTGGGCAAGCAGCTGCGCGCGTCGGATTCGGCAGGGGTCGTCTACCGGAGCGTGCGGCATGCCGGCGGGTACTGCGTAGGCCTCTTCAAGCCACGCGCGGCGCGGAACTGCATCCATGCCGCCGTGCTGCTCTACGCGTGGGATGGCACTCGCTTCACCGACGTCTACGAGAAGCTGGAAACCTCCGACTGAGACCCCGGCTCCCCGATTGATGCATCGCAAGGTGTCGGAACCAATGGCGTGCATACTCGGTCTGTTTCCATCCAGCACACTCCAGGAGAAGGCCTTGAAGATCCTGATTCCCGTCGACGGCAGCCCGTTCACGAAGCGCATGCTGGGCTATCTCGCGGCCCATGATGAATGGCTGGGCAAGCAGCACGAATACACCGTGCTTCACGTCGAGACGCCGCTGCCGCCGCATGCAGCTTCTGCCGTGGGGCGCGAGGCGTGCGAAAGCTATTACCGCGACCAGGCTGCCGAGGTGCTGGACCCCATTCGCAAGTTCTTTGAGCAGCAGGCAGCCCCTGCGACGTTCGAGTCCAAGATCGGTTCGACGGCAACCACGATCGCGGAGGTAGCCGACAAGGGGGATTTCGACCTGCTGATCATGGGCTCGCACGGCCACGGCTCCTTCGCCAAGTTGGTACTCGGTTCCGTGACTTCCAAGGTGCTGAGCTTGACCAAGGTGCCGGTCCTCATCGTTCGTTGATCGGCGCCCGCCGTTCGCGGGAGTTGCCACTGCCGGTGAGGGCGGTGGCCGACGCCGTACCATGGGCGCATGAGTTCCAAGGTTCTATTCGGCTTCCATGCCGTCACGGTGCGGTTGAAGACGGCACCGTCTTCCATCGCGGAGATCCACGTCGACGCCACTCGTCGCGATGCACGCATGCGGCAGTTCGTCGAGCGTGCCAAGGAGGCGGGCGCCAAGCTGCTGGACAGCGACGACGAGCGGCTGTCCCGCATGGTGGGCACGCACCGGCACCAGGGAGTGGTGGCGCGCGTCACGCCGCTGCCTCAGGCACACAGCCTGGACGATGTGCTCGACGAGGTCGAAGGCCCCCCTTTGGTCCTCGTGCTCGATGGCGTGACCGACCCGCACAACCTGGGCGCATGCCTGCGTGTGGCGGACGGTGCCGGCGCGCATGCCGTCGTTGCGCCGCGTGACCATGCGGTGGGGCTCAATGCCACCGTTGCCAAGGTGGCCAGCGGCGCTGCGGAGACGGTGCCGTACCTGATGGTGACCAACCTCGCCCGGACGCTCAACGAGCTGAAGGACAGGGGGTTGCGTGTCATCGGCACCAGCGACGACGCGCCTCGCTCGTTGTACGAGGCGGATTTCAGCGGGCCTGTGGCGCTGGTGCTCGGTGCGGAAGGCCCGGGCATGCGGCAGCTCACGCGCAAGACCTGCGATGAACTGGTGCGCATCCCGATGCAGGGCGCGGTGGAGAGCCTCAACGTGTCGGTGGCCTCCGGCGTCTGCCTCTACGAGGCGCTTCGCCAGCGCGGTGGCCGCCGACGCTGACGCGGCCCGCGTGGCCGCCTTGCAGGCGCGCGTTGCGCAGGCTGCCCGTGTCTGTGTGCTGACGGGCGCCGGCATGAGCGCGGAGAGCGGCATTCCCACGTTCCGCGACGCGCAGAGCGGCCTGTGGGCGCGGTTCGACCCCATGCAGCTTGCCAGCGAGGAAGGCTTCCGCGCCGACCCGCGCCTGGTGTGGGACTGGTACGCGCAGCGCAGGGAGGGTGTGCGCCGCGCACAGCCGCACGCAGGCCATGTGGCGCTGGCCGACTTTGCGCGGCGCCGCCCGGGGGTATTGACCGTGATCACCCAGAACGTCGACGACCTGCACCAGCGTGCGGGCCTGCTCGGCACGATCCGGCTGCACGGCGACATCCTGCAGGATCAGTGGCTGTCGCCGAGCCGCCACGCCCCTGCGTGCGATCTGGCGCAGGCCGTTCCCGGCCGGCCGCCCCGCTGCGCTCTGTGCGGCAACCTCGTGCGCCCCGGCGTGGTCTGGTTCGGTGAATCACTGCCGCACGGTGCCTGGCAGGCGGCCGAGCAGGCCGCACAGGCATGCGCCGTGATGCTCGTGGTCGGCACCTCCGGCGTCGTGTGGCCGGCGGCGGGACTGGCGGCGGCTGCACGCCGTAGCGGGGCGCATGTGGTGATCATCAACCCGGCCGCCACGGAGATCGACGGAGATGCGCACGAGCACCTGGCGGGCCCGGCCGCCGAGCTGCTGCCGAAGTTGTTGATGCGGTAGCGGCGGTGTAGGTCGGCGCGGGGGCATCAGCCCGCCTCGATGGCCGCGCCGCGTTCCACGAGCAACGCACGCAGCACCGAGCGGTGGCAGCGCGCCTCGTCCTCGCAATAGCAGCCCAGCGCGAGGTTCGTTCGCATCGACATCGCCGCCAGCAGGTCGAGCAGCTGCGAGGCCTCGGGCGTGGCCAGTTGGCGCTTGAAGCGGCGTGTGAAATCGGCCCACGCCTTGGCATCGGCCGCAGCCTGGCCGTCGCGCATCAGCTCCGGGCTGGGCGACAACAGCGGCAGCCACAGGTCGTAGTAGTCGCGTGATGCGAACTCGGCCTTGGGCACGCCGCGCGGCGGCCGCCGCACCGTACCGAGGCGCAGGCCTTCGCCGGGTGCGCGGGGCGTGCCGAGTCGAACGATGCGCAGTGCCATGTCCGGTGAAATGAAGTCGATGGACCACTTTAGCGCTGCGCAAGCAGTGGCAACATCGGGCTGGCCACGACTTTTCCGGAGTGAACGAACCATGCGCATCCTTCTGCCCATCGATGGATCGGACCTGTCGCTCGACGCCGTGCGCCACGTGTTGCGCCTGGCGGGCGCCGGCCTGCAGGCGAGCTTCCTCCTGGTCAACGTGCAGGAGCCCACGCACTTGTACGAAGTGCTGATGCTGCGCGACCCGGAGGCCCGCGCCGCTGCGGCGCGGGAGGCCGGCGAGCATGCGCTGCAAGGCGCGCAGGCGCTGCTGGATGCAGCAGGGTACGGGTACGAGATCGAGGTCGCGACCGGCGATCCGGCCACTTCGCTGGTGGACGTGGCCGAGCGCGAAGGCTGCGACGCCATCGTCATGGGCAGCTTCGGCCATGGTGCGCTGAGCGAGGCGCTGCTGGGCTCGGTGACGCAGGCGGTGCTGAGCCGTGCCAACGTGCCAGTCACGATCGTCAAGCACCCGTCGCTCGAGGAGCCCCCGCCGCCGGCTGCGCTGGACGAGGGCGCCGCCGAGGAGTAGGCCGGCGGGCGGCGCGGGGCCGAGCGGGTATCCTGCGGGGTTTCCCGACGAGCCGACATTTCCCCCGGAGCCTGTTTCCATGACACGCGTTTTCAACTTCAGCGCCGGTCCCGCGGCGCTTCCCGAACCGGTGCTGCGCGAGGCCGCGGCCGAGATGCTCGACTGGCACGGCTCGGGCATGTCCGTCATGGAGATGAGCCACCGCGGCAAGGAGTTCATGGGCATCCTGGCCGAGACGAAGGCGCTGCTCGTCGAGCTGCTGCAGATCCCCTCGAACTACAAGGTGCTGTTCCTGCAGGGCGGGGCGATCGGCCAGAACGCCATCATCCCGATGAACCTGCTGCGCGGCCGCACCAGCGCCGACTACGTGCACACCGGCGAGTGGTCGAAGAAGTCGATCGAAGAGGCGCAGAAGTACTGCACCGTGCGCGTGGCGGCCACGGCCGAGGCCAGCCAGTACACCCACGTGCCCAAGCAGAGCACCTGGGACATCGACCCGAACGCCGCCTACGTGCATATCTGTGCCAACGAGACCATCGGCGGCGTCGAATACCACTGGACGCCTGACACCGGCGACATCCCGCTGGTGGCCGACATGTCGTCGAACTTCCTGTCGAAGCCGGTCGACGTGAGCCGCTTCGGGCTGATCTACGGTGGCGCGCAGAAGAACATCGGCCCCGCGGGCCTCACGCTCGTGATCGTGCGCGACGACCTCATCGGCCAGGCGCTGCCGATCACGCCGTCGGTCTTCGACTACCGGGTGCTGGCCGACAACGACTCGATGATCAACACGCCGCCCACGTACGCGATCTACATCGCGGGGCTGGTGTTCAAGTGGATCAAGGCGCAAGGGGGCCTGGCGGCCATGGCCGAGCTGAACCGCAGGAAGGCCGCGGTGCTGTACGACTACCTCGACGCGACCGGCTTCTACACGAGCCCGATCGCCAAGGAGGACCGTTCGCTCATGAACGTGCCGTTCCGCCTGCCCGATCCGAAGCTCGACGCCGAATTCCTCAAGGGCGCCGAGGCGCGCGGCATGGTTCAGCTCAAGGGCCACCGCGTGGTCGGCGGCATGCGCGCGTCGATCTACAACGCGGTGCCGGTCGAGGCAGTGCAGGCGCTGGTGGCCTACATGAAGGAATTCGAGGCTGCCCGCGGCTGAGCGGCCGGCCGGGCTACTTCTTGACCTGCAGCAGGCGGGCGATGTCGCGCGACGCCTGCAGCAGACGGGGCAGGAACTGCTCCACCATCATCGCCGGTGGCGTGCGGTTGTGTTGCCCGCTGATGTTCAGCGCGGCGATCGTGCGGCCGGTCCGGTCGACGATCGGCGCCGCCAGTGACACCAGGCCTTCCTCCAGCTCCTGGTTCACCAGGCACCAGCCCTGGCCGCGCACGGTGTCGACCAGCGCGACGAGCGCATCGATGTCGACCACGGTGCGCGAGGTGTACGAGATGCGCTCCCGCGAGGCCAGCCGCGCCCGTGCTTCCTCGGGCGGCAGGCCCGCCAGCAGCACCCGGCCCATCGACGTGCAGTAGGCGGGCAGCCGGCTGCCGATGCCCAGGTTGATGCTCATGATCTTGTGCGTGGGCACGCGCAGCACGTAGACCAGCTCCGCGCCATCGAGCACCGCGGCCGAGCAGGACTCCTTCACCTGCGCCACCAGCGCTTCCATCACCGGCTCGGCCAGGTTCCACAGCGGCAGCGACGACAGGTAGGCAAAGCCCAGGTCCAGGATTTTCGGCGTGAGCCTGAACTGCCGGCCCTGGCTCTCCACGTAGCCGAGTCCCTCGAGCGTGAGCAGGATCCGACGCGCGCCGGCGCGTGTCAGGCCGGTACGGTGGGCCACCTCGGTGAGCGTCTGCATGGGCGCCTGGGCACTGAACGAGCGGATCACCGCCAGTCCGCGGGCGAACGACTGCACGTAGGTGTCGCCGGGTTTCGGGCGTTCGGCGGCGGCAGGTGGCGAGGGAAGCGGCTGGCTGGACATGCCCGATTATCGGCAGCGCGGCTTCGGTACCATCGCGCCCGTCCCAACCCACCCACTGCGAGAAACAGGAGCCCCACCATGGCGATGGACGTCGTCGACTACGAAATCAGAGGCGCCGAGATGCAATATGTCGAGGTCGAGCTCGACCCCGGCGAGGCCGCGATCGGCGAGGCCGGCAGCATGATGTTCATGGACGCCGGCATCGGCATGGACACGGTGTTCGGCGACGGCTCCAAGGGCCAAGGCGGCTTCTTCGGCAAGCTGCTCGGCGCGGGCAAGCGGCTGGTGACCGGCGAGTCCCTGTTCACGACGATCTACACCAACGAGTCGGCCACCAAGCGCCGGGTGGCGTTTGCGTCGCCCTATCCGGGCAAGATCCTGCCGATGGACCTGTCCCAGCTCGGCGGCACGCTGATCTGCCAGAAGGACGCCTTCCTGTGCGCCGCGCGGGGCGTGTCGCTCGGCATCGCGCTGCAGCAGAAGCTCAGCGTCGGCTTCTTCGGCGGCGAGGGCTTCATCATGCAGAAGCTCGACGGCGACGGCCTCGCCTTCGTGCATGCCGGCGGCACCGTTGTCAAGCGCGAGCTGCAGCCCGGCCAGACGCTGCTGGTCGACACCGGCTGCGTGGTCGCCTACACGCCCAACGTGAGCTTCGAGATCCAGTACGTCGGCAAGATCAAGACGGCGCTGTTCGGCGGCGAGGGCCTGTTCTTCGCCAAGATGACCGGCCCCGGCACCATCTGGCTGCAGAGCCTGCCGCTGTCGCGCCTGGCCTCGCGCATCTTCGCGGCGGCGCCGCAGCGCGGTGGCTCGCGCGAGGAGGGTTCGATGCTCGGCGGCCTCGCCGCGGGCGGGCTGCTGGGCGGTGTGCTCGGCGGCGGCGACGACGAGTAGGCGCCTCACGCCTTTCCAGCACGGGCACCACCTACACTAGCGGGCTAGGCAACGGCAGCCCGTTCGTGGTTGGTGCGCTCTTGAAAGAATCTTCGTTGGCGGTGCCGCTCAGCCGGCGCTGCGTGCTGGCCGCCGCGGCCCTGCAGGTATTCCGGCCCGCGCAGGCCGCGCCGGCGGGGGCCGCCGGGCCGATCTTCGTGCTCAATTCGCTCGACGCGAACGTCAGCGTGATCGATCCGGTCTCGTTCACCGAGATCCGCCGGCTGCCCACGGGCAAGGAGCCGCACCACCTCTACCTCACGCCCGACGAGAAGTCGATCGTGGTGGCCAATGCACTGAGCGACTCGCTCACGTTCATCGACCCCCTGACCGGCCTCGTGCAGCGCACGGTGACCGAGATCATCGATCCCTACCACCTGCGTTTCTCGCCCGACATGAAGTGGTTCGTCACGGCGGCGAACCGGCTCAACCATGTCGACCTCTACCGCTGGCGGCCGGCCGATGCGCAGCCGCTGCAGCTCGCCAAGCGCATCCCGGCCAGCCGCACGCCCAGCCACCTCTGGATCGACAGCCGCAGCACCGTCGTCTACGTCTCGATGCAGGACAGCGACGAGCTGATGGCGATCGACCTGGCCACGCAGGCGCCGCGCTGGAAGATCCCGGTGGGCAAGATGCCCGCCGACATCTTCCTCACCGCCGACGACCGCACGCTGCTGGTGGCCTTGACGGGCGACCAGTTCGTCGAGTGCTACGACGTCAGCGGCGCCAAGCCGCAGCTCGTCAAGCGCATCAAGACCGCGGCCGGCGCCCATGCGTTCCGCGCGAAGGGCGACCGCCGGCACGTGTTCGTCAGCAACCGCGTGGCCAACACCATCAGCCTCATCGACACGCATGCGCTGGCCGTCGTCGACAGCTTCGCCGCGCCGGGCGGACCAGATTGCATGGAGCTGCTGGCCGACGGCCGCACGCTGCTCGTCAGTTCCCGCTGGGCACGCAAGCTGACCTTCATCGACACCACCCGCCGCGAGGTGGTTCGCCAGGTGCCCGTCGGCCGCTCGCCGCACGGGGTGTGGACGTTGGCCCATGCGCCCCGCCAGTAGCCGCGGGCGCGCGCGCTTCGGTCCGCGCGCCTCGCTCGGCCTGGTGTTGCTGGCAGCGGCCGCCGCTGCGGCCGTGCCTGCCGGTGCGGCCGGCTGCAGCCAGCCGGTCTACCTCACCTTCGACACCGGCCACATGGGCGTCGCGCCGCTGGTGGCCGAGGTGCTGCAGCGCCACGCGGTCAAGGCCACCTTCTTTCTCGCCAACGAGCGCACCCAGACCGGCGGCGGCAGCCTCGACGACCAGTGGGCCCCATGGTGGAAGGCCCGGGCGGCCGAAGGCCATGCTTTCGGATCGCACACCTGGGACCACCTCGTCTGGCAGGCCGACACCGGCACCTCGATGCGGCTGCGCCCCACGGCCGGGCCGCAGGCCGGCCGCACGCTGACGCTCACGCCGGCGCAGTACTGCGCCGAGCTGCGCCGCCCGGCCGAGCGTTTCCAGGCCATGACCGGCGCGGCGATGCTGCCGCTGTTCCGCGCGCCGGCCGGCCGCACCTCGCCTGCGCTGCTGGCCGCCGCCAAGGCCTGCGGCTTCACGCACGTCGGCTGGTCGCCGGCGGGCTTCCTGGGCGACGAACTGCCGAGCGACAAGTACCCTAACGACAAGCTGCTGGCCCAGGCGCTGCAGCGCATCCGTCCGGGCGACATCCTGCTGGCCCACCTGGGCATCTGGTCGCGGCAGGATCCGTGGGCGCCCGCGGTGCTGGAGCCGTTGATCACGGGCCTGCAGCGGCGCGGCTTCTGCTTCGCGACGCTGCGGGAGCACCCGCAGTACGGCGCGCGCTGAAAACGCATGGAGATGAACACGTCCCTCATCGACCGCTTCGCAGACGCCTTCGGCACGGCCCAGCAATGGCTCTTCGAGCAGCTGCTGCAGCCGGCGATGTTCGCGCTCGGCCTGGGCAACCTGCTGGAGGACGCCTACGACGCGACCGGCTGGCTGCTCGTCGGGCTGATCCAGATCGCGATCATGGCCACCGTGCTGCGCGGGCTGGAGCGCTGGCGCCCGGTGGAGCCGCTGACCGACCGCGCCGCGGTGCGCGTCGACATCCTTTACACGCTGGTCCACCGGCTGGGCCTCTTCCGCGTGGCGCTGTTCCTCACGCTGACGCCGCTGTGGGATGACGCGATCGGCTGGCTGCGGCTGCAGGGCCTGGCCACCTTCCACCTCGATGCCCTGTGGCCCGGCGTGACCGACGTGGCCTGGGTCTCCTTCCTGATGTACCTGCTGGTGTTCGACTTCGTCGAATACCTGCTGCACCGCGCGCAGCACCGCTTCGGCTGGTGGTGGCAGCTGCATGCGGTGCACCACAGCCAGCGCCAGATGACGCTGTGGAGCGACAACCGCAACCACCTGCTGGACGACGTGATCCACGACAGCGTGCTGGTGATCGTCGGGCTGCTCGTCGGCATCGCGCCGGGCCAGTTCGTCGCGATCGTCGCGATCACCCAGCTGCTCGAGAGCCTGTCGCACACCAACGTGCGGATGGCCTTCGGCCGCTTCGGCGACCGGCTGCTGGTGAGCCCCCGGTTCCACCGGCTGCACCACCGCATCGGTGTGGGCCATGAGTCGGACGGCCCCGGCACGCTGGGCGGCCACAACTTCGCCGTGCTGTTCCCGGTGTGGGACCTGCTGTTCCGCACGGCCCGGTTCGATGGCCGCGACGAGCCCACCGGCATCCGCGACCAGCTGCCCGAGCACGGCGGGCGCGACTACGGCCGCGGCTTCTGGTCGCAGCAGTGGCTGGGCCTGAAGCGCCTGGCTTCCCGCGGCTGAGCCCGCATCCCGACGAAGGGCAGGATGAGAGACCTGATCGATGCCTTTTGGCGCGCCAGCGCCTACTGCCTGCACCCGCGCGTCATCGCGCTGTCGGTGCTGCCGCTGCTGGTGGCGGGCGGCCTCACGCTGGCCGCGGGCTGGTTCTTCTGGGAGGCGGCCGTCGATGGCGTGCGTGCCACGCTTGAGGGCTGGCTGCTGATCTCCGCGTTCCTGCAGTGGCTGGACTCCATGGGCGCCGAGGGCTTCCGCGCCGTGCTGGCGCCGCTGGTGGTGGTGGCGCTGGCGGTGCCGGTGATCGTGCTGCTGTCGCTGCTGATGGTGGCGGTGATGATGACGCCCGCGCTGGTCTCGCTCGTCGCGCGCCGGCGCTTCCCCACCCTGGAGCGCAAGCGGGGCGCGGGGCTGCTGACCTCGGTGATGTGGTCGCTGGGCTACACGCTGCTCGCGCTGCTGGTGCTCGCCGCGAGCGTTCCGCTGTGGTTGATCCCCCCGCTCGTGCTGGTGATCCCGCCGCTGGTCTGGGGCTGGCTCACCTACCGGGTGATGGCCTTCGACGTGCTCGCCGACCACGCCAGCCGCGGCGAGCGCGAGACCCTGCTGCGCCAGCACCGCTGGCCGCTGCTCGCCATGGGCGTGGTCAGCGGCTACCTCGGCGCGGCGCCTTCGCTGCTGTGGGCGATGAGCGCGGTCACGCTGATCTTCGCGCCCCTGCTCATCGTCGTGTCGGTGTGGCTGTACACGCTGGTCTTCGCGTTCTCGTCGCTGTGGTTCGCGCACTATGCGCTGGCGGCGCTGCAGCGCCTTCGGGTGCAGGCCGGCGCGGCGCCGCCATCGGCCGGGCCCGTGCCCGTCCCTGCGCCGGCTGCCGAGCCGCCGGCGTTGCCGCCGGCCTGAACGCGCCGCCTCGACATTGCCCTGGAGATTCCGCATGCACTTCGGCCTCATCATCATCGGCGACGAGATCCTGTCCGGCAAACGCCAGGACAAGCACCTGCCCAAGGTCATCGAACTGCTGAACGCGCGTGGCCTCTCGCTCGCCTGGGCCCGCTACGTGGGCGACGACCGCGAGCGCATCACCCAGACCCTGCGCGATGCGATGGCCAGCGGCGATGCGGTGTTCAGCTGCGGCGGCATCGGCGCCACGCCCGACGACCACACCCGCCAGGCCGCCGCCGCCGCGCGGGGCGTGCCGCTGGTGCTGCATCCGCAGGCGCGTGAGCTCATCGTCGAGCGGATGCGTGACATCGCTGCGGAGCAGGGCCAGCCGTTCGAGCCCGACCGTGCCGACAACGTGCACCGGCTGAACATGGGCGTCTTCCCCGAGGGCGCGCAGATCATTCCCAATCCCTACAACAAGATCCCGGGCTTCAGCGTCGGCGAAGTGCACTTCGTGCCGGGGTTTCCGGTGATGGCGCACCCGATGATCGAAGGGCTGCTCGATGGCCGCTATGCCACCCTGCACGGCAGCCACCGCACGGTCGAGCAGTCGGTCATCGTGTTCGGTGCGATGGAGGCGGCATTGACGCCGCTGATGGAGGCCGTCGAGTGCGAGTTCCCGGGGATCAAGGTGTTCAGCCTGCCCAGCGTCGACCATCCGCAGTGGGGCCGGCACATCGAGTTGGGCGTCAAGGGCCCCGCAGCGGCGGTGCCGCTCGCCTACGCGCGTCTGAAGGCCGCGCTGCTGGCGGAGCCCATCCGCCTGGGCCCCGAGATGGTGCGCTGATCCCAGCGGAGGTGGCGCGTACTTGGTGCATCAAGTGGCACCAAAGTGGTTCCCCCATGCCCCGAACCGGTAAGATGCCCCGGGCACACTTTCTGCTAATTTAAAAACGCGCCTTTTTGGGGCTCGGCAGCGTTTTTCATGCTGTCGCTCGATGCTCCGATCTGCCGTTTAGTACTTCAAAAACCCACCCCAAGACCAGCGCCCGCTAGGAGATTCCTGATGGCAAAGACTGTCGCCGACGTGATGACCATGGTGAAGGAGAACGAAGTCAAGTTCGTTGACTTCCGCTTCACCGACACCCGCGGCAAGGAACAGCACGTTTCGGTTCCTATCTCTCACTTCGACGAAGACAAGTTCACCGCCGGCCACGCCTTCGACGGCTCGTCGATCGCCGGCTGGAAGGGCATCGAAGCATCCGACATGCTGCTGATGCCGGACCCGAATACCGCCAACATCGACCCGTTCTTCGAAGAGCCGACGCTGATCATGACCTGCGACGTGCTCGAGCCTGCCGACGGCAAGGCCTACGAGCGCGATCCGCGTTCGCTGGCCAAGCGCGCCGAGGCGTACCTGAAGTCGTCCGGCCTGGGCGATACCGCCTTCTTCGGCCCCGAACCCGAGTTCTTCGTCTTCGACAGCGTGCGCTGGCAAGTCGACATGTCCGGCTGCTTCGTCAAGATCGAAGCGGAAGAGGGCGCCTGGAACACCGGCAAGGACTACGAGCACGGCAACTCCGGCTACCGCCCCACCGTCAAGGGCGGCTACTTCCCGACCCCGCCGGTCGATTCGGGCCAGGACCTGCGCTCGGAGATGAGCCTGATCCTCGAATCGCTGGGCATCCCGGTCGAGGTGCACCACCACGAGGTGGCCAACGCCGGCCAGATGGAGCTGGGCACGAAGTTCAGCACGCTGCTGCAGCGCGCCGACTGGTGCCAGCTGCAGAAGTACGTCATGCAGAACGTGGCGCGCAGCTACGGCAAGACGCTGACCTTCATGCCCAAGCCCATCGTCGGCGACAACGGCTCGGGCATGCACGTGCACCAGTCGGTCTGGAAGGACGGCAAGAACCTGTTTGCCGGCGACGGCTACGCGGGCCTGTCGGAGTTCGCGCTGTACTACATCGGCGGCATCATCAAGCACGGCCGTGCCCTGAACGCGATCACCAACCCGACCACCAACAGCTACAAGCGCCTGGTGCCCGGCTTCGAAGCCCCGGTGAAGCTGGCCTACTCGGCCAAGAACCGCTCGGCCTCGATCCGCATCCCGTTCGTCGCCAACCCGAAGGGCCGCCGCATCGAGGCGCGCTTCCCGGATCCCATGGCCAACCCGTACCTGGCCTTCTCGGCGCTGCTGATGGCGGGCCTCGACGGCGTGGAGAACAAGATCCATCCGGGCGAAGCCGCCTCGAAGGACCTCTACCACCTGCCGCCGGAAGAGGACAAGCTGATCCCGACCGTGTGCCACAGCCTCGACCAGGCGCTCGAGTACCTCGACAAGGACCGTGAGTTCCTGACCAAGGGCGGCGTGTTCACCGATTCGTACATCGACGCCTACATCGAGCTGAAGATGCAGGAAGTGCAGCGCTTCCGCATGACCACGCACCCGATCGAGTTCGACATGTACTACAGCCTGTAAGCCTGCGGGCTTGCAACACGAGGGACGGCCATGGCCGTCCCTTTTTAGTTGGGGGAAGGGGTCATGTCGCTGCGACACAATGGCTCTCCAGGTCATTGGGAGATCGGTGCATGAATGGGTGTCGCTGGCTGATGGGGGCGCTGCTGGCATGCAGCGGCGGGGCGTGGGCGCAGTCCGCCGTCGTCTACCGCTGCCCGGGGCCGCCGGTGCTCTACACCGATGCGATGTCGCCGCAGGAAGCGCGTGACCGCGGCTGCCGGACCATCGACAACGCGCCGGTGACGGTCGTGCAGACGCCCAAGCCCAGGCCGGTGGCCTCGTCGCCCGCGCCGTCCGGCAACGGCGCCGGGCAGCGGCCCGGTGAGGCGCGTGTCGACCCCACCGAGCAACGCGCCCGCGATGCCGATGCCCGGCGCATCCTCGAGGCCGAACTCAGGCGGGAGCAGGAGCGCCTGGTGGCGATGAAGCAGGAATACAACAACGGCGAGCCCGAACGCCGGGGCGACGAGCGCAACTACCAGCGCTACCTCGACCGGGTCAACGACCTGAAGACCGCCATCCAGCGCAAGGAGGGCGACATCGAGGCCATCAAGCGCGAGCTCTCGCGCCTGCCGTCATGAAGCATGCCGCCACGCCCGCGGGGCACTTCGACACCTTCGACCTGCTGGCCACGATGATCGCCATCGCCCGGCCGACGGGCGAATGCCTGTTCGCCAACGCCAGCTTCGAGCAGGTGATGGGGCTTTCGCGCCGCACGCTGCAGCGCGGATCGCTGCTCGACTGCTTCATCGAGCCGCAGCAGCTGCGCGACGCCCTGGTGGCCGTGGCGCGCAACGACTACGCCACCGGCCGCTTCGAGGCGGCGCTGCGGCGCCAGCCCAACGTGCACCTGGAGCCGATGCCGGTGCACGTGATCGTCAACCAGATCGATGGCGAAAGCGACCGCGTGCTGGTCGAGGTGATCGAGATCGAGCAGCAGACGCGCCACGACCGCGAGGAGCGCACGCTCGGCCAGGTCAAGGCGAACAAGGAGCTGATCCGCAACCTCGCCCACGAGATCAAGAACCCGCTGGGCGGCATCCGCGGCGCGGCGCAGCTGCTGGAGATGGAGCTCGAATCGAAGGAGTTGACCGAATACACGCAGGTGATCGTGCAGGAGGCCGACCGCCTGCAGGCGCTGGTCGACCGGCTGCTGGCGCCGCACCGGCGGCCGCACGTGGTGGGCGACGTCAACATCCACGAGGTGTGCGAGCGGGTGAGGGCGCTGATCACCGCCGAATTCCCGCGCGGGCTGACGATCGAGCGCGATTACGACATCTCGATCCCCGAGTTCCGAGGCGACCGCGAGCAGTTGATCCAGGCGGTGCTCAACATCGCGCACAACGCCGCGCAGGCGCTCAACGAGCGCATCGCCGCGGGCGATGCCCGCCTCTGGTTCCGCACCCGGATCGCGCGCCAGCTCACGATCGGCAAGACGCGCTTCCGGCTGGCACTTGAATTGCATATCGAAGACAACGGCCCGGGAGTCCCCGAGTCGATCAGCGATCGCATCTTCTACCCGCTGGTATCGGGTCGCGATGGCGGGTCGGGCTTGGGGCTCACGCTGGCGCAGACGTTCGTGCAGCAACACCAGGGCACGATCGAATGCGACAGCGTTCCGGGCCGGACGGTGTTCAAGATCGTGATCCCGCTGCCGTGATCACAACGCCCTAGAAAGTCACCCTGCGCGCATGAAACCCATCTGGATCGTCGACGACGACCAATCCATCCGGTTCGTCCTCGAGAAAGCCCTGGCCCGCGAGCAGTTCGCGGTGCGGAGCTTCTCCAACCCGCGCGACGTGTTGAGCGCCCTCGACGAAGAAGCGCCCCAGGTGCTGGTGAGCGACATCCGCATGCCGGGGGGCTCGGGCATCGAGCTGCTCTCGCGCGTGAAGGCGCGCCACCCGGGCCTGCCGGTCATCATCATGACCGCCTACTCCGACCTGGACAGCGCCGTCTCGGCCTTCCAGGGCGGCGCATTCGAGTACCTGCCCAAGCCCTTCGACGTGCCCAAGGCGGTGGAGCTGATCCGCCGCGCGGTCGACGAGAGCATGCGCGAGGCGGTGCTCGACGACCGCCAGGCCGAGATGCCCGAGATGCTCGGCCAGGCGCCGGCGATGCAGGACGTGTTCCGCGCCATCGGCCGGCTCTCCCAGAGCAACGTCACGGTGATGATCACTGGCGAAAGCGGCTCGGGCAAGGAGCTGGTGGCGCGTGCTTTGCACAAACACAGCCCGCGCGGCAATGGCCCGTTCGTGGCCATCAACACCGCGGCGATCCCGAAGGACCTGCTGGAAAGCGAGCTGTTCGGCCACGAGCGCGGCGCCTTCACCGGCGCGCAGACCATGCGACGCGGCCGCTTCGAGCAGGCCGACGGCGGCACGCTCTTCCTCGACGAAATTGGCGACATGCCGTTCGACCTGCAGACGCGCCTGCTGCGTGTGCTGTCCGACGGCCAGTTCTACCGCGTCGGCGGGCATCAGCCGCTCAAGAGCAACGTGCGCGTGATCGCCGCGACGCACCAGAACCTCGAGGAGCGCGTCAAGCAGGGCGTGTTCCGCGAAGACCTGTTCCACCGCCTCAACGTGATCCGGCTGCGCCTGCCCGCGCTGCGCGAGCGCCGCGAGGACATCCCCGCGCTGACCCGCTTCTTCCTGCAGAAGAGCGCCAAGGAGCTGGGCGTCGAGGCCAAGCGCATCACCGATGCGGCGCTCGAACGGCTGATGGGCTTCGACTTCCCCGGCAACGTGCGCCAGCTCGAGAACGTCTGCCACTGGCTGACGGTGATGGCGCCGGCGCAGGTGGTCGAGGCCAAGGACCTGCCGCCCGAGCTGCTGGCGATGCCGGCATCGATCCCGCTGTCCGCCGCGCCGGCACCGGCCATCGCCGGGGAAGCGCCGCCGGTACCCACGTCGCTGCCGCCGGCCGAGCTGCCGTTGCCGATGGCCACCCCGGCGGGCGTGGGGACGCCGTCGTTCGATCCGGCGCCGTATGCGCCGGCGCCGATGCCGGCGTTCCCGCCGAACGCGCTCGGCGGCGCACCGGCGGTGGCCGCGCCAGCGCCTGCCGGGGCCTCGCGCGCCTGGCTCGCCGACCTGGAGCGCGAGGCCCGGCAGCTGCTGGAAGCCGGCTCGCCGGAGGTCTGGGACATGCTGACGCGCCAGTTCGAGGGCCAGCTCATCCACACCGCGCTCGACATCACCCGGGGCCGCCGCATCGAGGCGGCGCACAAGCTGGGCATCGGCCGCAACACGATCACCCGCAAGATCCAGGAACTGGGCCTGGACGACTGAGAAGCGCCGGGCTTCCTCAAGGCCCCGGCCGGCAGGCCGAAACCAGAAGGAAAGTGTCCTGGACCAGGACGCCTTCTCTTCCGAATTGCAAGGGGCCTGCCATGAAGTTCGAGAACTTGCGCCTTTCCGGCAAGTTGTGGGGTGTGATCGCTGCGCTGCAACTGGTGATGGTCGGCGCCGCCGGCCTCACCCTGCACCGGGCCATGGCCGTCAGCGACGCGGCGCTGGCCGCGCAGGCCGAGAGCCACGGCCTGGTCGAGCAGACCACGCGGTGGAAGGGCCTCACCGAGACCGCCGTCACGCGCAGCATGGCCTCCGCGGTCAGCGCTGACACGGCCGTCGGCGATCTCTTCAAGCAGAACCTCGCCAACGATGCGCCCGTCATCGCCAAGCTGCGCGAGGAGGTGATGAAGAAGGCGCAGACGCCGCAGGACAAGGAGCTGTCCGCGGTGATCGCCGCCAACGGCAAGGCGCTGCTGGCCGCGAGCGCCAAGACCCGCGAAGCGGGCGCGGCGGGCAACCGCGAGGAGGTGGCCGTGCTGCTGAAGTCGCAGTACGAGCCCTCGGTGCGCGCCTACCTGGCCAGCATCGACGACTTCGCGCAGCTCCAGCGCCGCAAGAGCGAACAGGCGGCGGCCGACGCGGGTGCGGCGCGCCAGCGCATCGTGCTGCTGGGCGCCGTGGCCGGGGTGCTGATGCTGCTCCTGGGTGGCGGTGCGGCGGCGCTGCTGGTGCGCTCGATCCAGCGTCCGCTCGACGAGGCCGTGCGCACCGCGCACGCCATTGCCGAGGGTGACCTGACCCGGCGCATCGACAGCACGCGCGGCGACGAGATCGGCGCGCTGATGAAGGCCCTGCGCCACATGAACGACGCGCTGGCGGGCATGGTGGGCAGCGTGCGCTCGTCGACCGACAGCATCCAGCATGCCTCGTCGGAGATCGCCAGCGGCAACGCCGACCTCTCGATGCGCACCGAGCAGACGGCCAGCAACCTGCAGCAGACGGCCAGCTCGATGGAGCAGCTCACCGGCACCGTGCGGCAGAGCGCCGATGCGGCCACCACGGCCAACCAGCTCGCGCATTCGGCCGCGGAGGTGGCGCAGCGCGGCGGCGACGTGGTGACGCAGGTCGTGTCGACCATGGGCGACATCCAGGCCAGCTCGCAGAAGATCGCCGACATCATCGGCACCATCGACGGCATCGCATTCCAGACCAACATCCTGGCGCTGAACGCGGCGGTGGAAGCCGCCCGCGCCGGCGAGCAGGGCCGCGGCTTCGCGGTCGTGGCCGGCGAGGTGCGCAGCCTCGCGCAGCGCAGCGCCGAGGCCGCCAAGGAGATCAAGGGTTTGATCGGCGCCAGCGTCGACCGGGTGGAGTCGGGCACGCGGCTGGTGGGCGATGCCGGCCGCACGATGAGCGAGATCGTGGCCAGTGTCCAGCGCGTGGCCGACATCATCGGCGAGATCACCGCCTCGGCCGCCGAACAGAGCCAGGGCATCGGCGAGGTCAACACGGCGGTCACGCAGCTCGACCAGATGACGCAGCAGAACGCGGCGCTGGTCGAGCAATCGGCCGCCGCGGCAGAGAGCCTGAAGGCGCAGGCCGAGCAGCTGGCCGGCACCGTGTCGCGCTTCCGTACGGCGGCCTGACGCCGCGGCGCCGGCGGGCGCCGTTCAGCTCAGCTCGACGATCACCGGCGCGTGGTCGCTCGGGCGTTCGTTCTTGCGTGTGGGCTTGTCGATGGTGCAGGCCGTCACGCGGCTCTTCAGCGCGTCGCTGACGAGGATGTGGTCGATGCGCAGCCCCTGGTTCTTGCGGAACGCCAGGTTGCGGTAGTCCCACCAGCTCCAGCTCTTGGGCGGTTGCTCGAAGAGCCTGAAGGCATCATGCAGCCCCAGGGCCAGCAGCTCGCGGAAGTGCGCGCGCTCCTCGGGCGTGCAGTGGATCTGGCCGGCCCAGGCGACCGGGTCGTAGACGTCGCGGTCTTCCGGCGCGATGTTGAAGTCGCCCATCAGCACGAGCTGCGGATGGCGCGCCAGTTCCGAGGCGACCCAGGCGCGCAGGCCGTCGAGCCAGCGCATCTTGTAGACGAACTTGTCGCTGTCGGGCGCCTGCCCGTTGGGGAAGTAGCCGCCGATCACGCGCACGCCGCCGACGGTGCCGGCGATCAGCCGGGCCTGCTCGTCCTCCACCCCCACGATGTTCTTGGCGATGTCCTGCGCGGGCTCGCGCGAGAGCAGGGCCACGCCGTTGTAGGTCTTCTGCCCGAACCACTGCGGGTGGTAGCCCGCTTCCGTCAGCACGGCATGGGGAAACTTGTCGTCGGTGAGCTTGGTTTCCTGCAGCACCACGGCGTCGGGCTGGTGGACGGCGAGCCAGTCCAGCAACTGCGGCAGGCGCACGGCGAGGGAGTTGACGTTCCAGGTGGCGAGTTTCATGTCTTCTGCGAGCGGCTGCTCCGGTCGTGCTTGAGCACCGCATCTGACCACACGCGGAACGCGGGGCGCAATGGCAGCCGGCAACGCACAGAAATGCGGGTTTGTTCGGGCGCCCTGTTCATTGCTGGCATTTATAGTTGCCACATAAATAGTTCAAATATGAACTAATCAAACCTCAAGGAGATGCCCATGCACCGGTCCGTACCCTTTGCTGCCGCCGCCGTCGCGGTCGTGTGCGCCGGCACAGCGCCCGCCGCCCACGCCCAGGGCGTCACGGTCTACGGCATCCTCGACCAGAGCGTGGAGTACCTGACGAACGTCAACGCCGCGGGCGACTCGGTCAAGCGCATGCCCAACCTCACCGGCAGCGTGCCTTCGCGCCTGGGCTTCCGCGGCGTGGAGGACCTGGGCGGCGGCATGAGGGCCGTGTTCGGCCTCGAGAGCGGCCTGGCCCCCGATGCCGGCACGCTCAACAACGGCGGCCGCTTCTTCGGCCGCTTCGCCTACGTGGGGCTGGCCGGCCCCTGGGGCACGCTGACCGCCGGGCGGCTGGCCAACATGACCTTCCTCGCCCATGGCAACGAGACCCTCGGCGGCAACCTCTACTCCAATGCGTCGCTCGATCCGTACATCCCCAACGCACGCAGCGACAACGCCATCGGCTACCTCGGCAACTTCGGCGCCTTCACCGTCGGCGGCACCTACAGCCTCGGGCGCGACACGGCGGCCGGCGGCGGCCCGGCGGCGACGAACTGCGCCGGCGAGGGTGCGGGCGGCGGCCGGGCCTGCCGGCAGTGGACGGTGCTGCTCAAGTACGACGGCGCCAGCGCCGGCGCCGCGTTCAGCCACGACGTGATGAACGGCGGCACAGGCGCGCTGCTCGGCATGGGCGACCCGGCCTTCCGCGATCGCCGCACCGTGCTGAACGGCTACGTCCGCTGGGGCGGCGCCAAGATCGCGGCGGGCGTGCAGCGCCGCCATCGCGATGCCGCCGCCGACCTCAAGTCCAACCTGTGGCACCTCGGCGTGTCGTACGCCGTGATGCCGGCGGTCGTGGTGGATGCGCAGCTCAGCCGCCTCGACGTGGCCGGCAGCGACGCCGACGCGACGCTGCTGGCCGTGCGCGGCAGCTACGCGTTCTCCAAGCGCACGACGATCTATGCGATGGCGGGCCGCATCCGCAACGGCGAGGGGTCCGCCGTCTCGCTGAGCGCCGGCGGCACGGTGGGAGCGGGTCTGTCGCAGAGCGGCGTCGCGGCCGGCATCCGGCACAGCTTCTGACCGCGGCGCTTTCAGCGCACGATCCACTCGCGCACAACCATGTGCGTGCCGAGCAGCACCAGGCTGCCCAGGAAGCAGCGCTTGAAGAGCGCGGGCGGCAGCGTCTCGCGCAGCAGCTGCCCGAGCGCCATCCCGGCCAGCGCCGGCAGCAACAGCAGGGCCGAGGTGCCGAACACCGCACCGGTGTACTGGCCGTTCATGGCGAGCCCGAGGGCCAGCGCGAGGGTGGAGACGGTGAAGGAGAGGCCCATCGCCTGGATCAGCCCGTCGCGCTGCAGCCCCAGCGCCTGCAGGTAGGGCACGGCCGGGATCACGAACACGCCGGTGGCCGCGGTCACCAGACCGGTGGCGGCGCCGGCCAACACGCCCAGCGGCCGCTCGGCGTGCGCAGGCACGGCCAGCCTGGCGCCCATCAGGCTCCATGCCGCGTACCCGATGAGCGCCAGGCCCAGCGACACCGTCGCCCACGCCCCCGCGGGGGCGCCCAGCGCCCAGGCGCCAGCGAGCGTGCCGGCGCACACGCCGGCCTGCATCGGCGCGAGGCGGCGAAGCACCGGCCCGAGCGTGGCCCAGGGGCGGAGCTGCCAGACGTTGGTGGCCAGCGACGGCACGACCAGCAGCGCGGCCGCTTCCGCCGGCGGCATCACGAGCGCCAGCAGGGCCATCGCGACCGTCGGCAGCCCGAGGCCGACGACGCCCTTGACGATGCCGGCCAGCACGAACACGCCGATCGTGAACAGCGGCAGCAGGGCGTGGGGGGCGGTGAGCGTGTCCAGCAGTGACATGGTGTGCGGCGGCCGGGTGGAGGGAACAGGGCCGATTCTGGGGAGCACCGGCGCGGCCGCCAATTCGGAAGTGGCTGACCAAGCCTCAGGCCGTGCCTGAACCTGCCTGT
The DNA here is from genome assembly GCF_036621135.1 of Aquincola agrisoli. Lineage (NCBI taxonomy): Bacteria > Pseudomonadati > Pseudomonadota > Betaproteobacteria > Burkholderiales > Sphaerotilaceae > Aquincola > Aquincola agrisoli. The sequence continues at coordinate 21,730 of NZ_JAZIBG010000001.1, forward strand.
GGCAGCATGGGCCTGATGCGCTTCGACCTGACAGACCTGCGGCTCTTCCTGCACGTGCACACCGCCGGCACGATCACGGGCGGCGCCGAGGCCAGCCACATGACGCTGGCCTCGGCGAGCGAGCGCATCCGCGGCATGGAGGCGGCGCTGGGCGTGGCGCTGCTGCAGCGCGAGCGGCGTGGCGTGCAATGCACCCCGGCGGGCCGCACGCTGGTGCACCACGCGCGGCTGGTGCTGCAGCAGATGGAGCGGCTGCACGGCGAGCTCGGCGACTACGGCGCCGGCGTCAAGGGCCACGTGCGCCTGTTGTGCAACACCTCGGCGCTGAGCGAGCACCTGCCGCAGGTACTGGGCAGCTTTCTCGCGGCCCATCCGGGCATCTCCGTCGACCTGGAGGAACGGACCAGCACGGAGATCGCCGATGCGGTGCGCAGCGACGCCTGCGACATCGGCATCGTGGCCGATTCGGTCGACCTGGCGGGCCTGCAGACGCTGCGGTTCCGCCCCGATCCGCTGGTGGTCGTGGTGCCGCGCGCGCACCCGCTGGCCGGGCGCGATGCCGTGGCCCTGGCCGACATCGTGGGCGAGGAGTTCGTCGGCCTGGCCGAGGGCAGTGCGCTGCAGGAGCACCTGGCGCAGCACGCGCGGCGGCTGGGCCGGCGGCTGAACTACCGCATCCGGCTGCGCAGCGTCGAGTCGGTGTGCCGACTGGTCGGGGCCGGCATCGGCATCGGCATCGTGCCGAAGGCGGTGGCGCTGCGGTGCGGCCGGTCGGCCGGCATCCGGCGTGTGGCGCTGACGGATGCCTGGGCGCGGCGCAGCCTCGTGGTGTGCGTGCGCCGGCTCGATGCGCTGCCGGCGCATGTGCAGCAGATGGTGCGGCACCTGCTCGCGGCGGACGCGCCGCCCGGGCTTGCCGCAGCCCGCCTCAAGTTGCAGGTCGACATGCCGTAACCTTCGCTTGCAGCGCGTTGCGCGGCCCCGGATTCCCAGCAGTTCCAAGGACATCGATGCTGCGCACGTTCGCCCGTTTTCTCACACGCCTGTCCGTGGGCCGCAAGCTGCTGCTGATCTACCTGCTCGATCTCTCGGCCGTCATCTACATCAGCGGCATCCTCATCAACGAGAAGTTCATCGCGATCGACTTCGCGCGCAAGGAAGAGGCGGGCATCGCGTACATCGGCGCGGCCAGCGACGTGCTGGTCGACCTGGCACGCGCGGGCATCGGCCCGTCGGCCGCGCCGCCAGCTGCGGCCGACTGGACCTCGCAGGCGCGCACCGCGGAGGACGCCGAACGCCTCCATGGCCAGGGCATGCGCAGCGAGGAGCTGGCCAAGGGCTTCGCGCAGGCGCTCGACGCGCTGGGCCCGCACCCGTCGCCGGCGTCGCTCTCGCTGGCGCTCGACCAGGGCCGCGCGCTGGTGACGCGCGTGGGCAACCAGTCGAACCTGATCCTCGATCCCGACCTCGACAGCTACTACAGCATGTCGCTGGTGCTGCTGCGCTACCCCGAGCTGCTGGCGGTGCTCGACCGCATCGGCACCCACCTGCGGCCGGACGACCGGCGGCCGCCCGAGCTGCTGCGCACGCAGTACCTGGTGCTCGAAGGCCAGCTCGACGCGGTGGCGCAGGGCATCGCGTCCGACCAGGGCGAGGCCGTGGCCGCCTCGGGCCCGCAGCTGCGCGCCGCGCTCGATCCGGCGCAGGCGCGGCTGGCGTCGGCCATCGAGGGGCTGCGCCGCGCGGCGCGCGCCTACATCGACGACGGCGCCACCGGCGACCGCCTGCGCGCCATGCATACCGCGCAGGCCCACTTGCTCGACGAGCTGCACGCCGCCTGGCGGCTGGGCGCGCAGGAACTGGAGCGGTTGCTCGCGACCCGGATCGACGGCCTGTACATGCGCATGTGGCTGCACCTGGGCACCGCGCTGGTGCTGCTGTTGGCGATCCTGTCGCTGGTGTACGTGGTGGCTCAGCAGATCGCGACGCCGCTGCGGCGGCTGGCGGGCGTGGCCGACGAGGTGCGGCGCACCGGCGACCACACCTTGCGCGCTTCCTGGCAGAGCCAGGACGAGATCGGCCGCATGGTGCTGGCCTTCAACGACATGCTGGCGCAGCTCGACCGCGAGCGCGCGGTGCAGCAGGAGCTGGCGGCCAGCGCCCGCGCCGCCGAGGCGCAGCGCGCGCTGGTCGAGTCGACCCCGATCCCGCTGATGGTCACCTCCATCCCCGGCCACGAGGTGCTGCACGCCAACCCGCCGGCCGAGGGCTGGCTCGACGGCCGGCGCACCGACCCGTGGGCCGTCGGGCTGGAGCCGGCGGTGCGGGCGCACTTCTTCCAGCAACTGGCCGACCGCGACGCGGTCAATGAGTTCGAGGTGCGCTGGCTCGGCACCGGCGAGCCGACCTGGGCCGTGCTCAGCGCCCGGCGCGTGCAGTACCAGGGCCGCGATGCGGTGATCACGGTCTTCTCGCCGATCAACCACCTGAAGCAGATGAAACGCCGGCTGGAGCTGTGGGCCAAGGTGTTCGAGGCCTCGACCGAGGCCATCCTGATCGTCGACGCGAACCGCCGCATCCTGTCCGCCAACCTGGCCTTCCACAAGGCCACCGGCTACGACCTGCAGGACGTCGTCGGCGAGCGGCCGATGCTGATGCTCGGCGGCGAGGCGGGCGAGGCGTTCGTCGAGTCGATGTGGTCCAGCGTCGCGCGCCGCGGCACCTGGCAGGGCGAGCTGACGGTGCGCCGGCGCGACGGCAGCGAGTACCCGGCGTGGATGATGGTGAGCCCGGTGCGCGAAGGCCCGGGCGCGCGCGGCGACGTGACGCACTACATCTTCACCTCGATCGACATCGCCGACCGCAAGAAGAGCGAGGAGCGCATCCAGTTCCTCGCCCACCACGACGTGCTGACCGAGCTGCCCAACCGCTCGCTGTGCACCGAGCGGCTGCGCCTGGCGCTGCAGCAGGCCGGGCGCACCGGTCAGAAGGTGGCGGTGCTCTTCATCGACCTCGACCGCTTCAAGGACATCAACGACACGCTGGGCCACCACATCGGCGACGGGCTGCTGCGCTCGGTCGCGCGGCGGCTGGTGGAATCGGTGCGCGTGGGCGACACCGTGAGCCGCCTGGGCGGCGACGAGTTCGTCGTCGTGCTCAACGGCGTCGACAGCGTCGACGAAGTGGTGCACGTGGTGGAGCAGCGGCTGATCCCGCGCATCCGCCAGCCGCACCTGGTGGAGGGCGCGGAGCTGCACGTCTCGTGCAGCGTGGGCATCGCGCTGGCGCCCGACGACACCACCGACCTCGACACCCTGATGCGCCATGCCGACACGGCCATGTACCAGGCCAAGGCCAGTGGCCGCAACACCAGCGCCTTCTTTGCCGCCGAGATGACCGAGCGGGCGCAGCAGCGCCGCCGCACGGAGGCGGCGCTTCGCAAGGCCATCGATGCCGGCGAGCTGCACCTGGCCTACCAGCCGCGCATCGATGCGCGCACCGGCCGGCCGGTGGGCGTGGAGGGGCTGCTGCGCTGGGACAGCGCGGAGCTCGGGCCGATGAGCCCGTCGGTGTTCGTGCCCATCGCGGAGGAGAACGGCTTCGTCGTGCCGCTGGGCGCCTGGGTCATCGAGCAGGCCTGCGCGCAGATCGCGCGCTGGCGCGCGCAGGGCCTGCCGCCGCTGAACGTGTCGATCAACCTCTCGGCGCTGCAGCTGCAGGATCCGAAGCTGCTCGACACGCTCTCGACGAGCCTGCAGCGCCACGCCGTCGAGCCCGGCATGCTGGAGCTGGAGCTGACCGAGTCGATGCTGATGGACCACGCGGAAAGCACGCTGCAGACGATGCAGGCCATACGCCGGCTCGGCGTCGGGCTGGTGATCGACGACTTCGGCACCGGCTATTCGAGCCTCAACTACCTGAACCGCTTCCCGATCAACAAGCTGAAGATCGACCGCTCGTTCGTGCACGAGATGCTCAACGACCCGAACGCACGCGCCATCACGCAGGCCATCATCGGCCTGGGCCGCACGCTGAAGCTGCAGGTGGTGGCCGAAGGCGTCGAGGTGCCGGCCGAGGGCGCCGCGCTGCGCGCCGCGGGCTGCGACGAGCTGCAGGGCTTTTTGTACGGCCGCCCGATGCGGCCCGAGGCGCTGCAGGCTTGGCTGGCGCAGGGGGTGCGGCAGGTGGCGTGAGGCCGGGGCAACCGGTGCACCAGTGCGCGGCCGGAACCTGGGCCCGCCTTTTTTGATCAGCAGCGGATGCCGTTTCCGCTGCTCCACTACCTCCGCCGCCGCCTGGGCCTGCTGACGCTCGTGGCGGCCCTGGGCGCCGGCGCCTTTGCCGGCTGCGCCCACCTCGACGAACAACAGCGGCGCTGGATCTTCCAGGCCCGCGCCGACGCACCGTGGACGGAGGCCCAGCGCCAGCGCCGCGACGACGGCATGACCAACGTCTGGCTGGAACACCGATCGCGCGCCAGCGGCCGCGACGTGAGGCTGCACGCCGTGTGGTGGCCGAGCGAGGCGGCCGGCGCGCCCGTGCTGCTGTACCTGCACGGCGCCCGCCGCAATGTCGAGATGAGCCTGTCGCGCATCGCGCAGATGCGCGACCTGGGCTTCTCGGTGCTGGCCGTCGACTACCGCGGCTTCGGCCAGAGCACCGACGAACTGCCCTCGCAGGACGGGGTGATCGAGGACGCGCAGGCGGCGTGGGACTGGATCGCCCGCAACCACCCCGGGCTGCCGCGCTACATCTACGGCCACTCGCTCGGCGGCGCGATCGCGGTGCAACTGGCCGCGAGCCGGGCCGACGAGCAGGGCGTCATCGTCGACGGCAGCTTCACCTCGGTGCCGGACGTGGTCCGCACCTTCAAGTGGGGCTGGCTGCCGCTGGGGCCGCTGATCACCCAGCGCTTCGATTCGGCCGCCGCCATCTCACGCGTCGGCTCGCCGGTGCTGATCGTGCACGGCAGCCGCGACGGGTTCATCCTGCCGGAACTGGGCAGGGCGCTTTACGACAAGGCGGTGGAGCCCAAGCGGTTCGTGTTGATCGAGGGCGGGAGGCACTACACCGGCGCGGCGATGGGGGAAGCGCAGTATCGGGAGGCGTTGTTGGAGTTGTTTGGGTTGGGGGCAGGGCGAGCACGTACAGGAACGCCGAACCGATGACAGCCGCTAGCTGGCGTATGCGCTCGACGAGAGTGATTGCAGAGCCGTCGCTCTTTGGAATGGTTCGATTCGTATGGATCCGCGAACCCTACATCGCGGAGTCGTGCACGGGCCCTTACGCCGCCGCTTGCCGAGTTGGGCTATCCGCAACCCAATATCACTCCCTCTCCCGCAGCAAGTGATACAGCACGATCGCCCCAAACGTCGCCGTCCCGATCCCGCCCATCTTGAATCCCGCGATCGACAGCGTCAGGTCGCCGGCCCCCGCCGTCAGGGCCACGCCGGCGACGATCAGGTTGCGCGGCCTGGAAAAGTCGACCCGGTTCATCACCCAGATGCGCCCGCCGGTCGCGGCGATGAGGCCGAAGACCACCAGCGCCAGCCCGCCGACCACCGGCACCGGCAGCGTCAGGATCAGCGCGCCGAACTTGGGTGAAAAGCCCAGCAGCAGCGCCACCGCCGCGGCCACCACGAACACCAGCGTCGAATAGATGCGCGTCACCGCCATCACGCCCATGTTCTCGGCGTAGGTGGTGACGCCGGTGCCGCCGCCCGAGCCCGAGACCACCGTGGCGATGCCGTCGGCGATGAAGGCGCGGCCCATCAGCGGGTCGAAGTTGCGGCCGGTCATGGCCGCCAGGCCCTTCACGTGGCCCAGGTTCTCGGCGACCAGGATCACCGCGACCGGCGCGATCAGCGCCATCGCCGTCGCGTCGAACACCGGCGCGCTGAACTTCGGGAGGCCGAACCAGGCGGCCTGGGCGACGCCGGAGAACTCGATCGGCTTGCCCCAGCCCAGCAGGTTGGCGCCGATGGCATACAGCAGGTAGCCGCACAGCGCGCCCAGCAGGATCGGCAGCCGGCCGACGACCCCCTGGCCGCGCACCGCGACCAGCCCCACCGCCAGCGCCGTGAGCAGGCCCACCGACACGTCGAACGGCGTGGTGCCCAGGCTCTTGACCGCCACCGGCGCGAGGTTGAGCCCGATCGCCGCGACCACCGTGCCGGTGACGATGGGCGGCATCAGCCGCTCGATCCAGCCCGTGCCCAGCACCTGCACCACCAGGCCGATCAGCATGTACAGCACGCCCGCCGCGATGATGCCGCCGAGCGCCAGCCCGATGTTCGGGTTGGGCCCGCTGCCGGCATAGCCGGTGGCGGCGATCACCACGCCGATGAAGGCAAAGCTGGAGCCGAGGTAGCTCGGCAGCCGCCCGCCGGTCAGCAGGAAGAAGATCAGCGTGCCGATGCCCGAGAAGAAGATCGAGGTGTTCGGGTCGAAGCCCATCAGGATCGGTGCCAGCGCGGTGGAGCCGAACATGGCCACCACGTGCTGGATGCCCATCACCACCGTCTGGCCGGCAGGCAGGCGCTCGTCGGGGGCAACTTCGCCCGCCGTCTTCAGGGTCCATCGGGGAAACCAGCTGCTCATCGTCCTCGCTCCTCGTCTTGGGATCTTGCGGGGCGATGATGCGCCCCGGGGTGGGGCGTGATTGTCAGCCGGCCGGTGCCGGCTGCACCGGCGCGGTGCCTCGGCGGCGGTAGGTGACAAACGCGAAGCCGAAGTCGTTAGGCGCGGCGGCGCGGTGGGTCTCGCGCGCCGTCTCGGTGAACTCGCCGGCCCAGGGCGGGAAGCGCGTGCTGCCGTCGAAGTCCCGGTCGATCTCGGTCAGCACGAGTTCGTCGGCCAGCGGCAGCGCCGCGGCATAAAGCTCGCCGCCGCCGATCACGAACACGCGGGGCACGTCGCCGGCAGCATCGATGGCCTCGGCCAGCGAGGCGCTGCGCACCGCGCCAGGGGCCTGCCATGCCGGCTGGCGCGTGACGACGATGTTGGTGCGGCCCGGCAGCGGCCGGAAGCGCTCGGGCAGCGATTCCCAGGTGCGCCGCCCCATGATCACCGGGCAGCCCGACGTGGTGCGCCGGAAGTGGGCCAGGTCTTCGGGCAGGTGCCAGGGCATGGCCTCGCCGTTGCCGATCACGCGGTTGCGCGCGACGGCGGCGATCAGGGTCAGCACCGCCATGCCGTCACACCGCCACCGGCGCCTTGATCGGCGCGTGGTGCTGGTAGCCGAGCACCTCGAAGTCCTCGTATGCGTAGTCGAAGATCGACGCCGGCCGGCGCTTGATGTTCAGCGTGGGGTAGGGGAAGGGCGTGCGCGACAGCTGCGTCTCGACCTGCTCGAAGTGGTTGTTGTAGATGTGGCAGTCACCGCCGGTCCAGATGAAGTCGCCCACCTGCAGGTCGCACTGCTGCGCCAGCATGTGCGTGAGCAGCGCATAGCTGGCGATGTTGAAGGGCACGCCGAGGAAGATGTCGGCGCTGCGCTGGTAGAGCTGGCAGCTCAAGCGGCCTTCGGCCACGTAGAACTGGAAGAAGGCGTGGCAGGGCATCAGCGCCATCTTCGGCAGGTCGGCCACGTTCCAGGCGCTGACGATGATGCGGCGGCTGTCGGGGTTGGCCTTGAGCTGCTGGACGACGTCGGCAATCTGGTCGACGTGGCCGCCGTCGGGCGTGGGCCACGAGCGCCATTGCACGCCGTACACCGGGCCGAGGTCACCGTTGTCGGCGGCCCATTCGTCCCAGATCGTCACGCCGCGCTCCTGCAGCCACTTGGCGTTGCCGTCGCCGCGCAGGAACCACAGCAGCTCCAGGATGATGGACTTGAGGTGCACCTTCTTGGTGGTGACGAGCGGGAAGCCCTCGTTCAAGTCGAAGCGCATCTGGTGGCCGAACACGCTGCGCGTGCCGGTGCCGGTGCGGTCGGTCTTGGCCACGCCGTTTGTGTAGACGTGGCGCATGAAGTCTTCGTACTGGGAGCGCACGGGGCGCAGGGGGGCGGCGGTCAAGTCGGGCTCCAGGCGGACGGGGGGAGGCGGGCGGGCATTGTCCGTGATGCGGCATGGCCTCGTGCGGCGGTAGGTTCCGGCCGCCGGGCTCACCTGCGCCGCGCGACGGCGCAAGCCAGTGCGGCCAGCGCGAAGGCCGGCAGCAGCCACGCGTCAGGGGCCGCCAGCAGGTGGAGCATCACCCCGGCGAGCGCGCTGTAGGCCAGCGGCAGCACCCACAGCACCCCTGGCGGCCGGCGGGCCAGCGCGAGCCAGCCGAGCGTCGCCGCGACGGTGGGTTCGGGCATCAGGCCGAACACCGGCGCCTGCGCGGCCGGGGTGCCGGCCCACAGCGCGATGACGGGATAGGCGGCGATCGCCGCGGCCACCAGCACGGCCGCGGCGCGATCGGCCGCCTGCCGGGGCGGTGGCCGCGGCGCCAGGCGCTCGCCGCGCCAGCCCGCCCACAGCAGCAGCGCAGCCTGCACCGCGAAGGCCCAGGCCAGGTGCACGGAAGCCCAGTTGATCGCCGCCATGCGGTGGTAGTGGAAGGCCCAGGCCACCCCGAGCCAGGCCGCCGCCAGCAGCAGCGCGGGCAGCATCGCCAGGCTGCGTGCTGCTGCGGGCCGGCGCTGTGGCGGGCCGGTGCGCAGCGCCGTTCCCAGCACCGCCAGCGCGGCCAACAGCACGAACAGGTGCGCCGGCCACCATTCGAGGTTGTAGCGCTCGACCAGCCGCTCGTAGCTGCGCGCCGAGAACATCAGGAAGTCGCTCGGCGCGTAGGTCCACCATTCGGTCATGCCAGCTTCCCGGCGTCGGCGGCGATGCGCCGGCGCATCGCCTCGTCGGGCAGCGGACCGCGGGCGGTGCCGAGGTTCTCCAGCACATGGTCCACCCGCGTCGTCGCCGGGATCGCGCAGGTGACGGCGGGGTGCGAGATCACGAACTTCAGCGCCGCTTGCGCCCAGCTCGTGCAGCCCAGCTCGGCGGCCCAGCCGGGCAGCGGGTGGCGCTGCAAGGCCTGCGTCAGTGCGCCCTGCTCGAACGGCCGGTTGGCGATGACCGCGATGCCGCGCTCCCGCGCCAGCGGGAGGATGCGCTCTTCCACCCGACGGTCGCGCAGGCTGTAGCTGATCTGCACGAAATCCAGCGGCTGGCTGCGCATGATCTGCTCGATCTCATCGTGCCGCCGGCCTTCCGAGGTGGTGATGCCCACGTGGCGCAGCCGGCCTTCGGCCTTCATCGCGAACAGCGTGGCCAGGTGCGCTTCCCAGGCCAGCAGGTTGTGGACCTGCAGCAGGTCGAAGCGCGGTATGCCCCACAGTCGGCGCGAGGCCTCGATTTGCGCCGGCCCGCGCGCGCCCGAGCCGGTCCAGACCTTGTCCGCCGAGTAGAGCGCCTTCGGCATGCCCAGGCGCCGCAGCCCCTCGCCGACAACCGCCTGCGACGAGCCGTACATCGGCGACGAGTCGACGAGCCGGCCGCCAGCGTCGAAGAAGGCCTTCATCACCTCGGCGCAGCGGGCACGTTCCGCGGCATCGTCGCCGACGTTGAACGTGATCCAGGTGCCCAGGCCCACGAGGGGCAGTGTGGGCCCGCCCGGGCGGGCGGCGCGGGTGATCAGCGGGGCCGTGGCGGCCCGGCCCGGGGCGCCGGCGCATGCGGCGCCGGCCGCGAGGAGCTGGAGCCAGCGGCGTCGGGTGGTCCGGTCGTCGTCATGCATCGGAGGTCTCCGTCGGAGGGCGGGCGGGTTCGACACCTCGACGATGGCCGCGTTCCGCACCGCTGGGCCACGCACGTTTGTAAGGCGAGGTTACGCGGCGGGCCGGTGGACGTGCACCAGGTCAGGGATAACAACCAGCGTGCGGCCGGTTGTCTTCACTAAGCTAGGGCATCCCCTGCTCCAGAACGGGGAACGGTGGAGAACACAGCATGACCTTGCTTCGTACGACCCGTTTGCCGCTGGCGTTGGCCGCGGCGCTGCTCCTGGTGTCCTGCGGCGGCAGCGACGGAGATGACGACGGCGGGCCGAGCATCCCGGTGCCGGGTGTCACCGAGTCGGTCGAGATCGTGCGCGACAGCAACGGCGTGGCGCACATCTACGCGAAGAACCAGCGCGACCTGTTCTTCGCGCAGGGCTACAACGCGGCGCGCGACCGGCTGTGGCAGCTCGACCAGTGGCGGCGGCGCGGCGAGGGCAAGATGGCCGAGCAGTTCGGCTCGCGCTTCCTCGAGCACGACCGCGCGGCGCGGCTGTTCCTGTTCCGCGGCAACCTTGACGAGGAATTCGCGAGCTACCACCCGCAGGCCAAGGAGATCCTCACGGCGTTCTCGGAAGGCATCAACGCCTACATCGCCGAGGCCCAGGCCGATCCCGAGAAGATGCCGATCGAGTTCCGCCTTACCGGCACCCAGCCGGGGCAGTGGACGCCCACCTCGTCGCTGATCCGGATCTACGGCATCACGCGCAACGTCGGCAGCGAGATCTCGATGGCGCGGCGCATCGCGGCGGTGGGCCTGGCGACGACGCAGGAGCTCACGGTGACCGAGCCGCCCACGCAGATCCAGGTGCCGGCCGGCATCGACGTCGCCACCTTCTCCAACGCGATGCTGGCGCCGTACAGCCTGGCGCGCAACGGCCTGGCCTTCGAGGCAGGCGATTTTCCGAAGAGCCCGCTTGGCCTGGCGCAGCGCGCCGATCTGGCCAAGGCGCTCTCGGCCGGCAACGGCACCGCGCCGCGCAGCGCCGAGGAGCGCGAGGCCATGCGCTACGAGAGCAACAACTGGACGGTGCACGGCTCGCGCACCGACACCGGCAAGCCCATCCTCGCGGGCGACCCGCACCGTGCCATCGAGATGCCCTCGCTGCGCTACATGGTCCACCTGAACGCGCCGGGCTGGAACGTGATCGGCGCCGGCGAGCCGGCGCTGCCGGGCGTGTCGATGGGCCACAACGAGCGCATCGCCTTCGGCTTGACCATCTTCGCCTTCGGCGACGAGGAAGACCTCTACGTCTACGACACCAACCCCGCCAACCCGTCCGAGTACCGCTACGCCGGCGCATGGGAGCCGATGCGCGTGGTGAGCGAGACGATCAGCGTGCGCGGGCAGGCCGCTGCCTCCACCGCTGACCTCAAGTTCACGCGCCACGGCCCGGTGGTCTACGAGGACACCGCCAACCGCAAGGCCTACGCGGTGCGGGCGGCCTACCTGGAGTTTCCCGGCACGGCGGCCTACCTGGCCAGCCTGCGGCTGAACCAGGCGCAGAACTGGACGGAGTTCACCGAGGGCATGGCCAAGCACTTCACGCCGGGCGAGAACATGGTCTACGCCGACGTGGACGGCAACATCGGCTGGTTCGGCGGCGCGATGGCGCCGATCCGCCCGCGTCCGGACTGGTCGGGCATGCTGCCGGTGCCGGGCGACGGGCAGTACGAATGGGCCGGCTACCTGCCGGGCTCGCTGCTGCCGCGGGTGCTCAACCCGCCACAGGGCTTCTTCGCAACGGCCAATGAGTTCAACGTGCCGGCCGATTACGCCTACCGCAGCATGTCGGCCACGTCCTGGGCCGAGCCCTACCGCTTCCAGCGCGCGTCGGAGGTGCTGGCGGCCAGCCCGCGGCACACGGTGGCCGATTCGGCGCGGCTGCAGATCGACGAGCTCTCGATCCCGGCGCGCACGATCGGGCCGCTGCTGACGGGCCTGGTGTCGGACGACGCCGAGGTCACCGAGGCGCTCAATCTGCTGCGGGCCTGGAACCACGTCGTCAGCATCGACTCGGTGGCCGCGACGATCCACGAGCTGTGGCTGCCCCGGCTGCTCAGCCGCGTGTCGGAACTGGTCATTCCGCCCGCGGGGCGCAGCGTGTTCGGCACGCTGTCCCGGCCGGTGGTGCTGGCCAAGCTGGCGGCGCCGGATGCGGTGTTCGGGCCCGACCCGACGGCTGGCCGCAATGCCGTGCTGCTCGACACGCTGAAGGCCACCCTCACCGACCTCAAGGCCCGCCGCGGTACCGACAAGGCGGCGTGGCAGTGGGGCCAGCTCCACCACATCCAGTTCGAACATGAGCTGTCGCCCTTCCTCGCGACCGACCTGGCCGAGTCGCTCGCCACCGCCCGCTACCCGGTGGGCGGCGACGGCGACACGCTGCACCGCGGCTCGTACCGGACCTCGGACTTCCGCGTCACCAGCGGCGCCTCGTACCGGCAGGTGATCGACCTCTCCAACTGGGACAACTCCCTGGCCATCAACGTGCCGGGGCAGTCGGCGGATCCGCAGAGCCCGTACTACAAGAACCTGATCGAGGCCTGGTCCAAGGGCGAGTACTTCCCGATGGCCTTCAGCCGCAGCAAGGTGGACAGCCTGCGCGCCGACAGCGTGACGCTGCGGCCGCAGCGCTAGGCGCGGGCTGCCCATGCGCACGCGCAAGGCGGCCGTGGCGCTGGTGTGCGTGGCCGGCGCCGCCGCGGCGCTCGCGGCGGCCGCCAGCCGCATCACCGTGCTGGTGCTCGACGTGCCCGAGCGCCGCGCGACCGTGGTGCTGCCCCGCTCCGAGGTGTACCGCATGCGGCTGCTGGAATCGGAGGCCACGCTCTGCGCCCGCCAGGGGCCGGGCTCGCCGCTGCACTCGGTGTACCTGCCGGCCGATTTCTGTCCGCTGGCGGTCGCGTCCAGCGTCGCCGCGCCGGGCAGGGCGCTGCTCGAGCTGCCTTACCTGCCGGCGCTGCGGCACATCGTCCGCTGAGGCCGCACGGTCTGGGCCTTCCGGTCTACCATGGCCCTCGCCGAGGGGTGAGGCGGCGCGTCTTCCCGCACAGTCCCCGACGGCATCGTGTCCACCACCCTTGCAACCGGGAGCTGTTTCCATGGCCAAAGTGCTCGTCCTGTATTACTCGTCGTACGGTCACATCGAGAAGATGGCGGAGGCGATCGCCGAGGGCGCCCGCGGCGCCGGCGCGCAAGTCGACATCAAGCGCGTGCCCGAGACGGTGCCCGAGCAGGTCGCCAAGAACGCGCACTTCAAGCTGGACCAGGCCGCGCCGGTGGCGGCGGTGGCCGACCTGGAGCACTACGACGCGATCGTCGTGGGCACCGGCACGCGCTTCGGCCGCATGTCGTCGCAGATGGCCGCGTTCCTCGACCAGGCCGGCGGCCTGTGGGCGCGCGGTGCGCTCAACGGCAAGGTCGGCGGGGCGTTCTCGTCCACCGCCACCCAGCACGGCGGGCAGGAGACGACGCTGTTCTCGATCATCACCAACCTGATGCACTTCGGGATGGTGATCGTGGGCCTGCCGTACAGCCACCAGGGCCAGATGACGCTGGACGAGATCGTCGGCGGGGCGCCCTACGGCGCCACCACCATCGCCGGCGGCGACGGCTCGCGCCAGCCGTCGGACATCGAGCTCGCCGGGGCCCGCCACCAGGGCGAGCTGGTCGCCAAGACCGCGGCGAAGCTGTTCGGCTGAGGCCGCGCGGCGCTCAGGACTGGGTGTCGGTCAGGTAGATCTCGACACGGCGGTTCTGGGCGCGGCCGGCGTCGGTGCTGTTGTTGGCGACCGGCTGGCGCGAGCCGACGCCTTCGGTGCTGATGCGCGACGCAGGGACGCCGCGGCTCGTCAGGTACTCGCGCACGCTGGCGGCGCGCTCGCGCGACAGCGGGTCGTTGACGGCGTCGCTGCCGGTCGAGTCGGTGTGGCCGATGATGCGCACGTGCATCGCCGGGTCGAGGCCCTGCGCGAACTGGTCGAGCACCGGCCGCATCTGCGGCTTGACGTTGGCGCGGCCGACGTCGAACGAGAAGTCGCTCGGGATGTTGACCTTGAGCTCGTTGTTCTGCGTGCGGGCCACGTCGATGCCGGTGCCCTGCGTGGCCCGCTCCATCGCGGCCTGCTTCTCCTGCATGCGCTTGGACCAGATGTTGCCCGCCACTGCGCCGATGGCGCCGCCGACCACGGCCCCGGTGCCGGCACGGCCGCCGGTGGCCGCGCCGATCACCGCGCCCGTGGCCGCACCGATGCCGGCGCCGGTGGCGGTGTCGCGCTGGGTCTTGCTCATGTCCGCGCAGCCGGTGAGGACGATGGCCGCCGCGCCGAAGGCAGCGACCGCGGGGCGGAAGGAAAAGGTCTTGTTCATGGGGTGCTCCTGAAACGTGTCTCGGCGGCGGGTCGTGCTCGCCGTGGCCAATCGAGTCTCTGCCGCCCGCGAAATGCCGGCCATCGGAGGCCAGGCCACGGGGCCGTCGGACACGTCCGACCCCGGTGCTATGCCGCGCCGACGTGGTGGAACTGCATCGCAGCCAGCCTGGCGTAAAGGCCGCCGCGGGCGATCAGTTCCGCATGGGTGCCGATGTCGACTATCTCGCCGGCCTCCATCACGACGATGCGGTCGGCCCGCTGCACGGTGGCCAGCCGGTGCGCGATGACGAGGGTGGTGCGGTCCTGCATCGCGGTCTCGAGCGCGGCCTGCACCACGCGCTCGCTTTCCGCATCGAGTGCGCTGGTGGCCTCGTCGAGCAGCAGCAGTGGCGGGTTCTTCAGGATGGCGCGCGCGATGCTGATGCGCTGGCGCTGGCCGCCCGACAGGCGCACCCCCCGCTCGCCGAGGTAGGTGGCGTAGCCCTCGGGCAGCGCCGTGATGAAGTCGTGCGCGTAGGCGGCCCGGGCCGCGGCATGAACCTCGGCGTCGGTCGCCTCGGGGCGGCCGTAGCGGATGTTCTCCAGCGCACTGGTCGAGAAGATCACGCTGTCCTGCGGGACGATGCCGACGCGGCTGCGCAGCGCGTGCAGCGAGGCCCGCGCCACCGGCACGCCGTCGATGCGGACCTCCCCTTGCTGCACGTCGTAGAAGCGCAGCAGCAGCTGGAACACCGTGCTCTTGCCGGCGCCGCTGGGGCCAACGATGGCGACCGTCTCGCCGGGCTTCACGTCGAGCGTGAAGTGCAGCAGCGAAGGCTGCCGGGGCCGCGACGGATAGTGGAAGACGACGTCGCGCAGGGAGACCGACGAGCCCGCGCTCACCGCCGGCAACGCCTGCGGCTGCGCCGGATCGTGCACCGGTGAGCGCGCGGCCAGCAGCTCCATCAGCCGCTCGGTGGCGCCGGCGGCGCGCTGCAGGTCGCCGTAGACCTCCGACAGCGCGGCGACGCTGCCGACGAACAGGATGATGAACACCACCGTCTGCCCCAGGTGGCCGGCGGTGATGCGCCCGGCCAGCACCGCCTGCGTGCCCTGGTAGAGGCCCCACAGCAGGGCGCCGAAGGTGGCGCTGATGATGAAGGCGACCAGCAGCGCCCGCACCCGCGAGCGGCGGCGCGCGGTGTCGAACGCGGCCTCGGTCGCGCTGCCGAAGCGCCCGGCCTCGCGGCGCTCCTGGGTGTAGCTTTGCACGATGGGCACGGCGTTCAGCACCTCGGCGGCGATGGCGCTGGAGTCGGCGATGCGGTCCTGGCTGGCGCGGCTGAGCTTGCGCACGCTGCGCCCAAAGTACAGCGCGGGCAGCACGACCAGCACCAGGATGCCCAGCACCTGCGTCATCACCCAGGGATTGGTGACCACCAGCATCACCAGCGCGCCGGTGCCCATCAGCGTGTTGCGCAGGCCGAGCGAGAGGCTGGAGCCGACGACCGTCTGCACCAGCGTGGTGTCGGTGGTCAGGCGGCTGAGCACCTCGCCGGTCCGCGTCGACTCGAAGAACTCGGGGCTCTGCGCCACCACGTGGGCGTAGACGGCGTTGCGCAGGTCGGCGGTGATGCGCTCGCCCAGCCAGCTCACCAGGTAGAAGCGGGCGCCCGAGAACACCCCCAGCGCCGCACCCACGGCGAACAGCGCGACGAAGTGATCCCGCAGCTGCAGCACGCGCGCGCCCGGCTCGGCGGCCACGAGGCCCTGGTCGATCAGCGTGCGCAGCGCCACCGGGAAGGCGAGCGTGGTGGCGGCCGCCAGCAGCAGGAAGAGCCCCGCCAGCGCGATGCGGCCGCGGTAGGGCCGCAGGAACGGGCCGAGCGCGCCCAGGGCGCGCACCGGCCGCTTGGCCTGCGCCACGGCATTGGGCCGCCGGCCCGGCCCGTGGTCGGCGGGGAGGGGGTCGTGCAGCGGGGCGGGCGGTGCGGAAGTCATGGTGCCAGTGTAGGCACCGCGCCGGACGCACCCTGCCGGCCGGTATTGCATGCTTGGTCAATCACAGCCATGACATAGGATGCCTTGACAATAATTGCCTAGGCACATATATTTACGGTCATGGACACCTCCGCGCCCGTCAAGTTCTATTCCGCAGACCCTCCCTGGAACGCGGAGCAGAGCCTCGGCCTGATGGTCAAGCGCGTGATGCAGTCCATCGCCCTGCACGCCGACCGGCGGCTGGCCGACCACGGCCTCACGCACGTGCAGTGGGTGCCGCTGATGAAGCTGCGCATGGGTGAGTGCTGCACCGTCGCGGGCCTGGCGCGCGAGCTGCAGACCGATGCCGGCGCGATGACGCGCGCACTCGACCGGCTGGAGGCGAAGGGCCTGGTGACGCGGGTGCGGTCGGCCACCGACCGCCGCGTGGTCAACCTGGCCCTCACCGCCGAGGGCGAGCGCCTGGCGGCGCTGGTCGTCCCCGTGCTGGCCGACGTGTTCAACGACCACCTGGCCGGCTTCAGCCGCGACGAATGGCAGACGCTGCTGTCGATGCTGCAGCGCCTGGTGAACAACGGCGACGCGCTGCGCGACGCCGAACCGACGAAGGAACTCCCGTGACCCTGCAACCCGATCCGGGCCGCTGCGGCGCACCGCGCCGGGCGCTGTCGCTGACGACCATCACCGCCGCGCTGGCGCTGCTGTCGGCCGTGGTGCTGATGGCCGGCTGCGCTAGCCCGGCAGGCATCCAGTCGACCGCGCAGCCGATCGATCCCGCCCGCGTCGGGCTCTCGTCCGGCGCCGCGCTGCCCGAGGTGCAGCCGGACTGGTGGCAAGCCTTCGGCGATGCGCAATTGAACGGCCTGGTCGAGCGGGCGCTGGCCGATCACCCGAGCCTGCAGGTCGCCGCGGCACGCGTGGCGCGCGCCGGTGCCGCGATCGAGGACGCCCGTGCGGCCGAGCGGCCGAGCGCGACCCTGAGCGCCGGCGCCACCCGCCAGCGCTACACCGAGAACGGCATGGTGCCTGCGCCGCTGGCCGGCAGCACGCGCACCGATGCGACGCTGCAGGCAGGCCTGTCCTGGGAGATCGACTTCTTCGGCCGCCACCGCGCGGCGCTGGCGTCGGCCCTGGGCGGCGAGCGGGCGGCGGCCGCCGAGGCCGATGCCGCGCGGCTGATGCTCGCCACCCATGTCGTGCGCAGCTACGTCGGACTGGCGCGGGCCGTGGCGCTGCGCGACGTGGCGCAGCGCGCGCTCGCGCAGCGCGACGAGGTGCTCGGGCTGGTGCGCCAGCGGGTCGACGCCGGCCTCGACACCACCGTCGAGCTGCGCCAGGGCGAGGGCGCCTTGCCCGAGGCCCGGGTGCAGATCGAGCAGCTGGACGAACAGATCGCGCTGGCACGGCACGAGCTCGCCGCACTGACGGCCCAGGCGCCCGGGGCGCTGGCCGGCCTGGCGCCGGCGCTGGGCCCGGTGCAGGCCGCGCCGCTGCCCGCGCAGCTCGGCGCCGACCTGCTCGGCCGCCGGCCCGACATCGCCGCGGCGCGCTGGCGCGTCGAGGCGGCCACGCAGGATGTGGCCGTGGCCCGCACCGAGTTCTATCCGAACGTCAACCTGACCGCCTTCGCCGGCTTCAGTGCGCTGGGCCTCGACCACCTGTTGCAGTCGGGCAGCCGCCAGTACGGCGCGGGCCCGGCCATCCGGCTGCCCATCTTCGACGCCGGCCGGCTGCGTGCCAACCTGCGCGGCCGCAGCGCCGACCTGGACGCCGCGGTGCAGAGCTACAACGGCGCGGTGCTCGACGCCGTTCGCGACGTGGCCGACCAGGTCGCCTCGCTGCAGTCCATCGACCGGCAGCAGCACGAGCAGCAAGCCGCGCAAGCCGCCGCCGAGAGCGCCTACGACCTGGCGCTGCAGCGCTACCGCGCCGGCCTGGGCACCTACCTCGTCGTGCTCAACGCCGAATCGAACGTGCTCGCGCAGCGCCGTGCCGCCGCCGACCT
Source organism: Aquincola agrisoli (assembly GCF_036621135.1). Classification (NCBI taxonomy): domain Bacteria; kingdom Pseudomonadati; phylum Pseudomonadota; class Betaproteobacteria; order Burkholderiales; family Sphaerotilaceae; genus Aquincola; species Aquincola agrisoli. The sequence continues at coordinate 39,846 of NZ_JAZIBG010000001.1, forward strand.
GAAGGCGCGCGCCCTCGACAGCCAGGCGCTGCTGATGCGCAGCCTGGGCGGCGGCTGGCGCGACGCCCCCTCCACCGTGGCCGCCGCGGCGCATTGAAGCCCGCGCCGCAGCCCCTCCCATTCCAGCGAACCGATCTCCGCAGGCAGACGACATGAGCGAATCGCAAGACAAGGCCCTCGCCACACCACCCGCCGCCCGGCGCCGCCGGGGGCTGCTGCTCCTGGGCGCGGCCGTCGTGCTGGTCGGCGCGGCGTGGGGCGTGCACCACTGGATGGTCGCGCGCCACTTCGAGAACACCGACAACGCCTACGTGCAGGCCAACGTCGTGCAGATCACGCCGCAGATCGGCGGCACGGTGCTGGCGATCCAGGCCGACGACACCGACTTCGTGAAGGCCGGCCAGCCGCTGGTGCGCCTGGACCCGGCCGACGCCCGCGTCGCCCTGGCCCGCGCCGAAGCGCAGCTCGCGCAGACAGTGCGCGAGGTGCGCACGCTGTTCGCCAACAACGCGGCCCTCAAGGCCCAGGTGGCCCTGCGCGATGCCGACGTGGCCCGGGCCCGCAGCGACGTGCTGCGTGCGCAGGACGACGTGGAGCGCCGCCGGCCGCTGCTGGCCACGGGCGCCGTGGGCAAGGAGGAGTTCAACCATGCCGATGCGCAGCTTGCGGCGGTGCGCAGCGCGCTCGCGGCGGCCGAATCGGCGCGCGTCGCGGCGCGCGAGCAGCTGGCGGCCAACCAGGCGCTGACCGACGGCAGCGCCGTCGAGGATCACCCCAGCGTGCTGCAGGCGGCGGCGCAGGTGCGCGAGGCCTACCTCGCGCAGCAGCGCACCGAGCTGCTGGCGCCGGTCGACGGCTACGTGGCCCGCCGCAGCGTGCAGCTCGGCCAGCGCGTGCAGGCCGGCGCGCCGCTGATGTCGGTGGTGTCGCTCGGCGAGACCTGGGTCGACGCCAACTTCAAGGAGGGCCAGCTGCGCGGCCTGCGCATCGGCCAGCCAGCCACGCTGGAGGCTGACGTCTACGGCAGCAAGGTCGTGTACCACGGCAAGGTGGTGGGGCTGGGCGCCGGTACCGGCGCGGCGTTCTCGCTGCTGCCGGCGCAGAACGCCACCGGCAACTGGATCAAGGTGGTGCAGCGCGTGCCGGTGCGCATCGCGCTCGACCCGCAGGAGGTGCAGGCCCATCCGCTGCGCGTGGGCCTGTCGATGGACGTCACCGTCGACGTGAGCGACCAGAGCGGCAAGGTGCTGGCCGATGCGGCCCGGCCGGCCGCCACCGTGACGACGCCGGTGTTCGATGCCGTCGACAGCGGCGCCGACCAGGAGGTGCGCCGCATCATCGCGGGCCAGCGCGGCCAGGCGGCCCATGCCGCGGGCCCGCTGGCAGGCGCCGTCGCCGCACGCGGCGCCGCGGCGGCAGCCTCCACGCATTGAGCGGGGCCGCGGTGTCGTCCGATACCACGCTCCCCGCGCAGCCCGGTGCGCTGCGGGAGCCGCCGCCGCCGATGCCGGCGCCCGCCGAGCCGCAGCCGCTGCACGGCGCGTCGCTCGCGCTCGGCACCGTCGCCCTGTCGCTCGCGACCTTCATGAACGTGCTCGACACGTCGATCGCGAACGTCTCGCTGCCGGCGATCTCCGGCGACCTGGGCGTCAGCCCGACGCAGGGCACCTGGGTGATCACGAGCTTCGCGGTCGCCAACGCGATCTCGGTGCCGCTGACGGGCTGGCTGACGCAGCGCTTCGGCGCGGTGCGCCTCTTCACGGCGAGCATCCTGCTGTTCGTGCTGGCGTCATGGCTGTGCGGCCTGGCGCCGTCGCTGGAGGCGCTGATCGGCTTCCGCGTGCTGCAGGGCCTGGTGGCCGGGCCGATGATCCCGCTGTCGCAGACGCTGCTGCTGTCGAGCTACCCGCGCGCCAAGGCCGGCACCGCGCTGGCGCTGTGGGGCATGACGACGCTGGTGGCGCCGGTGGTCGGCCCGCTGCTGGGCGGCTGGATCACCGACAACATCTCGTGGCCGTGGATCTTCTACATCAACGTCCCGGTGGGGCTGCTGGCCGCTGCCGTGACCTGGAGCATCTACCGCGAGCGCGAGACGCCGCGCCGCCGCCTGCCGATCGACAGCGTCGGGCTCGGCCTGCTGGTGCTGTGGGTGGGGGCGATGCAGATCGCGCTCGACAAGGGCAAGGAGCTGGACTGGTTCGCCTCCGGGGAGATCGTCGCGCTGTCGGCGGTGGCCGTGGTCGGGCTGGCGGCGTTCGTGATCTGGGAGCTGACCGACGCGCACCCCGTCGTCGACCTGCGGCTCTTCGCGCGGCGCAACTTCGTGTTCGGGGCGCTGTCGCTGTCGATCGCGTACGGCGTGTTCTTCGGCAACGTGGTGCTGCTGCCGCTGTGGCTGCAGCAGCACATGGGCTACAACGCCACGGCGGCCGGGCTGGCGCTGGCGCCGGTGGGCGTGCTGGCGATCGTGCTGTCGCCGCTGGTGGGGCGCAAGGTGTCGTCCTGGGACCCGCGCGTGATGGCCAGCGGCGCATTCGTGGTCTTCGCGCTGGTGCTGTGGATGCGCTCGCAGTTCACGCCGCAGACCGACCAGCTCACCATCCTGGTGCCGACGATCATCCAGGGTGCGGCGATGGCGTTTTTCTTCATCCCGCTGACGACCATCACGTTGTCCGGCCTGCCGCCGCAGCGGCTGCCGGCGGCAGCGGGGCTGTCGAACTTCGTGCGCATCACCGCGGGGGCCATCGGCACCTCGGTGGCGACCACGCTGTGGGAGAACCGCTCCTCGCTGCACCACGCCCACCTGGCCGAGCAGATCACCGCCGGCAGCGGCGCGAGCAGCCAGGTGCTGCAGCAACTGGCCGCCGCCGGCCTGAGCCCCGAGCAGGCGCTGGCGCAGGTCAACCGGATGATCGACCAGCAGGCCTTCACCCGCGCGGCGGACGACATCTTCTTCGCCTCGTCGATCCTCTTCCTGCTGCTGATCGTGCTCATCTGGTTCACGGCACGGCCCAAGGGCGGCGCCGCGGCTGAGGCCGGCGGGGCGCATTAGGCCGCGAAGAAGTCACCCGGCCGTGGGGCTTTGTGCACGCGCGCGAGGCCCCACGCGAGGCGGCCTTTGTGGTCGAATCGACGTTCCCCTTTGAAGCCGCTCCCATGCTCGATTCGCTGTTCGATTCCGCCTGGATGCGCTGGCTCGACCGCCAGGTGCCGCCGTCCCGCACGTGGTTCTTCGCCGGGCCGGTCGCCCTGGCGGCAGGCGCTGCCGCTTCGGCGCTCGCCCTGCTCGCCGGTTGGGGGCTCCAGCGCACTGACCTCCTGCCCCTCGCCGCCGCCGCCGGCCTCGGCACGGCCGCCGCGAGCGCCTTGTTCGCCATGCTGGTGGCTGCGCTGGTCAACAAGCTGCGCACCCTGCAGCAGAGCATGACGGTCATGGCCACGCGCGACGACTTGACCGGCGTGCTGAACCGCCGCCAGTTCACGCTGCTCGCCGAGCGCGAATGGGCCCGCTGCCGCCGCTACGAGGCGGACGGCGCGGTGCTGTTGGTCGATGCCGACCATTTCCGCCGCATCAACGAGCAGCACGGCCACGCCGCCGGCGACGCGTTGCTGCGCGAGATCGTCCGTGTGACGGGCGGCCTGCTGCGCCAGGCCGACGTGCTGGCGCGGGCCGACGGCGAGGCGCTGGTCGTGCTGCTGCCGCAGACCGATCCGCTGGGCGCCTTGGACGTGGCCGAGCGCATCCGCGAGCACGTCGCTGCACTGCGGCTCGATTGGCAGGGCACCAGCGTCTTCACGACGGTGAGCGTCGGCGTCGCGTCGATGGGCGCGCTGCACACCTCGCTCGACGCGCTGATGCTCGATGCCGAACATGCGCTCGGCGCCGCCAAGGCGGCCGGCCGCAACTGCGTGCGTGCCGCGCCGATTCAGCCCAGGCGCAGCGGCGAGGCGCGGCCCGTCATCTCCAAGTAGCCGCGGCCCACGCGCCGGCCGCTGCCGGCCTCGTGGAGGTCGCTCAGCCCTTCCCAGTAGATCGCGCCGGTCGAGGCGCGGCTGTCGAGTTCCTGGGCGTCGAGCAGCGCGCGCACCTCGAAGCGGCCGGCCGGCGTGGCGACGGTCCACTGCACCGGATAGCGGCTGCGCGTGGCCGGGCTGGTCCAGGTGCGGCCGGGCACGAAGGCCACCTCGCCCGGCCCGAAGGCGCGGACCTCGCCGCCCCGCGCGCGGTAACTGCCGCCGGCCCAGATGGCCGAACCGTCGGCCTTGCGCAGCTGGAAAGCGGTGAGGGCGCCCCCGTCGTCGAGGTTCATGCCGATCCAGTCCCAGCCGACCGCCTCCGGATGCATCAGCGTCTCGCTCCACTCGTGGTCCAGCCAGGCGGTGCCGGTCACCGGCAGCCGGCGGGCATCGCGCACGAGGGTGCCGCTGACCGCCAGCTGGGGCTGCGAGTAGTAGTGGCTCGCCTGCGCAGCCTCCGGCCCCTTGCGCGACCAGCCCGCCTCGCCCTGCAGCAGCACGGGCTGGGTGGATCGCAGGGCCAGGTCGAAGCCGAAGCCCGCGGGGCGGTCTGAAAGCCGGGCGCGGTAGACGCTGGCGCCGGGCGGGCCTTCGCGGACGAAGCGCCAGCCGGCCAGGCCGACGTCCGTGTCGGCCACCGCCGCCGCCGCGAGGCCGGCGTCGGCCTCGCCGTTCCACCGGGCGATGCGCTCGGCATGGCGCAGCTGCCGTTGCGCCAGGTCGGTCACGGCCGCATGGGCGAAGAGCAGCTGGCGCGCGGCGAAGCGGCTGGGGTGGCGCGTGGCCAAATCGGTGCGCGAGCGGAAGAACGTGAGCTGGAAGCCGAACGGCGCGTCGCCCGGCGCCGCCTGCAGCGAGCCGGTGGCATACCACCACTCGGTGCGGGTCTCGGGGTGGGCGCCGAAGTCGCGCGGAAACACCAGCGGCCTGGGGCCGATGCCGGTGCCCGCAGCCGCAGCGTCCGCAGGCCACGCCGGCAGGCCCAGGCCGGGCAGCCCGGCCAGGCCCAGGCACTGCAGCCACGCGCGCCGCCTCACCAGTCTTCCTTCACGGCGCGCACCGCATCGCCGGAGGCGGCCGCCCGCGCGCTCAAGGCAGCGGTGATGCTGCCCGCGGCCAGCACCGCGGCGCACAGCGCGGCCAGCCGGCCCCAGGGCGGCACCAGCGCCATCGTCCAGTGGAAGCTCTGCGGGTTGACGACGTGCACCAGCACCACGCTCACCAGCAGGCCCAGCGCCAGGCCGACCAGCGCGCCGGCGGCCGTCCAGGCCGCGCCTTCGCCGGCCACCACGCCGATCACCTGCGCCCGCGTCAAGCCCAGGTGCACCAGCAGCCCGAACTCGCGGCGGCGGGCGAGCACCTGCGCCGAGAAGCTCGCCGCGATGCCGAAGAGCCCGATGCCGATCGCCAGCGCCTGCAGGTAGCGGGTCACCGCGAAGCTGCGGTCGAAGATCGCAAGCGACATCGCCCGGATCTGCGCCGGCACCGCGAACTCGATCAGGTCCGGCTCCGCCGCCTGCGCACGCAGTGCGGCCTGCACCGCCTCGAGGCTGGCGCCCGGTGCGAGCCAGAGGGCCAGGTCGTTGACGCGCCGGTCGCCGGTGAGGCGCTGGTAGGCCGCCGCGTCCATCGCGACCGCTCCGAACTGCCGTGCGTAGTCGCGCCACACGCCCAGCACCCGCACCTCGAGGCCCGGCGCGGCGCCGGGCGCGCCCAGCGGCAGCCGCAGCAGGCTGCCGGGCTCCGCGCCATACAGGGCCACCATCGCCTCGCTCACGTACACGCCGGTCTCGCCGGGGGTGGGGGCCCTTGGCGCACCGATCATCGGCAGCTGCTGCGCCGGGGTGTCCAGCGGCCGTGCGATCAGGCTGACGGCGGGCCGCTCGGGCGACAGCGACATCGGGCGCACGCGCAGCGCCTGCCACCGTGCGACGCCCTCGACCTGCGCCGCGGCCTCGACGAAGCCCGGCGGCAGGAAGGCCTGGTCGCTCGCCGCGCTGCTGGCCGCCGTGCGCACGTACAAGTCCGCCGGCAGCACGCTGTCGAGCCATTGCGACACGCCTTCGCGGAAGCTCGACACCATCACCGTCAGCGCGACGGCCAGGCTCAGGCTCGCCACCACGCCCGCCACGGCCACGGCGGCGGCCGAGCGTTCGTGGCGCGCCCGTTCCACGGCCAGCAGCGCGAGCGGCGAGCGGCGCGGCCGCAGCAGCGCCAGCACCGCTCCGACGGCCAGCGGCACGCACGCGATGCCGCCGAGCAGCAGGGCGGCGACGGACGCATAGGCGGCCAGCGGCAGCCCGGCGACCGGCGGCGCCAGCGCCAGCAGGCCGCCGGCGCACAGCAGCAGGGCCGGCCGCCACGCCGAGGGCGCCAGCCCGTGCGCGCCGCCCAGGCCCTTCAAGGCCTGCGCGGGGGCCAGCGCAGCCGCCTGGCGCGCCGGCGCCCAGCCGCCGGCCATCGCGGCGACGACGCCCAGCGCCCCGAAGGCCGCCGCCGCGGGCCAGGAGAACGCCAGCGGCGGCGCCACGCCGGGGAAGTAGCCGCCGCCCAGGTCGCCGGCCAGCCAGCGCAGCGCGGCCTGCGCCATCAGCGTGCCGAGTGCAAGGCCCGAGACGCTGCCGACGACGCCGACGAGCAGGCATTCGAGCCGCACCAGCCGCTGCCGCTCGGCGGCAGAGAGCCCCAGCACGCCGAGCAGGGCAAACACCGGCGTGCGCTGCGCCACCGACAGCGCCAGCACCGAGAAGACGAGGAAGCCGCCGACGAACAGCGCCACCAGCGCCAGCACGGTGAGGTTCACGCGGTAGGCGCGCGACAGGCTCGACACCCGCTGCGCCGCGTCGTCCGCCGCTGCCGGCACCAGGTCGGGCGGCAGCGCCAGCCGCGGCAGCCAGGCTGCGGGGGCGACGCCGGGATCCAGCCGCAGGTCGATGCGCGAGAGCCGGCCCAGCATGCCGAAGTGCGCCTGCGCGCCGGCGATGTCGAGCACCCCCAGCGGGCCGCCGCCCGCGGCCACGCTGCCGGCCACCGTCAGCGTCAGCGTGCGCAGCCCATGCTGCAGCCGCAGCGCATCGCCCGGCTTCAGGCCCAGGCGCTGCAGCGCGGCCGGGTTCAGGAAGACGAGGTCCGGATCGAGGAAAGCCGTGCGGCGGCCGCGGGCCACCTCCTCCGCAGGCCGGGGCAGCAGGGCCGGGGCGACGGCGGCGACCTGCAGGGCATCGATGCCGAGCAGCGACAGCGCCAGCCGTGCACCGCCGCCGGCCGGCAGCGCGTAGGTGTCGATCTCCACGACGGGGCTGGCCACCTCGACGCCGTCCGTCCGGGCGATGCGGTCGAGCGAACGGTCGTCGCAGCCTTCGCGCACGGCGCAGCGCAGCACGAGGTCGGGTTCGCCGTTGGCGGCACGCACGGCGGCCGAGAACTCCGACAGCGCCGAGGTGTTGATCAGGTGCACCGAGAACGCCAGCGCCACGCCGAGCGCCACCGCGAGCAGCGCAACCGCGTGCCGCCACGGGTGCGCGCGCCAGTCCGGCAGGCTGATCGTCGCCAGCAGGCGCCAGGCAGGGGCGGCGTGGGCCATGCCGGTCTCCGTGCCCGGGCGTTCAGGCCGCCGGCTCGATGCCGTGCGGCGTGAGCCGCAGCCGGCGGTCGGCGCGCGCGGCCGCGGTGGCGGAATGGGTGACCAGCACGCAGGCCGAACCCTGTGCCCGCACCTGCGAGGCCAGCAGGTCCATCACACGCTCGGCGGTCTCCGGGTCGAGGTTGCCGGTGGGTTCGTCGGCGAGCACCAGCGCCGGCCGGTGCACCAGCGCCCGCGCGATCGCCACGCGCTGCAGCTGTCCGCCCGACAAGGTGCGGGGCGCCCGCCCGCCGAGCCCGGCGAGGCCGACCTCCTCGAGCATCGCCGCGACGCGGCCGTCGTCGCGTGCGCCCTGCAGCAGCAGCGGCAGCGCGACGTTGTCCGCCACGCTCAGGTGCGGCAGCACATGGAAGGCCTGGAACACGAAGCCCAGCCGTGCCCGGCGCCAGCGGGCCTGGGCGGCCTCGGGCAGGGCGGTGACGTCGGTGTCGTCCAGCAGCACGCGGCCGGCATCGGGCGCGTCGAGCCCGGCGATGCAGTTCAGCAGCGTCGACTTGCCGACCCCCGATTCGCCGAGCACCGCGACGATCTCGCCGCGCGCGACCCCGAACGCGACCTGCTCGAACACCGCGGCCTCGCCGTAGCGCCGTGCCAGGCCTTCGACGCGCAGCATCGTGTCAGCCCACCCCGGCGCACGCTGCGAGCGTGCGGATCGTGGCCACGGCCTCGGCCGTCGCGCCCGGCGCATCGCAGGCGACCACCCGGCGTGCCGGCATGCCGCGCAGCCAGGTCAGCTGGCGCTTGGCGAGCTGGCGCGTCGCGGCGATGCCGCGCTCGCGCAGCGGCGACAGGTCGCCGGCCTCCAGGCACTCCCAGGCCTGGCGGTAGCCAACGCAGCGCATCGACGGCAGCGCCGCGTGCAGGTCGCCGCGTGCGCGCAGCGCCTTCACCTCGTCGACGAAGCCGTCGGCCAGCATCTGGTCGAAGCGCTGCGCGATGCGGGCATGCAGCCACGCGCGGTCGGCGGGCTCCAGCGCGACCAGCATGCCGGCCGGCGGGGTGCTGCGCTGCCCCGACCGGTGGTAGCTCGACAGCGGCCGGCCGGTTGCGCGCCAGACCTCGAGCGCGCGTTGGATGCGCTGCGTGTCGCCGGGCGGCAGCCGCGCGGCACTGGCCGGGTCGACCTGCGCCAGCTCGGCGTGCAGCGCGGGCCAGCCGCGTTCGAGTGCTTCGGCATCGAGGGCGGCGCGCACTGCCGGGTCGGCCGCCGGCAGCGGATCAAGCCCGTCCACCAGCGCCTTGAAGTACAGCATCGTGCCGCCCACCAGCAGCGGCCAGCGCCCGCGGGCGCGGATCTCGCCGATCAGCCGCTGCGCGTCGGAGGCGAACTGGGCGGCGGAGTAGGCCTCCCGCGGGTCGATCAGGTCGATCAGGTGGTGGGGCACGCGGGCCTGCTCCGCGGCGCTCGGCTTGGCCGTGCCGATGTCCATGCCCCGGTACACCAGCGCGGAATCGACGCTGACGATCTCGATCGGCAACACCTCGGCCACCGCCAGGGCGACGGCCGTCTTGCCCGAGGCCGTGGGGCCGGCCAGGCCGATCCAGGCCGGCGTGGTCACCGGCGCTCCTTCAGCACGCCGTGGCGCTGCACCAGCGTCCAGGCGACAGCGGCCGTCAGCACGGCCCACACGCCGAGGCCGTAGGCCATCGGCCGCACCGTGCCGTCGATCGCCTGGCCCAGCCACAGGCCGACGGAGAAGGCCACCAGCGCCAGCACGAAGCCGGCCAGCGCCGCGGCCACGCCCGCGGCATGCGGGAAGGGGCCCACGGCGCCGGTCTGGCTGCACGGCTGGTGGATGCCGTGGCCGAAGGTGTACAGCCAGTGCGGCAGCAGCACCGCCAGCGGTGCCTGCATGCCCGCCGCGGCGAAGGCTGCCATGCCCACGCCGCCGGCCAGCGTGAAGAAGGCGCCGCGGCGCACGGTGCCCGTCAGGCCGTGGCGCACCAGCCAGCGGCGGCAGACGAAGGTGCCGAGCACGTAGGCCACCGAGCCCGAGCCCAGCGCCAGGCCGTACTGCGCGGCAGTGAAGCCCAGCACCTCGATGTAGACGAAGGACGACGACGACAGCACGAGGAACAGCCCGCCGTAGGTCGAGGCGGTGAGCGCCGTCCATGCGACGAAGGTGGGGTTCGATCCGACCTCCCGCACCGTGCGCGACAACGGCCCCGGATGCATCGCGCGCGGGTTGAGCGAGCGCGCGGTCTCGGGCAGCGTGCGCCAGACGAAGACCAGCACCCCGCCCACGAACAGGGCGACGGCGGCCAGCGTGCTGCGCCAGCCGAAGGCGGCCGTCAGCAGGCCGCCGGCGACCGGGCCGGTCACCGCGATGACCCCCAGGCCGGAGAGCGCCAGCGACATCACGCGGGCGCCTTCGGCCGGCTCGTAGAGATCGCGCACCATCGCGCGCGCGCACACCACGGCGGCGGCCAGGCAGGCTCCCTGGGCGATGCGCCACGCGACGAGCACCTCGATCGCCGGGGCGAGCGTGGCGCCGATGCTCGCCGCGGCGAAGCACGCGAGCGACACGCGCAACACCGGCCGCCGGCCGAAGCGGTCGGCCACCGGCCCCCAGAACAGCTGCGCCACGCCGAAGCTGAGGATCAGCGCCGACATCGTGAGCTGCACGCTCACCATGCCGGCGCCCAGGTCGCGGGCCAGCGTGGGCAGCGCGGGGAGGTAGAGGTCGGTGGTGAGCGGTTGCAGGCCCAGCAGGAGCGCCAGCAGCGTGGCCGCCACCAGCGGCGCCAGCACCGCGGTGCGCGGCGGAGAAGCACTCATCGGTTCGGTGGCGCCCTTGTCAGAAGCGTTCGTCGCGGCGCAGGTAGCGCCACTGCCCCGGCGGCAGCTGGCCCAGCACGACGCTGCCGATGCGCACGCGCTTCAGCCCAACCACCTTCAGGCCGACGGCCTCGCACATGCGGCGGATCTGGCGCTTGCGGCCTTCGCGCAGCACGACGCGCAGCTGGTCCTCGTTCTGCCAGCTCACCTTGGCGGGCTGCAGCTTCACCTCGTCGAGCCACAGGCCGTGGCGCAGGCGCTCAAGGTCGGCCTCGGGCAGGCGCCCGTCGGGGGCGGTGCCCACGTACTCCACGCGCACCAGGTACTCCTTCTCGATGTTGGAGTCCTCGCCGATCAGCTGCTTGGCGACGCGGCCGTCCTGCGTGAGCACCAGCAGGCCGGTGGAATCGATGTCGAGCCGCCCGGCGGGCACCAGGCTGCGCAGGTGGCCGGGGTGGAAGGCGATGCCTGAGCGGTCCTCGATCCAGCGGTTTTCCGGCTTGACCAGCACCACCGCGGGTTCGTAGCCGTCTTCCGCCTGGCCGCTGACGTAGCCGATGGGCTTGTGCAGCACCACGGTCATGCGCTGCGCCTGTTCACGGTGCGCGGCGGGGTCGATCTCGATGCGGGCGTCGGGCCCCACGCGCTGGCCGAGCACGGCGAGCCGGCCGTCGACCCGCACCCAGCCGGCGTCGATCCAGTCGTCGGCCTCGCGCCGCGAGGCCACGCCCATCGCGGTGAGCCGTTTCGACAGGCGATCGCCTTCCGCCGCACGCGGCGACGTGGCCCCCGGCGCCGGCTTGGGCGGGCGTGCGCCGCGTTCCGGCGGGCGGCTGGTGGCGGGCGGCAGCCGGTTCGACGGGCGATCGGGCCGGGGGCCGGCGCGGCGGTCGGGCGGGCTGTCGGGGCGGGTGCCACGCTCGGGGCGTTCCGGGCGGCCTTGCCAGGCGTCGCGCGGCGGGCGGGCGCCGGAAGGCCGTTCGCCCGGCCAGCTCGAGGTGCCGCGCGGCGGGTGCTCGTCGCGCTGCATGCGCGGTCCGCGTTCGTCGCGCTGCATGCGGGGCCCGCGCTCGTCCGGGCCGGCATCGCGGCGCGGGGGGCGGTGCCCGCTTTCCATCGTGTCGCGGCGCGGACGGTCGCCCTGCGCGGCATCACGGCGCGGGTAGGGGCCGCTGCCGGCGTCGCGGCGAGGCCGGTCGCCGCCGGGTGCGTCGCGCCGCGGCCTGTCGCTGCCGGCAGGGTCGCGGCGGGGGCGGTCCGCGCCGGCCGCATCGCGGCGGGGCCGGTCCTGCCCGGGCCGATCCGACCCGGGTCCCTCGCGCCGGGGCCGGTCGTCGCCGGCGGCATCCCGTCGGGGTCGATCGCCATACGGCTGTGCATCGCGGCGATGCGGCGGACGGGGACGGTCCTCGCTGCCGCGGGGGCCTTCGCCGCCGCGCGGCGGCCGGCCGGGCGCCTGGGCGCGGAAGGCCTCTTCACGCGCGGCCCGCTCGGCTTGCGCCTCGGCGAGGGTGCGCTGGCGGCGGGGGGCGGTGGCGGCACGCAGCGGCGTACGCGAGCGGCCTTCGCCGGGACCGGACGGCGCCGGCTTGTTCTTCAGTTTGAGGGTGGCCATGGTGATCGGCGGCCGGAAAGCGGCCTGCAGGAGGCCGATTGGACCACGCCGGCCCCGTGCCGGTGCCCTAAAGGGTGAGGCCGAACAGCTCGGCGATGGCTTCGCGGTACTGCGGCTGGCCGAGGTCGTTCGTGTTGTGGTGCGAGCCGCCATCGACCAGCACGAAGCGCTTCGGCCCGCGGGCCCGTTCGTACAGTGCGCGGCCGAGTTCCGGCGGGATGAGCCGGTCGTCGCTGCCATGCACCACGAGGACTGGCGCCTTGACGTCGGCGATCCGGTCGCCGGCCTCGAAGCGCTGCGTGATCAGCGGCCCGAGCGGCAGCCAGCCCCAGCGCATCGTGCTGAACACGTCGCGGATGGAGGTGAAGGTGTTCTCGACGATCAGCCCGGACGCGTCGTCGACCTCCTGGGCCAGATGCACCGCGATGGCCCCGCCCAGCGAATGGCCGAAGACGAAGCGGCGTGCCGCAGGGTGCTGGCGGGCCAGCCAGTCCCAGGCGGCGCGGGCGTCCTGGTAGGCCATGCTTTCGGAGGGCAGCACGGCCGTGCTGCGGCCGAAGCCGCGGTAGTCGATGCCGAGCACCGAGAAGCCGAGGTCGTGCATGCGGCGCATGCGGTTGGCGCTGCCGCGCACATCCCAGCGCGCGCCGTGCAGGTACAGCAGCACCGGGGCGTCGCTGCGCGCCTGGGCGAGCCACAGCCCGTGCAACTTCACCGGCTGGTCGGCCCGCCAGCCGCTCGAGGGTGTGTAGTGGATCCAGACGTCCTGGAGTTCGGCATCCTCGAGCTCGCCGCCCCACCAGGTGCCCTCCATGGGCTGGAAGATCCACGTTCGCTGCTGCGCATCGAGCGATGCGCAACCCGCGGCCACGCAGGCCGCCAGCAGCAATGCGAACAACTTGGCGAGCCCGTGGCGGCCCAGCCTCGAAACAACCTGGCGCATGGGGCGCGATGCTTGCACAGGGCGTGCCTGGCGGTGCGCACCCGGGCCGATGGCCCGCGGCCCTACCGGAAATCTGCCTCGGTTTGCACTGCCGAAACATCTTTGCGGCAGGCGTCCGGCGTTCCGGCGATGTGGGGAGGCTTCAGGCGGCCAGCCTGCAGGGCGCGCCCCGCATCACCGAGCGGTGCGGCTCGCGGCTGAGCCGCTTGGCCATGCGGCGACCGAAGTTGGCCAGCGTGCAGTGCTCGCCATGCCCGACGAGCAGGCCGGGTTCCGGTTCGTCGAGGGCTTCGCCCCCCTCGACCTGCAGCCCCAGGGCCTGCAGCAACTGCACACCGGCACCGGTGGCGGCCACGGTCTTGCCCAGGTCGTAGGCGCCCTGCACGAAGCGCAGCGTGGCTTCGTCGGTCTGCAGCGTTTCCGCGCTTTGCACGCCCGAGGGAACACAGACGGCATCGAAGCGCGCCGCGGTGGTCTCGGTGACCGCGTGGTCCGGAGACAGCATCCCGCCCAGCTGCGTCGTCACCGGGGCGATGTGGGGCGCCACCAGGCGCACCTGGGCGCCCTCGCGATCGAGTTCGGCAATCAGGCGGGCGACGCACAGTTCGTCGACGCCGTCATCGATGAGCATCGCCACGCGCCAGGGCCGATGCGGGCCCGCCGCCGCGCCGTGCAGCGCCGCGGCCTGGGCGGCGGCGGTGGCGGTCGTCGAGGTGCGGGTCGTGGTGTCGGTGTTCATGGCGCTCTGTCACTCCTTGCGTGGTTTGTGGCGTCGTGCGTTCGACGCGATGCCGCAAGGCTAGGGGAGCGCCGTCAGCCAGGATGTCGGGGTGCTGCGCGGAGGCTTGTAGGCCGACGCCTCATGATGTTGCTGTGCAGCAATGTTGTTACCGGCCGCGCAGGAAGAGCCCGTCGAGCTCGCGCATCGTCAGCTGGCGCCAGGTGGGACGCCCGTGGTTGCACTGGTCGGCGCGTTCGGTGCGCTCCATGTCGCGCAGCAGCGCGTTCATCTCGTCGAGGGTGAGCTGCCGGTTGGCGCGCACCGCGCCGTGGCAGGCCATGGTGGCGAGGATCTCGTCGCGGGCGCGCTGGAGCACCTGCGTGGCCCCGACGTCGCCGAGCTCGGCCAGCACCGAGCGCGCGAGCGCCACCGCGTCGCCGCCGGCCAGCGCGGCCGGCCGGGCGCGCACCGCCAGCACGCCGGGCGACAGCGGCGTGATGTCGAGGCCCAGTTCGAGCAGCGTGTCGCGCTGCGTCTCGGCGGTGGCGATCTCGGTGGGCGAGGCAGCGAAGCTCGCGGGGATCAGCAGCGGCTGCGACTCCAGCGACGCGGCGCCGATGCTGGCCTTCAGCCGCTCGTAGACGATGCGCTCGTGCGCGGCGTGCATGTCGACGATCACCAGCCCCTGGCTGTTCTCGGCCAGCACGTAGACGCCGGCGATCTGCGCGATCGCCCGGCCCAGCGGCCATTCGCCGGCCTCTGCGTGCACTGCGTGGGCCGGCGGCGGCGCGCCGGCGGTCTCGTCCGCCTGGCCGGCGAACGGCGCCGCGGGGCGCCAGGCCGGCGCAGGCTCCTGCGCGTACAGCAGCGCGGCATGCTGCAAGGCCAGCGCGCCTTGTGCCGGCCCGTCGCTGCGCGGCATGCGCGGCGGATGGCTGCTGTCGGCACCGCCGCTCCAGGACGAAGGGGGTGTCCCTGCGGGCCTCCCGGCCTGCGCGTCGGGGTTCGCCTGCAGCGGCGCCTGCGCGGCAGCCTCGGCGGCCAGCCCGGCGCGCGACACCGCCAGCGCCGACTCGACCGCGCGGCGCACGGCCTGGTGCACCGCGCGGCCGTCGCGGAAGCGCACCTCGATCTTCGTCGGATGCACGTTCACGTCCACCAGCTCCGGCGCGATCGTCGCGAAAAGCACGTAGGCGGGCTGGCGCTGCCCGTGCAGCACGTCCTCGTAGGCGGAACGTATGCCGTGGGCGATCAGCCGGTCGCGCACGTAGCGGCCGTTCACGAAGACGTACTGCTGGTCGGCGCGGGCGCGCGACATCTCCGGCAGCCCCGTGCGCCCCTGCAGCGCGAGCGGGCCGGCGTTGTGCTCCACGCTGCGGCTGCCGTCGATGAAGTCTTCGCCGAGCACGTCCTGGATGCGCTGGTCGAGGCCCGCGGCACGCCATTGCGCGACGAGCCGGCCTTCATGCCACACCGAGAAGCCCACGTCGGGCCGCGCCAGCGCGTGGCGGCGCACGGCTTCCACGGCGTGCGCGAGTTCGGTGGCGTCGGTCTTCAGGAACTTGCGGCGCGCCGGCGTGTTGAAGAAGAGCTCCCGCACCTCGACGCTGGTGCCCACCGCGCGTGCGGCCGGCCCCAATTCGCCGGAGCGAGCATCGAGCCGCACGGCATGGGCCGCGCCGGCGGTGCGGCTCAGCAGCGAGACATCCGCCACCGACGCGATGGCGGCCAGCGCCTCTCCGCGGAAGCCCATGGTCGAGACGCTTTCCAGGTCGACCAGCGAGCCGATCTTGCTGGTGGCGTGGCGGCGCAGCGCCAGCGGCAGCTCCGCAGCCTCGATGCCGGCGCCGTCGTCCTCGACCACGATGCTGCGCACGCCGCCCGCCACCAGCTTGACGGCGACCTGCGTGGCCCCTGCGTCGAGGGCGTTGTCGACCAGCTCGCGCACCACCGAGGCCGGCCGCTCGACCACCTCGCCGGCCGCGATCTGGCTCACCAGTTCATCGGGCAGCTCGCGGATCGGGCGGCGGGGCAGGGCAGACGGGACGGCGCTCATGCCGGCATTCTAGGAAGCGCGCCCGCCGCGATAATCCGCGCCCATGGAACTCGTAGCCGCCCTCATCGACTTCATCCTGCACGTCGACGTGCACCTCGCGCAATTCGTGGCCGACTACGGCACCTGGGTCTATGCGCTGCTCTTCGCGATCGTCTTCGTCGAGACCGGCGTGGTCGTGATGCCCTTCCTGCCCGGTGATTCGCTGCTGTTCGTGGTGGGGGCGCTGTGCGGCGCCGGGCTGATGAACCTGCCGCTGGCGATGGGGCTGCTGCTGGTCGCGGCGATCCTCGGTGACCAGGTCAACTACACCATCGGCCGCGCGATCGGCCCGAAGGTGTGGCAGTGGGAGAAGAGCCGCTGGTTCAACCGCCAGGCCTTCGAGCAGGCCCATGCGTTCTACGAGAAGTACGGCGGCGTGACGATCATCATCGCGCGCTTCATGCCGTTCATCCGCACCTTCGCGCCCTTCGTGGCCGGCGTCGCCGACATGAGCCGCACCAAGTTCACCGCGTACAACGTGGCCGGCGCCCTGCTGTGGGTGGTGGGCATCACGCTGGCTGGCTATGTGTTCGGCAACATCCCGTTCGTCAAGCAGCACCTCGACAAGATCATCTGGGCGATGATCCTGATCCCCGGCCTGCTGGCCATCTTCGGCGGCTGGCGGGCCCGCAGGGCCGCCGCCGCTGCGGCCGGCGCGCCGGCCGGCATCCGCTGAAGCACCGGCCCGCGCGCGCGGGCCGTCAGAGCTGGCGCTGCCGCGCCAGCGGCGGGTTCTTCGCGAAGTAGCGCTGGATGCCCACGCTCAGGGCCCTGACCAGCTCTCGCTGGTAGGCCGTGCTGCGCAGCTTGGCTTCTTCCTCGGGGTTCGAGATGAAGGCCGTCTCGACCAGGATGCTCGGGATGTCGGGTGCCTTGAGCACCGCGAAGCCGGCCTGCTCGACACGCGGCTTGTGCAGGCGGCCGACGCGGTCGAGCTCGCCCAGCACCTCGCCGCCCACGCGCAGGCTGTCCTTGATCTGCGCGTGCGTGCTCATGTCGAGCATCGTGCGCAGCACCTGCGCATCGGCCGAGCGCACATTGACGCCGCCCACCACGTCGGCGGCGTTCTCGCGGTTGGCCATCCAGCGCGCCGCGGTGCTGCTGGCGCCGCCCTGCGACAGCGCGAACACCGAGGCGCCGCGCGCCTTGGGCGTGATGAAGGCGTCGGCGTGGATCGACACGAACAGGTCGGCTTGCACGCGACGCGCCTTGTTCACCCGCTCGTGCAGCGGCACGAAGAAGTCGGCATCGCGGGTCATGAAGGCGCGCATGCCGGGCACGGCGTTGATGCGTTCGCGCAGCTGCAGCGCGATGGCCAGCACCACGTCCTTCTCCCGCAGGCCGCTGGGGCCGATGGCGCCGGGATCCTCGCCGCCGTGCCCCGGGTCGAGCGCGACCACGACCAAGCGGTCGATCTTGCTCTGCGTCTCCGCACGCGGCCCGAGGGCCGGCGGCGTGGCCGGGGGCGGCATGGGGGCGGCCGCCACCACCGGCGGCGGCACCACGGCCGGTGCTGGCGGCAGGGTGCCCGGCGGCGGCGCTTCGGCCACGGGCGGCGGCGCACCGACGCGGCCGATGAATTCACCCAACGCATCCTGCACCGACTGCGCCGCCTCGCGCTCGGATTGCTCCTTGTCGCGGATCAGCGCGAGCAGCGGGTCGACCGGCTGCGTGGGGTAGAGGTCGAACACCAGGCGATGCTGGTAGGCCGCCACCGGCGCCAGCGCGAACTGCTGCGGCGCGGTGGACTGCTTGAGGTCGATCACCAGCCGCACGACGCGCGGCTGGTACTGCCCCACGCGGATGCCGGCGATGAAGGGGTCGTCCGCGCGCACCTTGCCCACCAGCTCGCGCAGCTGCGGGCTCAGCTCCAGGCCGTCGATGTCGACCACCATGCGCTCCGGTCCGGTGATCAGCTGGTGCGAGGCGGCGAGGGCCTGGTCGGACTCGATCGTGACGCGGGTGTAGTCTTCGGCCGGCCAGACGCGCACGGCCACGATGCCGGCACCGTAGGCCAGGTCGCCCGCACCGATCAGCAGCACGACGCTGCCGAACTGGCGCAGCACTGCGCGGCGACGGAGCGGGGGCGCCGTCGTCACAGGGCGTGCAGCAGCGCGAGGCCGCAAGGGGTGTGGGCGTGCAGGGTCACGGCCCGTTGATCATCGTCGAGCGGTGCGAGTTCCATGCGGAGGTCCGGTGCGGGCAGGGCGGCGGCCACTTTCTCGGGCCATTCGGCCAGCTTCAGGCCGGGCTGGGCGAACACGTCCCGGAAGCCCGCGTCGTCCCATTCGGCGGCGTCTTCGAAGCGGTAGAAGTCGAAGTGCGCCACGGGCGGGCCGTCGGCCAGCTCGTAGGGTTCGAGCACGGCATAGGTCGGGCTCTTGATGCGGCCCTGCACGCCCAGCGCGCGCAGCAGGTGGCGCACGAAGGTCGTCTTGCCGGCGCCCAGCGGCCCATGCAACTCGATGAAGGCATTGCGCAGCGCAGGCTGCGCCGCCAGCGCCTGGGCGGTGGCGGTGCAGGCGGCCTCGTCGGGCCAGCGCAGGATGCGGGTTTCTAGAATCGGGCGATGCGGGAGCGTCATCACGACATCGACGGGCAGGTACTGCTGGTGCAGCTGCGCACGTGGGCTCGGGAGCTGGGATTCTCCCAGATCGGTGTTTCCGGCGTCGATCTCACCGATGCGGAGCCCGGCCTGCAGGCCTGGCTCGATGCGGGCTTCCATGGTTCGATGGCCTACATGGCGGCGCACGGCCTGAAGCGGGCGAGGCCTCAGGTGCTGGTGCCGGGCACGGTGCGCGTGGTCACCGCGCGCATGGACTACCTGCCCGGCGGCACCGCCGACGGGTGGCGCGATGCCGAGTGGACGCGCATCGGCCGGCCGCAGGCGGCCACCGTGTCGGTCTATGCCCGCGGCCGCGATTACCACAAGGTCATGCGGGCCCGGCTGCAGAAGCTGGCCGACCGGCTGGGCGAGGCCGTCGGGCCGCTGGGCCACCGCGTGTTCACCGATTCGGCCCCGGTGCTCGAGGTTGCGCTGGCCACCCGCAGTGGCCTCGGCTGGCGCGGCAAGCACACGCTGGCGCTGCGCCGCGATGCCGGCTCGATGTTCTTCCTCGGCGAGATCTACATCGACCTGCCGCTGCCGCTGACCGAAGCGGAGCCGCCGCATTGCGGGCGCTGCACGGCCTGCATCGAGATCTGCCCCACCCAGGCCATCGTCGGCCCGTACCGGCTCGACGCGCGGCGATGCATCTCGTACCTGACGATCGAGCACGCCGGTCCCATCCCCGAGCCGCTGCGCGCAGCGATCGGCAACCGCATCTACGGCTGCGACGACTGCCAGCTCGCCTGCCCCTGGAACAAGTACGCGCAGCGCGCCGTGCTGCCCGACTTCGACGTGCGGCCAGCGCTGGCCGAGCCCACGCTGCTCGCCCTGTGGGCGTGGGACGAGGCCGAGTTCCTGCGCCGCACCGAGGGCAGCGCGATCCGCCGCATCGGCCACGAGCGCTGGCTGCGCAACCTGGCCGTGGCCCTGGGCAATGCGTGGCGTACCACCGGCGATCCGGCCATCGCCGAAGCCTTGGCCGGCCGGCGCGACGCGGCGACCCCGCTGGTGCGCGAGCACATCGACTGGGCGCTGGCTCAGCGCAGCGGCGGGCCGAGCGCGGCGAAGGCCGCCAGCGCCAGCGGTACGCTCAGCATGCCCAGCAGCGTGGACACCGTCACCAGCCCGGCGACGAAGCTGGCGTGACCGCCCAGCCGGGCCGCGAGCACGTAGCAGCTCGAGGCGGTCGGCAGCGCCGAGAACGCGACCACGACCAGCTGCTGCACCGGCGGCAGGTCGGTCCAGCGGATGAACACCACCGTCAACAGCGGCAGCGCCAGGTGCCGGATGGCCAGCAGCGCCGCCGCCAGGCGCGGTGCATCCCGCAGCGCGCCGAAGCGCAGCCCCGCGCCCACCGCCATCAGCCCAATCGGCAATGCAGCCAGGCCGATGCGGTTCAGCGTGGTGCCCACGGCCTCCGGGAAGCGCACGCCAATCAGGCTGGCCGCCAGGCCGGCCAGCGTGCTGACGATCAGCGGGTTGCGCACCAGTTCGCGCAGGAAGCCGTGGCCGCCGTGCCGGGCCAGCGGCCACACCGCGGCGATGTTGCAGGCGGGCACCGCGACGGCCACCAGCAGCGCGACCGCCGCCAGCCCGGGCGCCCCGCCGATGCGCTCGGCCAGGGCCAGCGCGATATACGAGTTGAACCGGAAGGCGACCTGGGCGCCCGAGGCGTGGATGCGCGCATCCACGCCGGGCCAGCGTGCGAGCGACAGCGACAGCAGGATGCCGGTGCCCACCACCGCCAGGCCGGCCACGCCCAGCGTCGCCAGTGCGCCGGGCTGCAGCGGGTTGCGCACGATGGAGTTGAACAGCAGCACCGGGAAGAGCAGGTAGTACACGAGGCGCTCGGCGCCGTCCCACACGCTGCGGTCGAGCGGCGTGTAGCGGCACACGAAGAACCCCACGACGATCAGCAGGAAGTCGGGCAGCAGGAGAAAGGCGGTCTGCATGCGGCCGAGTCTGCCATCGCGCAGCGGCATGAATGGCAGGCCACATAATTCCCGCTTCGCAACAGGAGAGCTTGCCGATGAAACGCAACACCCTCAAAGCCCTGGCCTCGCTGAGCGCGCTGACCCTGCTGCCGGCGGTGCTGCCCGCCTGGGCGCAGTCGTATCCCAGCAAGCCGGTTCGCCTCGTGGTGCCGTTTGCGCCCGGCGGGACGACCGACATCATTTCCCGCGTCGTCGCCGAGAAGGCCAACCTGGCGCTGGGCCAGACGGTGGTGGTCGAGAACAAGGGCGGCGGCGGCGGCTCGATCGGCGCGATCGAGCTGATCCGCGCCGCACCCGACGGCTACACGCTGGGCACGGCCACCGTGTCGACCACGGCGTCGAATCCGGCGATCAACACCAAGATCGGCTACAACCCGATCACCGACTTCACGCCCATCATCAACATCGCGGCCACGCCCAACGTGATCGTGGTGCACCCCTCGTTCCCGGCCAAGGACTACAAGACCTTCCTGGAAGTCATCAAGAAGAACCCCGGCAAGTACAGCTACGCCACGTCGGGCACCGGCGGCATCGGCCACCTCCAGACCGAGCTGTTCAAGAGCCTGACCGGCACCTTCATCACCCACATCCCCTACCGCGGCGCCGGCCCCGCGCTGAACGACACCGTGGCGGGCCAGGTGCCGATCATGTTCGACAACCTGCCGTCGGCGCTGCCGTTCATCAAGGACGGCCGGCTGGTCGCGATCGTGGTCGCGGCGCCGCAGCGCCTGGCGGTGCTGCCGAACGTTCCGACGTTCAAGGAAGTGGGCCTGGAAGCCGCCAACCGCATGGCCTACTACGGCATCCTGGGCCCCAAGGGCCTGCCGAAGGACATCGTGGACAAGGTCGCCGCCGCGGTGAAGAAGACCGCGGAACTGCCCGATGTGAAGAAGCGCATCGAGGACACCGGTTCGCTGCTGGTGCTGAACACGCCGGACGAGTTCGCCGCGCAGATCCGCGCCGAGTTCGACGTGTACAAGAAGGTCGTGCAGCAGCAGAAGCTCACGCTGGAGTGATGCCGCAGCCGCCTGGACAAGCCGCGTGAGCCCGCGGGAACAAAGCCAGGCGCTGATCGACCGCTTCGTCGATGCCTTGTGGATCGAGGACGGCCTGGCGGCCAACTCGCTGGCCGCCTACCGCCGCGACCTGCAGGGCTGCGCGGACTGGCTGGCTGCCGAACCGGCCAAGGCGCTCGACGCGGCAGGCGAGGCCGACCTGCTGGGTTACATCGCGGCCCGCCATGCGGGCTCGCGTGCCACCAGCTCGAACCGCCGGCTGACGGTCTTCAAGCGGTTCTTCCGCTGGGCGCTGCGCGAGCGCCTGGTGGCCGCCGATCCCACGCTGCGCCTGCGCATGGCCAAGCAGCCGATGCGTGTGCCCAAGACCTTGAGCGAGTCGCAGGTGGAGGCGCTGCTGTGCGCGCCGGACACCGGCAAGCCGCTGGGCCTGCGCGACCGCGCGATGCTGGAACTGATGTACGCCAGCGGCCTGCGGGTGAGCGAACTCGTGGGCTTGCAGACCATCCAGGTCGGGCTGGCCGAGGGGGTGCTGCGCGTCACCGGCAAGGGCTCCAAGGAGCGGCTGGTGCCCTTCGGCGACGAGGCGCACGCCTGGATCACACGCTACCTGGCGGACGCGCGCGCCGCGATCCTGCAGGGGCAGGCCAGCCAGGCGCTGTTCGTCACCGCGCGCGGCGGTGGGATGACGCGGCAGATGTTCTGGGCCATCGTGAAGAAGCACGCGCTGACGGCGGGGATCACCGCGCCGCTGTCGCCGCACACCCTGCGCCACGCGTTCGCCACGCACCTGCTGAACCACGGCGCGGACCTGCGCGCGGTGCAGATGCTGCTGGGGCATGCCGACATCTCGACCACGACCATCTACACGCACGTGGCGCGCGAACGGCTGCGGGCGCTGCATGCGCGCCACCATCCACGCGGCTGACACCCAAAGAAAAACGGCCCCGAAGGGCCGTTTTCGATTCGGATCCCGGCGTGCCGGAGATCAGAAGTTGTGGCGCACGCCCAGGGCGAAGGAGCTGGGATCCTTGCCGAAGCCGGCAGAGGTGCCGTAGCTGACGTTCGACTTGTTGTCGACGGCCGTGTAGAAGGCGTAGACCTTGGTGCGCTTGGACAGGTTGTAGTTGTAGCCCAGCGTCCACTGCGTGGCCTTGCTGTCGTCGGTGTCGTCCCAGTCGTCAGCCATACCGACGTTCACGTGGAACTCGGAGGCACCCATGGTGTACATGCCCGACAGGCGGAACGCATTGCGCTTGCCGAAGCCGACTTCCTTGACGTCGCTGCGCTGGTAGTAGCCGCCGAACGTGAAGGCGCCGAGTTCATACAGTGCGCGGATCGCGAACTGGTTGCTCTTCGTTTCCGCCTGGCGCTCGTAGCCGAAGCCCAGGTGCAGCGGACCCGCGTCGTAGTTACCTGCCAGGTTCAGCACCTTGGCTTCGTCCACGCCTTCGCCGGCCGACTGGGAGATCTCGCCCACGAAGCCGCCGAAGTTCGGCGTCTGGTAGGAGATCGTGTTCTTGTTGCTGCTCAGGTACGTGTACAGCTTGTCTTCCGACGTGCCGGTGTCGTGGTTGTGCAGGCTGACGTAGTCGGCGGTGGCGTAGTACGCGGCGCTGGTCAGGCGGCCGGCGCGCAGGTTGCCGAAGCCACCCGACAGGCCAACCCACGAGTCGCCCGACCAGAAGTCGCCGTTGGTGGTGCCGGTGTCGCTGTTGAAGCGGTGCTCGAGGAAGAAGTCAGCCTTCAGGCCGCCACCGAGGTCTTCGGTGCCCTTGAAGCCCAGGCGCGAGGCGTTGTTCTGCAGAACGGTCTGCTTGCCGTCGACGGCGACATCCTTCTGGTACTCAACGGTGGTGTTCACACGGCCGAACACGGTCACGGAGCTTTGGGCCAGAGCGGCGCTCGTGCCCAGGGCGGCCACGGCAGCAACGATCAGAGTGCGCTTCATGAGGTTCCTTTTGGATTGAGAGATCGGTCTACGCAACGCCGAGACAACTGCAAGCGCTGCGCGTGAAGAAATTGTAGGAGTCGGTTTGCTGGAAAACGAGCATAGGGGTCACACGGATGTCATCTGCTCGGCAAGAAAACAACAGTGCAACTTTGGGGGGTCCCTGCTAAGCGCAGGCTCGCCGAGCACGCGAAGGCAGAATCCGCCGCCCATGGACCACACCTTCGTCTCCGCGCTGCTGCTGCTGCTGCTGGTGCTCGACCCGTTCGGCAGCCTCCCGATCTTCATCTCGGTGATGCGCAACGTGGCGCCGGAGCGCAGGGCGCGCGTGGCGGTGCGCGAGGTGGTGCTGGCGTTCGGCGTGCTGGCTCTGTTCATGGTCGGCGGCCGTTCGTTCCTGTCGCTGCTGCACCTGTCGGAGCGATCGCTCGAAGTGGCCGGCGGGGTGATCCTGCTGATCATCGCCATCCGCATGATCTTTGCCTCGGGCGGCGAGATCTACGCCACCGACGGCACCGGCCGCGAGCCGTTCATCTTCCCGCTGGCCGTGCCGCTGCTCGCGGGGCCGTCGGCCATGGCCACGGTGCTGCTGCTGGCGTCGCGGCAGCCCGAGCGGCTGGCGGAGTGGGTCGGCGCGCTGACCGTGGCGATGGCCATCTGCGGCATCGTGCTGCTGATGGCGGACCGGCTGCGGCGCCTGCTGGGGGCCTCGATGGTCAGCGCCATCGAGAAGCTGATGGGGCTGGTGCTGACCGCGGTGGCCGTCGAGATGATCCTCGCCGGCCTCAAGCGCTACTTCTTCGGCACCTGAACGGTCATCGCCCGCGCAGGTGCGCCGGCGCTTCGAGCCGCTTGGCCAGGCCCGCCAGCAGCAGCGTGAGCACCAGGTAGATCGCCGAGATGAGCAGGTACGGCTCCCAGTAGCGGGAATACGCCCCCGCAACCGTTCGTGCCGCCAACGCGAGTTCGGCCAGGCCGATCGCGGAGACGAGCGAGGAGTCCTTGATGAGCGTGACGCCCTCGTTGACGAGCGCTGGCATCATTCGGCGGAAGGCCTGCGGCAGGATCACGTGGCGCATCGCCTGGGCGTGCGTCAAGCCCACGCTGTAGGCCGCCTGCGTCTGGCCCCGGTGGATGCTGAGGATGCCGGCGCGGAAGATCTCGGAGATGTAGGCGCCGGCGTTGAGCGTGAGCGCCAGGGCGCCCGAGAAGAAGGCGCCGTACTCCTGCCGGAAGCTGCGCGCCGCCTCGCCCGCCAGCAGCACGCCGTGCTCGGGGTGCACCAGCGTGGGCATCAGCGCGAAGTGCACCAGCAGGATCTGCACGAAGAGCGGTGTGCCGCGGAAGAAGGTCACGTAGGCCAGCGTGACCAGGCGCGCCGCGCGCAGCAGCAGCGCGAGCACCGGCGACTTGGGCGCGGGCGCGTCGGACGAACTGCTGATGAGGCCGAACACCACGCCCAGCACGAGGCCGACGCCGATGGCGACGACGGTGAGCTTCACCGTCATCCACAGGCCCGAAACGAACAGCGGGCCGTAGCCCGCCAGAATTTCCCAGCGCAGGTCCACGGCCCGTCGTCTCCTGGATCAGGCTCAGTTCGAAGCGGCGGAGGCCGGCGCGGCGGCCGACGGCGCGGCACCGAAGTACTTCGCGTAGATCCTGTCGTAGGTGCCGTCGGCCTTGATGTCGGCCAGGCCCTTGTTGATCTTGTCGAGCAGCTCGGTGTTGCCCTTCTTGACCGCGATGCCGTACTGCTCGGGCGCGAAGCTGCTGTCGGACACCGTCTTGAACTTGGCGTCCGGGTTGTTGGCGACGTAGTGGATGACCACGCCGTTGTCGGCCACCACGGCGTCGACGCCGCCCGCTTCCAGCTCCTTGAGCGCCAGCGGCGTGGACTCGAACCGCTTGACGTTGCTGCTCGTCTTGCCCAGCAGCTTGGTCACCACCTCATCGCCCGTGGTGCCGGTCTGCACGCCGACCTTGAGCTTCTTCAGGTCGTCGAACCGGGCCACCTTGCTGTCGGCCTTGACGGCGATCAGCTGCACCGCATCGAAGTAGGGCGCGCTGAAGTCCATCGTCTGCTTGCGCTCCTCGGTGATGGTGATCGACGACGAGAGCAGGTCGCGGTCGCCCTGCTGCAGCGAGTTGAAGATGCCCTCCCAGGGTGTGTTGACGAACTTCACTTCGAAGCCGGCCTTCTGGGCCACGGCGCTGACCACGTCGATCGTGAAGCCGACGATCTCCGCCTTGTCGTTCTGCGATTCGAAGGGGGCGTAGGCCGCGTCGGTCCCGACCACGTAGACCTTGGCCGGGGTGGGCGCGGGGGCCGAGGCGGCTTCGGGGGCGGACGCCACGGGCGCCGGCGCGGGCGGCTCCTGCTTGCCGCAGGCCGCGAGGACCAGACCGGCCGCCATCAGGCCGACACGTTGCAGGAAACGTCGGGTGGAAGCGTCAGGGGACGTGGACATGGAGTTACCGGAAGGGGGATGGAGGTGGCGGCAGTGTAAGGCGGGGTCGGGGCCGCGGCCGATACTCGCAAGCCCTGTTCCAGGCGCCTTCGCCCCCGTGTCAGGGATGGGGCCCGGGCCCCTGTTCGAGCGCGGCCAGCTCTTCCGCGGTGAAGCCGGCCGCCTCCCTCGCGGCGCGGTTGAACGGCGGCCGCAGGCGGGGCGCCTGGTACTCGCGCACCAGCACGGCATAGTGCGCAACGGGGTCGAGCGCGTCGCGCTCGCACAGCCAGCGGTACCAGTGGTTGCCGATCGCCACGTGGCCCACCTCGTCGCGCAGGATCACGCCGAGGATCTCCACCGCGCGCTGGTCGCCCGCCTTGCCGAGCTTGGCCTGCAGCGGCGGCGTGGCATCGAGGCCGCGCGCTTCGAGCGTGCGCGGCACCAGCGCCATGCGCGCGACGACGTCGTGGCGGGTGCGCGCGGTCATCGTCCACAGGCCGTCGTGCGCATCGAAGTCGCCGTAGTCGTGCCCGAGCGACAGCAGGTGCTCGCGCAGCAGCGTGAAGTGCAGTGCCTCCTCGCTGGCGACGCGCATCCAGTCCCGGTAAAACGCATCGGGCATGCCCGCGAACCGCCAGACGGCGTCGGCCGCCAGGTCGATCGCGTTGAGCTCGATGTGCGCGATCGAGTGCAGCAGCGCCGCCCGGCCTTCGGGCGTGTGGGGCGATCGGCGGGGCAGCGCCGTGTGCGGCACCAGCCGCGGGCGGCCCAGCCTGCCGGGCAGGCCGGGCGGCTCGTCGATCGCGGCCGCCGCGTCGATGTGCAGGGTGTCGAGCGCGGCGTACAGCGCACGGGCTTGCGCCGCCTTGGCCACCGGGTCCGCCAGGCGCAAGACCCGCAAAGCGTGACGTCGAAGCTCCATTCCTACAATTCTGCCTTTCTGCGCGTTGGGACCTCGGTGATGAGTGAGTTGCACAAGTTCTTGTTCGAAGGCCTGCCGGTGCGAGGCATGCTGGTGCGCCTGACCGACGATTGGAAGGAAGTGCTGCGCCGCCGGGAATCGCTGGGCGCCTTCGCCGAGCCGGTGCGCCGGCTGCTCGGCGAGATGGCCGCCGCGGGCGTGCTGATGCAGTCCAACATCAAGTTCGAAGGCGCGCTGGTGCTCCAGATCTACGGCGACGGGCCGGTGAAGCTGGCCGTGGTCGAGGCGCAGCCCGATCTGCGCTTCCGCGCGACGGCCAAGGTGGTCGGCGACGTGCCGCCCGAGGCGGGCCTCGCGGCGATGGTCAACGTGCACGGCCAGGGCCGCTGCGCGATCACGCTGGATCCGGCCGAAAAACAGCCGGGCCAGCAGCCCTACCAGGGCGTGGTGGCGCTGCACGGCGACCGGCACGAGCCGCTGCAGCAGGTCAGCGAGGTGCTGGAGCACTACATGCTGCAGTCGGAGCAGCTCGATACGCGGTTGATCCTGGCCGCCGACGACGAGGTGGCCGCCGGCCTGCTCATCCAGCGCCTGCCGGTCGAAGGCGAGGGCAACCTCGGCCGCAACGAGGACGAGATCGGCATCAACGAAGCCTTCAACCGCATCAGCCACCTGGCCTCGACCCTGACGCGCGAGGAGCTGTTGACGCTCGACGCCGACACGGTGCTGCGCCGGCTGTTCTGGGAGGAACAGGTGCGGCGCTTCGAGCCGCAGCGGCCGCGCTTCGCCTGCTCGTGCTCGCGCGAGCGCGTGGCGCAGATGCTGAAGGGGCTGGGGCGCGAGGAGATCGAAGGCATCCTCGCCGAGCGGGGCGACAACGTGGAGATCGGTTGCGACTTCTGCGGCCTGCAGTACCACTTCGATCCGATCGACGTCGGCGGACTCTTCACCCCGGAACGCGACCAGCCGCCGCCGACCTCGGCGGTGCACTGAGGGCGCGTCAGCCGGTGTGCAGCAGGCGCTCGCAGCCGGGATCGAGGCAATCCAGGCAGCGCCGGCGCCAGCGGATCCGCGCCTGGCGTGCCGGTGCCTCGGCGGGCGGCTGGGATGCGGCGGGCAGCACGGGCTGCCAGCGTTCGACGGCCCGCAGTGCGGCATCGACACGCGCGGCGCCTTCGCCGTACACGACGCCGTAGCCGATGCCTGCACGGGAGAGGGCGGTGCGCAGCAGCCGGTCCACGGGCTCGCGCACCTGCGGCCCGTCGCGCATCAGGCCGTCCGGCAGCCAGGGCAGGTCGAGCGCGGTCAGCAGCGTGAGGCCGGCGTGTTCGCGCTGCCAGCGCAGCGCTTCCTCGTACAGCGACGGGTCGTCAAAGATGTAGTCGCTGTAGACCGCGGTCATCAGCGGCGTGGTGTCGGCGATCACCAGCGCTTCGCCGTCCGCATCGAGGGCGGCGTGGATGCGCCGGCGCTGCTCCGCCGCGATGGCGGCCTGTTCGTCGGCCCGGGGCGTGCGGCCGTGTTCGTCGCACCACTCGCGCAGGTATTCGTCGACCGAGCGGCAGGGCCGGTGGCGCCCGATGCGCTCGGCGAGCGCGTGTGCGAGGTCCGTCTTGCCCGTGCTCTCCGCACCGAGCAGGGCGATCAGGCGGGGCGTGTTCATGCCGCCTGGGCCGAGGCCGCCCGCCGCGCCCAGTGCCGCCAGCCGAAGGCCGCCAGCACGGCGAACAGCGCGTAGAGCAGCATCGTCAGCCAGAGCGCCTTCCACGCGAAGAGACCCACGCTGACGATGTTCACGACGACCCAGGCGGGCCAGTTCTCGACGTACTGCCGCGCCAGCAGCCATTGCCCCGCAAGGCTGGCCACGGTGGGGAAGGCGTCGAGCCAGGGCACGGCGCTGTCGGTGTGGCGGGCCAGCAGCAGTGCCAGCGTCGGCCAGGCCGCCAGCGTCAGCGCGATGGCGACGGCCCGGCCGCGAGCGCCGAGGTAGCGCACCCGCAGCGCGGAGCCGTCGGACTGGCGGCCATGCAGCCATTCCCACCAGCCCCAGCCGGCCACCGCGATGAACACGAGTTGCAGGGCGGCCTCGCCGTACAGCCCACTTTCGCGGAACAGCAGCGCATAGACCGCGGAACTGGTGATCGCCAGCGGCCAGGCGAGGGCATTGACGCGGATGTTGAACCACACCATGCCCAGCGCCAGCACGAAGCCGGTGACCTCGGCCCAGCTCACCGGGCTGCCCCAGGCG
Organism: Aquincola agrisoli; assembly: GCF_036621135.1. NCBI lineage: Bacteria > Pseudomonadati > Pseudomonadota > Betaproteobacteria > Burkholderiales > Sphaerotilaceae > Aquincola > Aquincola agrisoli. The sequence continues at coordinate 68,848 of NZ_JAZIBG010000001.1, forward strand.
CTGAACGCCGGCGAAAAAAAAGCGCCGAGCGCGGCGCCCAGGACGTCCATCGGCCTGCCTCAGCGGCGCGGGGTCGCGACCTGGACGAGGATCTCGTTCGGCTTGACCATGCCGAGTTCGGCGCGGGCCTTCTCCTCGACCATCTCCAGGCCTTCCTTCAGGTCGCTGACTTCGGCCGCGAGCTGCTCGTTGCGCATGCGCGCCGCGTGGTTCGCGGCGAGCTGCGCATCGAGTTGCGTCTGCAGCGCCACGGCGTAGGGCATGCCGCCTTTGCCGAACCAGAGCTCGGCCTGCACCAGCGCGAGGAGCGCGATCAGTGCAAAGGTGATGACCTTCATCGCCGGCGGCGCGCGCGCAGTCGCCTCAGCGGACGTTGTAGAACGCCGAGCGGCCGGGGTACGACGCCACGTCGCCGAGGTCTTCCTCGATGCGCAGCAGCTGGTTGTACTTGGCCATGCGGTCCGAACGGCTCATCGAGCCGGTCTTGATCTGGCCGGCGTTGGTGCCGACGGCGATGTCGGCGATGGTCGAGTCTTCCGTCTCGCCCGAGCGGTGGCTGATCACGGCGGTGTAGCCCGCGCGCTTGGCCATCTCGATCGCGGAGAAGGTCTCGGTCAGCGTGCCGATCTGGTTGATCTTGATCAGGATCGAGTTGGCGATGCCCTTGTCGATGCCTTCCTTCAGGATCTTGGTGTTGGTGACGAACAGGTCGTCGCCGACCAGCTGCACCTTCTTGCCCAGGCGGTCGGTCAGCAACTTCCAGCCGTCCCAGTCGCCTTCGTGCATGCCGTCTTCGATGCTGATGATCGGGTACTTGTCGCACCAGGCGGCGAGGATGTCCGTCCACTCGGCGGCGGCCAGCTTCTTGCCGCCTTCGCCTTCCAGCACGTAGAGGCCGTCGTGGTAGAACTCGCTGGCCGCGCAGTCGAGGCCCAGCGCGATCTGCTCGCCCGGCTTGTAGCCGGCCTGTTCGATCGCCTGCAGGATCATCTGGATCGCCGCTTCATGGCTCTCGACGTTGGGCGCGAAGCCGCCTTCGTCGCCCACTGCCGTCGGCAGGCCCTTGTCGCCGATGATCTTCTTCAGCGCGTGGAAGGTCTCGGCGCCCCAGCGCACGGCCTCGCGGAAGCTCGGCGCGCCCACGGGGATGATCATCAGCTCCTGCAGGTCGAGGCTGTTGTTGGCGTGCGCGCCGCCGTTGATGACGTTCATCATCGGCACCGGCAGCTGCATGCCGCCCATGCCGCCGAAGTAGCGGTACAGCGGCAGGCCCGACTCCTCGGCCGCGGCCCGGGCCACGGCCATCGAGACGGCCAGCATCGCGTTGGCGCCCAGGCGGCTCTTGTTGTCGGTGCCGTCGAGGTCGATCAGCGTCTTGTCGAGGAAGGCCTGCTCGGAAGCGTCGAGGCCCAGCACGGCTTCGCTGATCTCGGTGTTGACGTGCTCCACCGCCTTCAACACGCCCTTGCCGAGGTAGCGGCTCTTGTCGCCGTCGCGCAGCTCGATCGCTTCGCGCGAACCGGTGGAGGCCCCGCTCGGCACCGCGGCGCGGCCCATGGTGCCGCTTTCCAGCAGCACGTCGCATTCCACGGTGGGGTTGCCGCGGCTGTCCAGGATCTCGCGGCCGACGATGTCGACGATGGCACTCATGTTGTTCTCCTCAAAGGCAATGGGTATTCGGTCTGTCGCGGCCGGCGGGGCTTCAGGTGCCCTCGACCAGCAGCATGCGCATCACGGCGGCACCCTGGCGGGCGCTGCGCGCGAGGCTGTACTCGGCGGAATTGTTGAAGGCGCGGGCCTGCTCGATGCTCGGAAACTTCAGGATCACCAGTCGCTCGGGCGACCAGTCGCCCTCCAGCACCTCGATCCTGCCGCCCCGCACGCAGACCTCGGCGCCATGCGCCTGGATCGCCAGGGTGGACAGCTTCTTGTAGTCCTCGTACTGCTGGGGATCCGTCACCTGGACGTGGGCGATGATGTACGCGCTGCTCATGGTGGACGTCACTTGGAGGCAGTTGCGCCAGCGAACACCACGGACCCGGCTTCGCCGGTCCGTTGGTGTTGCCCCCTCGAGGGGGCGGCCGCAGGCCGTAGGGGGTGGTCCATCAGCAGCTGAAGTCGTTTTCCAGGAACGGCTGGGCCTTGACGACCCGGTCGAGCGCGGCGAGCTGTTCGAGCAGGGCGTTCATGTGCTTCAGCGGCACGGCGTTGGGGCCGTCGCTCATGGCCTTGGCCGGGTCGGGGTGCGTCTCCATGAAGAGGCCCGCGATGCCCACGGCCACCGCGGCGCGCGACAGCACGGGCACGAACTCGCGCTGGCCGCCGCTGCTGGTGCCCTGGCCGCCCGGCAGCTGCACGCTGTGCGTGGCGTCGAAGACGACCGGCGCGCCCGTCTCACGCATGATCGCGAGGCTGCGCATGTCGGATACCAGGTTGTTGTAGCCGAAGCTCACGCCGCGCTCGCAGGCCATGAAGTTGTCTTCCGGCAGGCCCTTCTCGCGCGCGGCGTCGCGGGCCTTCTGGATCACGTTCTTCATGTCGCCGGGGGCGAGGAACTGGCCCTTCTTGATGTTCACCGGCTTGCCGCTCTGCGCCACGGCGCGGATGAAGTCGGTCTGCCGGCACAGGAAGGCGGGCGTCTGCAGCACGTCGACCGCGGCGGCCACGGCGGGGATCTCGTCCTCGGTGTGCACGTCGGTCAGCACCGGCACGCCGAGTTCCTTCTTCACCTTGGCCAGGATGGCCAGGCCCTTGTCGATGCCCGGGCCGCGGAACGAGGTGCCGCTGGAGCGGTTGGCCTTGTCGAAGCTCGACTTGAAGATGAAGGGGATGCCCAGCGCCGCGGTCATTTCCTTCAGGCGGCCGGCCACGTCCATCTGGAGCTGTTCGCTCTCGATGACGCAGGGGCCGGCGATCAGGAAGAACGGCCGGTCGAGGCCCACCTCGAATCCGCAGAGCTTCATGTCTGCCCCTCGTCCGACGAGTACGTCGACCGGTCCCCCGAGGGGACGCGGGCCGGCTTGGGAGCGGCCCGGCGCTCGGCCCGCCAACGGGTTGTCACGGCTTGGCTCATGCTGCCTCCTTGCGCGCCCCTTCGGCGTGGCGCTCAGTCTGGTGGTCCAGCGCGGCCTTCACGTAGCTCGTGAAGAGCGGGTGGCCGTCCCACGGCGTGCTCTTGAACTCGGGGTGGAACTGCACGCCGACGAACCAGGGGTGCACCTCCTGCGGCAGCTCGACGATCTCGGTGAGCTTCTCGCGCTGGGTGATCGCCGAGATCACCAGTCCGGCGTTGCGCAGCCGGTCGAGGTAGTGCTCGTTGGCTTCGTAGCGATGGCGGTGGCGCTCGGTGACGACCGGTCCGTAGATCTGGAACGCGAGCGAACCGGGCTTGACGTCGGAGCTCTGCGCGCCCAGGCGCATCGTGCCGCCGAGGTCGGAGTTGGCGTCGCGCTTCTGGATGGTGCCGTCGCTGTCCTGCCACTCGTCGATCAGCGCGATCACCGGGTGCGGCGTCTTGGGATCGAACTCGGTGCTGTTGGCATCGGCCAGCCCGGCCAGGTGGCGGGCCACCTCGATGGTCGCGACCTGCATGCCCAGGCAGATGCCGAGGTACGGGATCTTCTGCTCGCGGGCGTACTGCGCCGCGAGGATCTTGCCTTCCACGCCGCGCTTGCCGAAGCCGCCGGGCACCAGGATCGCGTCGTACTGCTTCAGCGTGTCGACCTGTCCGGCTTCCAGGCTCTCCGCATCCACGTACTCGATCTTCACGCGCGCATGGTTGTGGATGCCGGCGTGGCGCAGCGCCTCGTTGAGCGACTTGTACGAATCCGACAGCTCGGTGTACTTGCCGCACATCGCGATGGTGACCTCGCGCTTCGGGTGCTCGACCTCGTGGACGAGGCGGTCCCAGCGCTTCAGGTCGGCCGGGCGGGTCAGCAGCTGCAGCTTCATGCAGATCAGCTCGTCCAGGCCCTGCTCGTGCAGCATGCGCGGCACCTTGTAGATGCTGTCCACGTCCCACATCGAGATGACGCCGGCGGATGCGACGTTGGTGAACAGCGAGATCTTGTCGCGCTCTTCGTCCGGCACCGCACGGTCGGCGCGGCACAGCAGCGCGTCGGGCTGGATGCCGATCGCGCGCATCTTCTCGACCGTGTGCTGCGTGGGCTTGGTCTTCAGCTCGCCGGCCGCCGCGATGTACGGCACGTAGGTGAGGTGCACGAACGCCGCGTTGTTGGCGCCCGAGCGCAGGCTGAGCTGGCGCACCGCCTCCAGGAAGGGCAGCGATTCGATGTCGCCCACCGTGCCGCCGATCTCGACGATCGCCACGTCCACGTCGGCCGCCCCGCGCTTGACGAAATCCTGGATCTCGTTGGTGACGTGCGGGATCACCTGCACCGTCTTGCCGAGGTAGTCGCCGCGGCGTTCCTTCTCGAGCACCGACTTGTAGATCTGGCCGGCGGTGAAGTTGTTGGCCCGCTTCATCCGCGTGTTGATGAAGCGCTCGTAGTGGCCGAGGTCGAGGTCGGTTTCCGCGCCGTCGTCGGTGACGAACACCTCGCCGTGCTGGAAGGGGCTCATCGTGCCCGGATCCACGTTGAGGTACGGGTCGAGCTTGATGAGGGTCACCTTGAGGCCGCGGGACTCGAGGATCGCGGCCAGGGAGGCCGAGGCGATGCCCTTGCCGAGCGAGGACACCACGCCACCGGTGACGAAGACGAACTTGGTCATGTCGTGCTGCATTCGGCCGGGACGCGCCGCGCGAATGCCTTGCTGGTAAAGCGCGATTGTAGGCGAAGCCCCCCGCCGTACCACCGCCGCGGGGCGCTTCAGAACGTATCGATGAGCCGCAGAACCTGGTCGGCCGTGGCGTCGGGCTTTTCCATCGGGTAGAGGTGCGTCCCCTCCAGCCACACGAAACGTTCCCGCGCCAGCGCGCGCGAGGCCTCCAGCCCGCCCTGGCGCATCTCGACCGACTGCGTGCCCGCGATGAACGCGAGCGGGCAGCGCAGCGGGTGGCGCTTCAGCATCGCGCCGATGTGGTGCGGAAGCGTGTCGTAGATGCGTGCCTCGACCTCGCGCTGGAAGGCCAGGACCGTCTTGCCCCCGGCCTCGGCGAAGCCGCTGGCGACGTAGTCGTCGAGCACGCGCGCGTCCCACCGCGCGAACAGCTGCTTGCGCGCGAAATGCGCCTTCACCTCCTCGCGCGAGGGCCATTCGTAGCGCCGCCGCTGGGCGATGCGCCCCGGCGAGACCCGGGGCATCAGCCGTGACGCCTTCATCACCCGCAGGCCGTGGGCGCGCCACCCGGTGACCAGGGGCGAATCGAGCACCACCAGGCCCCGCGCCAGGTCGGGCCGCCTGCTGGCGGCCAGCACGCTCAGCAGCCCGCCCAGCGAGTGGCCGACCAGCACCGCCGGCCGCTCGCCGGCGGGTACCTCTTGTTCGATGAAGTGGATCAGCTGGTCGCGCAGCTTGGGCCAGTTGCTGGTGACCGGGTAGGCCGGGTCATGGCCGAAGCGGTCGAGCGCCACGACGCGCCAGCCCGCCGCCCGCCAGCGCTCGAACAGCACCCGGTACGTACCCGCCGGGAAGCTGTTCGCATGCGAAAAAACGATGGTGCGGTCCATGGATGCGCCGAGAGGCGCTACGGGGTGGTCAAACGATCCTCTCGCCGGGATGCGTGATCTTGCGCATCGTGTCGTAGCGGGCGCTGCGCACCATCATCGGGTGCGCGCTGTCGCCCCCGTCCCAGCGCGGGTCGTCGATGCCCTGGAAGACCTCGTGCAGCCGCTGGCCCCAGGTCTCGTGGATCATCTTGAAGTAGGGGTTCTTGTCGTCGATGCAGACGATGTCGTTGCTGCTGAACTCGCCCTCGCGGTAGACCAGCAGGTCCAGCGGCAGGCCGACCGACAGGTTCGATTTGAGCGTCGAGTCCATCGACACCAGCGCGCACTTGGCGGCCTGGTTCAAAGGCGTGGCCGGCGTGATGACGCGGTCGAGGATCGGCTTGCCGTACTTGCTCTCGCCCACCTGGTAGTAGCAGGTCTCGCCGGTGGCCTCGATGAAGTTGCCGGCCGAGTAGACGAGGAACATGCGCATCGCCTCGCCCTTGATCTGGCCGCCGAAGATGAAGCTGGCGTTGAAGTCGATGCCGGCCTGCTTCAGCGCGCGGCCGTCCTGCTCGAACACCCGGCGCACGGTGGCGCCCAGCACCCGCGCGGCATCGAACATGCTGGTGGCGTTCCAGATCGTGATCGGCTCGCCACTCTTGCCTTCTTCCTCGTGGCCGTCGATCTTCTCGACCTGCAGCAGTTCGCGCACCGATTGCGAGATGCTGAGGTTGCCGGCCGACAGCAGCACCATGAAGCGGTCATCCGTCTTCTCGTAGATGATCATCTTGCGGTAGGTGCTGATGTGGTCCATGCCCGCGTTGGTGCGCGAGTCGGACAGGAAAACCAGGCCGGCGTTGAGCCGGATGCCGACGCAATAGGTCATGGCGTGATGTCGGAGGTGGGTCGGAGGAGTGCCTTGAGCCGGTACAGCGCGTCCAGGGCTTCGCGGGGCGACAGCGTATCAGGCTGCAGCGCGGCCAGCGCTTCCTCCGCCGCCGAGGCCACGGGCGCCGCAGGGGCGGGCGGCGGCGCGAACAGGTCGACCTGCGCGCTGCCGGCCTGCTGCTGCGCCTCCAGCGCCTCGAGCGCATGGCGCGCCTGTCGGATCAGCGGCTTGGGCATGCCGGCCAGCTGCGCCACCTGCACGCCGTAGCTGCGGCTGGCGGGGCCGGGTTCGATCTCGTGCAGGAACACGATGTCGCGCCCGCTCTCGACGGCGCTCACGTGCACGTTCAGCGCATGGGCGTGGCGGGCCGGGAACGCCGTCAGCTCGAAGTAGTGCGTCGCGAACAGCGTGAACGCGCGGTTGCGGTCGTGCAGGTGGCTCGCGATCGCGCCGGCCAGCGCGAGTCCGTCGAACGTCGAGGTGCCGCGGCCGATCTCGTCCATCAGCACCAGGCTGTGCTCGGTGGCGCCGTGCACGATGGCCGCCGCCTCGGTCATCTCGAGCATGAAGGTCGACTGCGCGTTGGCCAGGTCGTCGGCGGCGCCGATGCGGGTGTGGATCGCATCGATCGGCCCCAGGCGGCAGGCGGCGGCCGGCACGTAGGAGCCCATCGCGGCCAGCAGCACGATCAGCGCGACCTGCCGCATGAAGGTGCTCTTGCCGCCCATGTTGGGCCCGGTGATGACGAGCATGCGCGTGCGGGCGTCGAGCCGGCAGTGGTTCGCGATGAACTCGCCGCTGCCGGTCTCGCGCAGGCGCGCTTCCACCACCGGATGGCGCCCGGACTCGATCTCCAGGCAGGGGTGCGTGACGAAGGCCGGCCGGCACCAGTCCAGCGTCGCCGCCCGCTCCGCCAGGCAGGCCAGCGCATCGAGCGCGGCCAGCGCGCGGGCCAGCGCGGCCAGCGTGCCCAGGTGCGGCTGCAGTGCGTTCAGCAGGTGGTCGTACAGCCACTTCTCGCGGGCCAGCGAGCGCTCCTGCGCCGACAGCGCCTTGTCCTCGAAGGCCTTCAGTTCCGGCGTGATGAAGCGCTCCGCGTTCTTCAGCGTCTGCCGGCGCTGGTAGTCCGGCGGCACCCGGTCGAGCCCGCTGGCCGTCACCTCGATGTAGAAGCCGTGCACCTTGTTGTACTGCACGCGCAGGTTGCCGATGCCGGTGCGCGTGCGCTCGCGCGCTTCCAGGTCGAGCAGGAAGGCGTCGCAGTTCTGCGAGATGCCGCGCAGCTCGTCGAGCTCGGCGTCGAAGCCCGGGGCGATGACGCCGCCGTCGCGCAGCAGCACCGCCGGCTCCTCGGCGATGGCCTCGGCCAGCAGCGTCGCCAGCGCGGCGTCGGGATGCAGCGCGGCCTGCAGTTCGTCGAGCAGCGGTGCGCTGCCCACCGGCACGGCCGCGCGCAGCGCCGGCAGGCCCGCCAGCGTGCTGCGCAGGCCGGCCAGTTCACGCGGGCGCACCTGGCGCAGCGCGACGCGCGAGGTGATGCGCTCTACGTCGCTGATGTGGCGAAGGGCCTCGCGCAGCGGCTCGAAGCCGGCGCCCACCAGGCATGCGATCGCCTCGTGGCGCGCACCGGCGACGGCGCGGTCGCGCAGCGGGTGGGTGAGCCAGTGGCGCAGCGCCCGGCTGCCCATGCCGCTCTTGCAGGTGTCGAGCAGCGACAGCAGGGTCGGCGCCGGCTCGCCGCGCAGCGTCTGCGTCAGCTCGAGGTTGCGGTGGGTGGCGGGCGGCAGGTCGAGCAGGTCGCTGGCACGCTCGACCGACAGCGTCTGCACATGGGCGAGCGACTGGCTCTGCGTGTGCTCGGCAAAGGCCAGCAATGCCGCCGCCGCGGCGTGCGCCATGGCCAGCGATTGGGCGTTGAAGCCCGCGAGGCTGGCCGCCTTCAGCTGCGCGCAGAGCTTGCGCGCGCCCAGCGCGCTGTCGAACTGCCACGCGGGCCGCTGCGTGATGGCGGCGCCGCTGCCACGCACGCACGGCGGCAGCTCGCTGCCATCCACCAGGATCTCCGCGGCATCGAGCCGGGCGAGCCAGGCCGGCAGCTCGCGTTCGCTGCACTCGGTCAGGCCGAGCTGGCCGCTCGTCAGGCCCAGCCAGGCCAGGCCGTAGCCGGCCGGGCGGCGGGCGATGGCCATCAGCAGGCTGTCGACCCGTTCGGACAGCAGCTCCGAGTCGGTCACGGTGCCGGGCGTGACCACGCGCACCACCTTGCGCTCCACCGGCCCCTTGGCGGTGGCCACGTCGCCCACCTGCTCGGCGATGGCGACCGCCTCGCCCATCTTGATCAGCTTGGCGAGGTAGCTTTCGACCGAATGCACCGGCACCCCGGCCATCACCACCGGTTCGCCGGCGCTCTGGCCGCGCGTGGTCAGCGTGATGTCGAGCAGCCGGTTGGCCTTGCGCGCGTCGTCGTAGAACAGCTCGTAGAAGTCCCCCATGCGGTAGAACACGAGCGTGTCGGGAAACTCCGCCTTGATGCCGAGGTACTGCGCCATCATGGGCGTGTGCGCTGCCAAGTCCTTGTCTTGGCTGGGCTTTTCTTTGTATGACACCGACTTAGCGACTTCCAGCATTGCAGCTTGTTGCAAGGAGTGGCCGGAAAAACCGAAGTTTCGCGGCTGTTCTGAGGTATGGCGTAGCCAAAGGCGTTGCTACAACCACGCAGGGGACGATGGGAGCAAGCCGCCCGTGAAGGCCGTATTAGACAAGAGGTCGAGCTACCGCGGCCTGGCTTCAAGCACGACGTCGCACGCGGCGCGCCGTGGTCACTCCTCCCTGACTGAGCGCAACCGAAGTGCGTTGCCGATGACGCTCACAGAGGAAAGCGCCATCGCTGCAGCCGCCACCACCGGCGACAGCAGCACGCCGAAGAAGGGATACAAAACGCCCGCGGCAAGCGGAATCCCGGCGACGTTGTAGGCGAACGAGAGGAACAGGTTCTGGCGAATGTTTCGCATGGTGGCATGCGACAAGGTACGCGCGCGGACGATGCCCATGAGGTCACCCTGCAGCAAGGTGATGCCCGCACTCTCCATGGCGACGTCCGTTCCGGTGCCCATCGCGATCCCGACGGTGGCCTGGGCAAGTGCCGGTGCATCGTTGACGCCGTCGCCGGCCATCGCGACCACACCGCCTGCCTCCTGCAGGCGCTTGACCACTGCCGCCTTGTCCTCGGGGAACACCTCGGCCACGACCTCGTCGATGCCAAGTTCGCGACCCACTGCCTCAGCAGTCGTCTTCCCGTCGCCCGTCAACATCACGACTCGAACGCCGGCGGCCTGCAGCGCCTTCAACGCCTGCGGCGTCGTCGCCTTGATAGGGTCCGCAACCGCGACAAAGCCAGCGAGCTTTCCGCCGATGCCGACGAAGATGACCGTCGCGGCCTTCCGACGTTGCGCTTCAGCGGCCGTCGCTAGGCGGTCCGTCTCGATGTTGTGCTCCGACAAGAACTTCGCGCTGCCTGAGACGATGACTTGGCCATCAACCGTCCCAATGACGCCCTTGCCGACGGGGGAGTCGAAGTCGCTGACCGGTGCCAGAGCGAACTTGCGCTCCTGCGCGTCCATCACGATGGCCATGGCCAACGGGTGTTCGCTGGCCCGCTCGACGCTTGCGAGCTTCTGAAGCACATCATCCGCCGTGAAGCCAGGTGCCGGCTCGATGTGGACAACCTTCGGTCGTCCCTCTGTGAGCGTGCCCGTCTTGTCGACCACCAGCGTGTCGACCTTCTCCATCTTCTCGAGGGCTTCAGCATCGCGGATGAGGACGCCATGCTGCGCGCCCTTGCCAACACCCACCATGATGGACATCGGCGTGGCAAGGCCCAGCGCACAAGGGCAGGCGATGATGAGCACTGCCACCGCGGTCACGAGCGCGTAGCTGAACGCTGGCGACGGGCCCCACACAAGCCAGGCGACGAAGGTCATTGCAGCCACGAGGATGACCGCAGGCACGAACCAACCGGCAACCTGGTCGGCCATCCGCTGGATAGGCGCACGACTGCGCTGAGCGGCCGCCACCATGTGCACGATTTGCGAGAGCAGGGTGTCTGCACCCACCTTCTCGGCGCGCATGACGAAGCCGCCGGTCTGGTTCATCGTCCCGGCGGTGACCTTCGAGCCCGCAGCCTTGGTCACCGGGATGGGTTCGCCTGTCACCATCGACTCGTCGACGTTGCCCTTGCCCTCCGTTAGCTCACCGTCGACCGGGACCTTCTCGCCGGGTCGAACCCGCAGCAGGTCACCAACCTGGATGCCGTCTACCTGGACCGTCTCGTCGTTGCCTTGCTCGTCGACCTTGACTGCCGTCTTCGGTGCCAGCCCCAGGAGCGCCTTGATGGCTCCGGAGGTCTTCTCCCGCGCCCGAAGCTCAAGAACCTGGCCCAGCAGCACCAGCACCGTGATGACGGCGGCAGCCTCGAAGTAGATCTGCACCGCGCCATCGGTCACACGGAGCTCCGCGGGGAACAACTGCGGGGCAGCCGTCCCGACGATGCTGTAGAGCCAGGCCGCGCCCGTACCCAGTGCAATGAGCGAGAACATGTTGAGGCTGCGGTTCTTCACCGACGCCACGGCGCGGACGAAGAACGGCCATCCGGCCCACAGCACCACCGGCGTTCCAAGAAGGAGCTGTATCCAGTTCGACAGCTGCTGCCCGAGAAGGTGGTTCAGGTTCGTCAGGTGGCCGCCCATCTCCAGCGCGAACACCGGCACGGTCAGCGCCGTTCCGATCCAGAACCGTCGCGTCATCTCGTGCAGTTCGGGGCTTTCGCCTTGCGCTGTGGTCGCCAGCACCGGCTCCAGCGCCATGCCGCAAATAGGGCAACTCCCCGGCCCCATCTGACGCACTTGCGGGTGCATCGGGCAGGTGTACTCGACCTGGCGTTGGTCAGCCGCGGGCGCCGGCTTCTTCACCGCCGCAGCGTGCGCGTGATGGCCGTGATGCCCACCCTTCATCACGGTGCCGTCAGGCACCACGTGGGTGCCATCTGCGTTGTGATGATGATGCTCGTGCCCTGTTGCCGGGGCAGCCCCTTGGCGGTGCTGCGAGTGGTCGTGGGTGCTGGTCGGCATCGCGCTCTCCATTTGTTGCTTGCAGTGTCGACCTTCCCATCGTCGGAAGGTCAAGGGGCAGAACCATGCCCGCTCCCACCAAAGGGGCGCCAAGCCGGGCCGCCAATCAAGTGGCCCCCGCGAGACCCATCATCCGGACTGCCCCGTCATCGAGCCGCTGGCCGACCAAGGCGTGTCGCTGGCTGGCGGACATCCCCATGCTCGCTCTGGAGCCCTCGGGGTTTCGGCGCGCGAGGCCCGGATGGTGGCCGCTTGACCTTCCAAGTGGGGCAAGGTTTAGACTGGCTAAATCGACCCCGCCCTACAAACTGTCCCTGCTACGCTTACGTCCGTGAAGCCCTGGCGTATCTGGCTCCTGCTGTTGCTTGCCGTGCTGCTCCCCGCCCGGGGTGCGGTGGCCGCGGCCATGCTGTGCCCGGTTGCCGGGTCAGGGATGCAGCTGGAGCTGGCCATGAGTGGCCACCCGGCCGGCCACGAGGCGATGGACCATGCAATGGCGCATGACCACTCGGATAGCCATGGCCATGCAAGCGCTCATGCGCACGGCACGGAAGCTTCCAACGACGGACACGCGGCGCACGAACACGCCGGGTCTGAAGCGTGCAACGCCTGCTCCGCCTATTGTTCGGCCACGCCCCTCGTGAGCGCCATGCCGACGCTCGCAGCACCGCTGGACCCCGCCGCGGTCAAGTTTGCTGAGCTTGCCGCCCCGCCGCCGAGCAATGTCTCGGACGGGCAGGAGCGTCCACCGCGAACCATCTGACCCACTGAGGCCTCCGCGGGAGGCCCGATGGGGCTCGTGCGTCCGCTTGCCGGTCGAAACGAGCGTCTCCTGGCTGTGGCAACGCCGAGCCGATGACTCACATGGTTTCGAACAATGAACAACACCTCTCTCAGGCTGGTGCCTGCTGTGGCGCTGTGCCTGCCGCTGCTCGCGCCTGCCCAAGCCAACCGGCCTGACCCCGCAGACCCGAAGGCCTCGGCTCCGGCGCTGCGCTACCAGTCCGCCTTCGCCGACTACAAGCCTTGGATGGACGCCCAGCCCGGTGACTGGCGCAGGGTTAACGACAGCGTGCGCGCTGCAGCAGTCAAGGGCGGCCACGCCGGGCATGGCGCCGGCACAGCTGCACCGTCCGCTCCCGCACAGAAGGCATCGGCCATGCCCTCCCACGGCAGTCACCAACACCACGGAGGCAAGCAATGATGCGCCTGACTGCAGCCGCGGCAGCGGCGCTCGTGCTGGGCGGATGCGCGTCGTTCTCACCGGACGGAGGTGCCGGGCGGCTGGCTGAACTCACCAAGGAGAGAGTCGGCCAGGCGCCTTCGTACCCGCGCACCGCCAGCGACGTCGACAGCGCGCAGGCTCGCGTGGCCGAACTGCTGAAGCAACCCCTGACCGCCGACAGCGCCGTCGAACTGGCGTTCCTGAACAACCGCGGCCTGCAGGCAAGCTTCAGCGAGCTTGGCATTGCCGAGTCAGAGCTCGTGCGCGCCGGCCGCCTGCGCAATCCTTCGTTCAGCTTCGGTCGCTTGCGTGAAGGCGGCGGCGTCGTGGAAATCGACCGCGCCATCATGTTCGACGTCTTGGGGCTGCTGACGCTTCCCGTCGCGGCCCAGGTCGAGCAACGCCGCTTTGCGCAAGCGCAACTGCAGGCCGCCCACGAAGCCGTCGGCGTTGCCGCGGACACGCGAAAGGCGTACTTCAGCGCTGTGGCCGCCCAGGAACTCGTCAAATACCACGGGCAGGTCAAGGAAGCCGCGGACGCCTCCAACGAACTGGCTCGGCGAATGGTCCAGGCGGGCAACTTCAACAAGCTGGCGCAGATGCGCGAGCAGGCCTTCTACGCCGATGCCACGTCGCAACTGGCCCGTGCACAGCATCAGGCGGTTGCCGAGCGCGAGCGCCTCACCCGGCTGCTCGGCCTATCGGGGAACCAGGCGTTCACGCTGCCGGAGCGACTGCCCGAACTGCCGAAGCAGCCGGCCGAGCCCCAGGACGCCGAACAAACGGCGATGGAAAAGCGTCTGGACGTGCTCATGGCCAAGCGCGCCACCGAGCACGCCGCCAAGTCGTGGGGTCTCACGAAGGCAACGCGCTTCATCAACGTGCTAGAGCTTGGCTACCAGAACAAGAGCGTCACCGGCGAGCCGCGAGCGAACGGCTACGAAGTCGAGTTGGAGCTGCCGCTCTTCGACTTCGGCGCCACGCGAGCTACGCGTGCCGAGGCCACCTACATGCAGGCGGTCCACCGCACCGCCCAGGTCGCCATCGACGCCCGGTCCGAGGTGCGCGAGTCGTACTCGGCCTACCGCACGAGCTACGACCTGGCCAAGCATTACCGCGACGAGGTGGTGCCGCTGCGCAAGCGCATCTCCGAGGAGAACCTGCTTCGGTACAACGGGATGCTCATCGGCGTGTTCGAACTGCTCGCCGACTCCCGCGACCAGGTCTCGAGTGTCACCGGCTATGTCGAAGCCCTGCGTGACTACTGGACTGCTGAGACCAACCTCCAGACCGCGCTCACGGGCCGATCGCCCGGCGCCAGCAGTGCCCCGCGCACGTCTGCATCCGCAGCCCCGGCCGAGTCCGGCGGCGGCCACTGAAAGAACATCCATGTCCGATCGACGCAACTTCTTCAAAACGGCTGGCGCCGTGGCCTTGGGAGCCACTGCCGTCAGCCGAGCCGGCGCCGCCTCATTGCCTGAGGCGGTCTACCAATCCTCGCCGACCATGCAGCCGCCGCTGGTGCCCAACGCCGGCCGTCCGTACAACCCGGTGGCCACGCTCAACGGCTGGTCGCTGCCTTGGCGCATGAACAATGGCGTCAAGGAGTTCCACCTCGTGGCCGAACCCGTCGTGCGCGAGATGGCGCCTGGCATGAAGGCCAACTTGTGGGGCTACAACGGCTCGAGCCCTGGTCCGACCATCGAAGCGGTGGAGGGTGACCGCGTTCGCATCTTCGTCACCAACAAGCTGCCCGAGCACACCACAGTGCACTGGCACGGCATCTTGCTGCCCTCGGGCATGGACGGGGTCGGCGGCCTGACGCAGCCGCACATCCCGCCTGGCAAGACCTTCGTCTATGAGTTCACGCTGCTGCGGTCCGGCACCCACATGTACCACCCGCACGCCGACGAGATGACGCAGATGGCGATGGGAATGATGGGCATGTTCATCATTCATCCGAAGGACCAGCGCCAGTTCCGGGTGGACCGGGACTTCGTGTTCCTGCTTGCGTCCTACGACATCGAGCCGGGCGCAGCCACCCCGAAGACCGCCGAGATGACGGACTTCAACCTCTGGACCTGGAACAGCCGCGTGTTCCCCGGCATCGACCCGCTGGTCGCGCGGACCGGAGACAGGGTTCGTGTTCGCGTCGGCAACCTCACGATGACCAACCACCCCATCCACATGCACGGGCCGCACTTCGTCGTCACGGGCACCGACGGCGGGTGGGTGCCGCCGTCGGCGCGTTGGCCCGAGGTGACCACCGATGTGGCGGTTGGCCAGATGCGGGCGTTCGAGTTCGATGCCATTGCGGGCGACTGGGCCATCCACTGCCACAAGTCCCACCACACGATGAACGCCATGGGCCATGACGTGCCCAACATGATTGGCGTGGACCACCGCGGCGTGGCCGAACGCATCGCCAAGCTCGTGCCTGACTACATGGTGATGGGCGACAGGGGCATGGCCGACATGGGCTCCATGGAGATGCCGCTGCCCGACAACACGCTGCCGATGATGACGGGGACCGGCCCCTTCGGCCCGATGGAGATGGGCGGCATGTTCAGCGTCGTCAAGGTGCGCGACGACGTCCAGCGCGGCGACTACAAGGACCCCGGCTTCTACAAGCACCCTCAGGGCACCGTGGCCTATGAGTACATCGGTGAGGTGCAACAGCCCCCGCGCGTGCCTGCACCCAGGGCAGACAGCAAGACCATCAATGTGCGCAAGCCGACCGGCGGCCACGCCAACCACTGACCCCACGCGGAGAGGATCCAATGAGCATGAAATCAGCCGCCCTAGCCACCGCCGCGTTTGTCCTGGCCTCTGGCGCATTGGCCCATGGCAACGAAGGCCACGCAGGCAATCCCCGGAAGTTCGACGCCAGCAGGGTCGAAGACACCGCCTTCGGCCGCGAAGGCGACCCAGCCAGGGCGACGCGGACCATCCGCGTGGACATGAGCGACGCCATGCGCTTCACGCCCGCGGAACTCACCGTCAAGCGTGGAGAGACCGTCAAGCTGGTCGCAACCAACAAGGGCCAGGTGCTCCACGAGATGGTTCTCGGCACATCGGTGGAACTGCAGAAGCACGCCGAGCTGATGAAGAAGTTCCCCGGCATGGAGCACGACGAGCCCCACATGGCGCATGTCAAGCCGGGCACCAGCGGCGAAATCGTCTGGCAGTTCACCAAAGCGGGTGAGTTCCAGTTTGCCTGTCTCATCCCCGGTCACTTCGAGGCCGGCATGGTCGGAAAGGTCACCGTCAAATGAAACGTCGACACCTCATCACCGCGATTGCCGCGGGCGCAGCTGCTGCCGCATTGCCGGCACTCGCTGCGAACAAGTTGCCGCTCGTCGAGGTCTTCAAGAACCCGACCTGCGGATGCTGTGGTGCCTGGGTCCAGCACCTGGAGCAGGCCGGCTTCCCCGTCAAGGTGGTGGAGGTCGACGACACCACTGTCACCCGCAAGCGCTACGGCCTGCCGGACAAGTTCGGCAGCTGCCACACCGGTATCGTCAACGGCTACGTAGTCGAAGGCCACGTGCCGGCTACTGAAATCAAGCGTCTGCTGGCCGCGAAGCCCACCGCAATAGGCCTGGCTGTGCCTGGCATGCCCGTGGGCTCACCTGGCATGGAATACGGAGACCGCAAGGACCCGTACGACGTCTACCTCATCGACAAGAGCGGTCGCGAGACCGTCTTTGCCCACTACCCGAAATCCTGAAGGAGTCCGCGATGAAGTTCACCCGCATCATCACCGCGGCGGCCATGGCTTCCGCCGCATCCCTCGTCCACGCCCAGCCCGCACCGGCCTCCGCCGCCGACCACTCCGCCCATCACCCGGCGGCGAACTCGGTTCCGCAAAGCGACGGCGAAGTGCGCAAGATCGACAAGGAGCAGGGGAAGGTGACGCTGCGGCACGGTCCGCTGGCCCATCTCGACATGCCGGCGATGACGATGGTCTTCAAGGTTGTCGACCCCAAGCTGCTGGAGGGTCTGAAGGACGGCGACAAGGTCAAGTTCACGGCAGAGAAGGTCAACGGCGCCTTTACCGTGACCGCCATCCAACCAGCCAGGTGAGGTGGACGTTGCGGCGCTTCGTCGCACTTCCAGCCTTGGCGCCGTGACCCGCCGATGGTCGGCGGCATGGTCACGGCCCCGCTGTTGAGCATGCTCGTTGTCCCGGCCGCCTGCCTCGCTCACCGCCCCGCCCGCGGCCGCGGCCCCAGGCGTACCGCGCCGGCCTCGCCCAGTGAGTCCTGCAGCATGCGGTGCACCGATTCCAGGTGCGAGCGCATCAGCCGCGCCGCCTCTTCGCTGTCGCGGGCACGCAAGGCGGCGAGGAACGCCCGCCGCTTCTGCACCAGCCGGGGCTGGGCCTTGCCGCCGGCCGCGACACGCGCGTAGACGAACTGCATCAGGATCTCGGTGATCGACTGCACCATCATGTCGAGCACGCCGTTGTGCGTCGCCGCGCCGAGCAGCCGGTAGAAGTCGCGCGAGCACTCGACCCGGTCCAGGTACCGGCCCGCCTCGGTCATCGCCTCGGTCCGCTCGATCACCGCCTCCAGCGCAGTGAAGTCCGCCTCGGTGGCCCGTTCGCAGGCCAGCCGCACGACCAGGTCCTGCACGTGGATACGCGCCTCGGTCAGCTCCGACACCGAGATCGAACCGAGGCTGAACATGTCGCGCACGACGGCATCCATGCGCCCCGGGTCGCCGGGCCGGATGAAGGCGCCGCCCTTCACGCCCTTGCGCAGCTCGACGATGCCGGCGATCTCCAGGCTGCGCAGCGCCTCGCGCAGCGCGTTGCGGCCCACGCCCAGTTGCTGCGCCAGATCGCGCTCCGCCGGCAGCTTGTCGCCGGGCTTGAGCTCCCCGCTGGACACCCGCTCGCGGATGCGCTCGCAGATCTCCTCGAAGGTGCGGCGGGTCTGGATCGGTTCGAACTGCAGCGGCGCCAGTGCGCTGTCCATGGTGTGCGGCCGCGGGTGCGGCGGTTGGTATTCAGGGGATCTTCGCAAAGTGTGCATCAGGTTCTCACTGGCTTGACGGGCCTTTCAAGTGGTTCTAATAATAAATGGTCCTACCAATCAGCACGCCAGCAAGAGGTCCTCGATGCAGTTTTCCGAAGAGCAGGTCGCGTTCCGCGACTCGATCCGGCGCATGGTCGCCAAGCATGTCGCGCCGATCGCGGCTGAGGTCGACGCCAGCGACCGCTTCCCCGAGGAACTGGTCAAGCTCTATGGCGAGATGGGGCTGATGCAGCTGTGGATCCCCGAGCGCTACGGCGGCCCGGAGGGCAACCTGACGATGATGTGCATCGCCCGCGAGGAGATCTCGCGCGTGTCGCCCGCCTGCGGCTCGATCGCCGGGCTCAACACGATGTTCATCATGCCGCTGCTGCACTTCGGCACCGAGGAGCAGCGCCAGCGCTTCCTGCCGGCGGTGGCCAAGGGCGGCGTGGTCACGGCGATCGCGATCTCGGAGCCGCAGGCCGGCTCGGACGTCGGGGCGATGAAGACACGCGCCGTGCGCGATGGCGATGCCTACGTCCTCAACGGACGCAAGCAGTGGTGCAGCTACGGCTGCGTGGCCGACTACATCGTCGTGATGGCCCGCACCAGCGGCGACTCCGGCGCCGAGGGCATCAGCGCCTTCGTGGTCGAGCCGAAGAAGATGGCGGGTGTGAGCTTCGGCCGGCACGAACGCAAGATGGGCTGGCGCGGCGCGCCCAACACGCCGATCTTCCTCGACAACGTGCGCGTGCCGGTCGAGAACCTGATCGGCGAGGAAGGCAAGGGCTTCAAGGCCTCCATGCGTGCGCTCGACCTCAACCGGCCGACCATCGGCGCGCAGTGCGTGGGCCTGGCGCAGGGCGCGCTCGATGCGTGCGTCGAGTACGCCAAGGAGCGCAGGCAGTTCAAGCGCGCCATCGCCGAGTTCCAGGGCGTGCAGTTCATGCTGGCCGACATGGCCATCGAGATCGAGGCGGCGCGGGCGCTGGTCTATGAATGCGCCCGTGCCGGCGACGCAGGCGACTGGGAGCGGCTGAACCTGCTCGCCAGCATGGCCAAGTGCTTCGGCAGCGACATGGCGATGAAGGTCACCACCGATGCGGTGCAGGTCTTCGGCGGCTACGGCTACACGCAGGACTACCCGGTCGAGCGGATGATGCGCGATGCCAAGCTGGCGCAGATCTTCGAAGGCACCAACCAGATCCAGCGCGTCGTCATCGCCAAGCAATTGCTCGCCTGACGCCGGCGCAGGCGCTGCGCTGCGACGGCCGTCGATACACCACCAAGGAGACAAGCCATGAAGAAGTTGCTGGCCCTGCTGCTGGCCGCCGCGTGCGCCGCGCCCGCCACCGGCTGGGCCCAGGCCTACCCGAGCAAGATGATCCGCCTCGTCGTGCCCTATCCGGCCGGCGGCACCACCGACATCATGGCCCGCGTGCTGCAGGAGCCCCTGCAGAAGGCGCTGGGCCAGACCGTGCTCGTCGAGAACAAGCCCGGCGCGGCAGGCGCGCTGGGCGCTCGGGAGGTGGCGCGGGCGCCCGCCGACGGCCACACGCTCTTCTTCGTCAACAACGGCATCCTGTCGGTCACGCCGCAGGTGGTGAAGAGCGCGGGCTTCGACGGGGTGAAGGATTTCGCGCCGGTGGCGCTGGTCTCGACGGCGCCGATGTTCGTCGTCGTCAACGGCTCGGTGCCGGCGACCGACGTGCGCAGCTACGTCGAGTACGTGAAGAAGCAGCCGCAGCCGGTCGCCTACGCGTCGGCGGGCATCGGATCGTTTGGCCATCTGACGAGCGAGCTGTTCGCGCGCACCGCCGGGCTGAAGATGACGCACATCCCCTACAAGGGGCAGGCCGCCACCACCAATGCGGTCGTCAGCGGCGAGGTCGGGCTGCTGGTGACCACCGCGTCGGCGGCGATGAACGAGTTCATCGCCAGCGGCCGGCTGCACCTGCTGGGCGTGACGTCGCCCGAGCCGTCTCCGCTGGCGCCGGGCGTGCCCACGGTGGGCGCCACGCTGCCGGGCTTCACCGCCGAGAGCTGGTTTGCCATCCTCGCGCCGGCCGGCACGCCGCCGCAGGTGGTGGCCCGGCTGAACGCGGTGATCAACGAGACGCTGGGACACGAAGACATCCAGCGCCGCTTCCTCGGCTTCGGCGTCGTCGCCACCACCGCGACGCCCCGGAGGCTGGCCGACATGGTCGCCGAGGACGTCGCGCGCTGGGCGCCGGTGATCCGCGAGCGGGCGATCAGCACCGAGTGACCCCGCCAGGAGCCCGCCACGATGTACGAGAACGTCCGTGAACTGGTCTTCTTCCTGCGGGTGTCGGAGGAAGCCAGCTTCTCCGCCGCCGCGCGCAGCCTGGACCTCGATCCCTCGACCATCAGCAAGGTGGTGCAGCGGCTGGAGAACCGGCTGAACGTGAGGCTCTTCCACCGCACTTCGCGCGTGCTGCGGCTGACGCAGGAGGGCGAGCAGCTGCTGCAGGCCGCGCAGAAGGTGATCCAAGCGCTGGAGGAGGCGGAGGAGGCGCTGAGCCCGGCGCTCGCCGGGCCGAGCGGGGTGCTGCGCGTCGGCAGCACGCCGGCCTTTGCGCGGCATTGCCTGGCGCCGCTGATGCCGTCCTTCATCGCCCGCTACCCGGCGCTGAAGGTGGAGTTCGTGCTTGGCGGCGCGGCACCCGACATCGTCGAGCAGCAGATCGACATCGCCTTCCAGAGCGGCAGCATCCCCGATTCGACGCTGGTCGCACGCCGCATCGGCAGTGCGCGCTGGCGCATCTGCGCGTCGCCGGGCTACCTGTCGCAGCAAGGGACGCCGCAGGCGCCCGAGGACCTCGAGCGCCACCGCTGCCTCAACTTCCTGCCCGGCTCGTACCGCAGCCAGTGGAAGTTCCAGGGCGATGCGGCCGCGCCGCAGCGCGGGCCGGCCGGGGCCGCGGTGGCCGCCAACAATGGCGACATGCTGTGCGCGCTGGCGGTGGCCGGCATGGGGCTGGCGAGGCTGGCCGATTACCACATCGCCGATGCGCTGGCGGCCGGCCGGCTGGTCACGGTGCTCGACGAGTTCCAGGCGAACAGCGAGCCCATCTACGCCGTCTACCCCAGCCGGCGGCACCTCGGTGCGCGTGTGCGCGCCTTCCTCGAACACGTCGAGGCACCCCTCGCGGCCTGACGCTTGCCGCTGTGCCGGGCGTGCACAGATGCTGTTCCGCCGGCGGCCTTGTTGGCAGGGGCGATGAAGTCGAAGCTTCGCTTCATGAACACCCCGACTCCCCGCAAAGACGCCCTGGCCGGCCTCGTCGTCGCCGACTTCACGATCGTGATGTCCGGCCCCATGTGCACCCGCATGATGGCCGACGCCGGCGCCGACGTGATCAAGATCGAATCGCCCGAAGGCGACGTGGTGCGCCAGCGCCCGCCGGTGCGCGGCGGCATCAGCACCTACTACGCGTCGATGAACTGCGGCAAGCGCAGCATCGTGCTCGATCTGCAGACCGAGGAAGGCCGCCGCCTCGCACGCGAGATCGCGCTGAAGGCCGACGTGCTGGTGGAGAACTTCCGCCCCGGCGTGATGAAGCGGCTGGGTCTTGACTACGAATCGCTGTCGGCCGAGAACCCGCGGCTGGTCTACGCGTCGATCTCCGGCTTCGGCCAGAGCGGCCCGCGTGCGCAGGCACCTGCCTACGCGCCGGTGATCCACGCGGCCTCGGGCTACGAGACGGCCTACAACGAATACCAACGTTCGAGCACCCGGCCCGCGAACAACGGCATCTTCATCGCCGACGTGCTGGGCGCGTCGCACGCCTTCGGCGCCATCCAGCTCGCGCTGTATGAACGCACGCGCAGCGGCAAGGGCCAGTGCATCGACGTCTCGCTGATGGACTCGGTGCTGGGCATGCTGATCTACGAGATGCAGGCGGCGCAGTTCCCGCCCGAGCGGCCGCGCCAGGTGTACGAGCCGGTGAAGAGCCGCGACGGCTTCGTGATGGTGGCGGCGGTGACGAAGAAGAACCTCGACGTGCTGTTCGACGTCGTCGGCTTCCCGGAGGGCAAGACCGATCCGCGCTTCGCGACCGTCGCCACCAAGGAATCCAACTGGCCGCTGCTGCTGGAGATCATCGAACGCTGGACCAGCCAGCGCAGCGGCGAGGAGTGCGAAGCCGTGCTGATGAAGGCCGGCGTGCCGTGCTCGCGCTACCGCACGGTGAAGGAGGCGATGGCCGATCCGCAGATCGCCGAACGTGGCACGCTCACGCGGCTGGGCACGCGCGACGACGGCTTCCTCGTGGCGAACGCGCCGTACAAGCTCTCGGCCACGCCCACCGCGGCGCGGCGCCGTCTGGCGCGGCTGGGTGAACACAGCGCCGCGGTGCTGCACGAGTTGTTGGGCCTGTCTGCCGGCCAGATCGCGGAGCTGCGCGCCGAGGGCGTGCTGGGAAGGGCAGCGTGATGCGCCGCACCGTGGCTGCCGAATCGCTGCCAGGCAACGAGGAGCGCACGATGCTGCGCGACTCGGTGCGGGGCTACCTGCAGACGCACTGGCCGGCCGCGAAGGCCGGCGGCTCGCACGATGCAGCGCGCGAAACCGCCCTCTGGCAGGGGTGGTCGGGCCAGGGGCTGGGCGCGCTCGGTGCCGACCCGGAAAGCGGTGGCCTGCGCGAGCTGTGCATCGTGATGGAGGAGCTGGGCCGTGCCGCCGCACCCGTGCCCCAGCTCGGCGCCGCGCTGCTCAACCTGGCCGCCTGCGCGACGGGCGTGCAAGGCGAGCTGGCGCGGCTGCTCGACCGCCTGCACGGCGGGCAGGCGCGGGTGGCGTTTTCGTTCGGCGAACTCGACCCGGAGCCGCTGGCGGCCAGCCTCTCGCTGAACGGTGATCGGCTGGAAGGCACGCTGCGGTTCGTGGACGGTGCCGCCACGGCGACGGACCTGGTCGTCGCCACGCCTGACGGCCTGGTGGTGGTCGACGTGGCTTCGGCCGGCGTCGACGTCGTCCCCACGCGGGCGCTGGGCGCCGACGGCTGGTGCGAGGTGGTGCTGCGGGCCGCCGAGGTCTGCCGTGTGCCGCTGCCCGAGCCGTTGCTGCAGCGCCTGCGCACCGTGGCCGGCCTGCTGCTGCTGGCCCGTGCGCACGGCGCGGCACGGCGTGCGTTCGAGCTGGTCGTCGACTACGCGAAGGAGCGCCGGCAGTTCGGCCAGCCGATCGGCCGTTTCCAGGCGATCCAGCACAAGCTGGCCGACAACCTGATCGCGCTGGAAGGTGTGCGGCTCACGCTCGAGCACGCCGCCGAGCGGCACGATCTCGGCGATCCGCGCCAGGCCTACTACGCCCACGCCGCGCTGGCATTCGGCGGCCCCGCGCTGCGGCAGGTGGCGCTGCAGACGCAGCATGCCTTCGGGGCCATCGGCTACGCCGAGGAACACGAGGCGCCGCGCCACTTCCGGCGGGTGCACCTGGATACCACGGTGCTGCACGGCGAACGGGTCGGCCTGGAAGCGCTGGCCGCCGAGCTGCTGGAGGGGGAGGACGCCAGGCTGCCCGAGTACGACCTCGGTGAGGCGGGCAACGCCTTCCGCGAGGAGGTGCGGGGCTGGCTGGCCACGCACTGGTCGGGCGAGCGCAAGGCGGCTTTCGATGCACGACCCTTCCACGACCGCGAGTTCGACGCGAGTTTCGCCCGCGACCTGGGCCGCACCGGCTGGCTGGGCCTGAGCTGGCCGGTCGTGCTCGGCGGCCAGGCCCGCACGCCGATGGAGCAGCTCGCGTTCATGGAGGTGATGGAGCGGGCCGAGGCGCCGCGCATCGGGGCCTCGGTGCAGGCCAACGCGCTGATCATGCACGGCACCCCGGCGCAGCAGGCGCGCTACCTGCCGGAGATCCTGCGCGGCGAAGCCATGCACGGCATGGGCTACAGCGAGCCCGACAGCGGTTCCGATCTGGCCTCGCTGCGGACCAGCGCGGTGCGCGACGGCGACCAGTGGGTCATCAACGGCCAGAAGATCTGGACCACGACCTGGTGGGGGCAGTACATGTTCCTCGCCGCGCGCACCGATCCGCGAGCCACGCCGCAGCACGCCGGCATCAGCATGTTCATCGTGCCGATGGACACGCCCGGCATCAGCGTGAAGCCGGCGACGACGATGTACGACGGCAGCTTCGCGAACATCTTCTACGACGACGTGCGCATTCCCGCCGAGAACGTCGTCGGGCCGGTCAACGGCGGCTGGAAGGTGCTGACCGACGCACTGGCCAACGAGCGGGGCCTGGTCGGCGGCGGCATCGTGCTGAAGGTGGCGCATGGCTTCGACCTGCTGTGCCGCGAGATCCGCCGCCAGCCGACGCTGGTGCAGCAGGCCCGTGTGCGCGACCGCATCGGCCGCCTGGCGGCCGAGATCGAGGTGGGCCGGCGCCTGATGATCCATTGCGCCGAACTCGCCGAAAGCGGCACCACGCCGCCCGAGACGGGCGCGATCAGCAAGGTGTTCTCGGGTGAGCTGATGGAGCGTTACGGCGAGGCCGCGCTGGAACTGCTCGGCCCTGCGGCCGCGTTGTCGCAGCACGCGGCGGGTGCGGTGGCCGGCGGCCGGTTCGAGCAGCAGCTGCGGCATTCGCTGATGTGGGTCATCAGCATCGGCACCAACGAGATCCAGCGCAGCCTGATCGCGCAGCGCGGGCTGGGGCTGCCGCGCTGAGGGGCTGCGGCTGGCGGCCGGTCAGGTCGCCAGGGTCGCGATGCAGCCGGCGGCGGGGGCGTGGTCCTCGCCGGCCATCAGCTGCCCGATGAAGCGATCGGCGCGGCCGGGCGGCAGCGACGGGCCGGCGATGCGGCGGAACTTGTCGATCACGTCGTCGTCGGCCAGGGGTTCGGCCGGCGAGCCGCGCGGCGCGTCGAGCGCCTGGGCCGCGAGCACGGCGCCCTGTGCGTCCTTCAACAGCAGCCGGCACTGGTGGTAGTGCGTCAGGTCGCCGTCCGGCACCACGTGGATGCGGTCCATCGCGGCGGCGACGTCATCGCGCGCCAGGTGCCCGGCATGGTCCAGGCTGTGCTCGGGGTCGATGCGATCGGCGCCGCACAGCACCAGCGCCAGGCAGTACTGCAGGTGGAACCGCGCATCGTTGGCCGACACCGGCGGCCGCGGCTTGTCCACCGCGTCGGCGGTGTAGGGCGGCACGTGCACCTCCAGCGTGGTGTGCGGCGTCAACGGCGCCTGCGCGCGCAGGCGCACCGCCGCATCGACCGCCGAGTGCAGGTAGCCGCAGCAGGCGTGCAGCTTCCTGCGCGGCGCGGCCAGGCCCCAGCGCTCGGGGGGCAGCTCGGCCTGCAGGCGCGCCGCGGTGGCGGCGGTGGCGAAGTAGCCGAGCCGGCTCTCCAGCAGCCGCAGCGGACCGGTCATGCCTTGCTGGGCGTAGAGCGCCGCGGTCACGCCGGTGGCACCGGTCTGCGCGCCGAACAGCATCGGCTTCAGGGTGCCGCCGTCGCCGAAGATCACCTCGGCAGGGCACCAGCCGGCGAGGGCACCGGCGATCGCCATCGCGTGGGCGGTCCGTTCGGCATCCAAATCCAGCAGCCTCGACGCGGCCGCGGCGGCGCCGATCGACGACGGGATGCCGACCGGCACGAGCCCCGATTCGGTGAAGCGCTTGAGCGACGGGTACACGGCGCTGTAGATGCGGTGGGTCACCTCGATGCCGCGCAGCACGGCCTCGACCATCGTGCCAAGCGGCGCGCCGCGCACTTCCGCCAGCGAGAGCGCGGCACTGACCACACCGATGCTCGCGTGGCCGCCGATCAGGTCGTTCAGTTCCAGCACGTCGCCCAGGTAGCCGTGGATGCGCACCGTGGACAGCAGGGGCTGGCGCGCGGGCGTGCCCAGCACGGTCGCCGCTGCCCCCGCGGCATCACCTTCGCAGCGCAGGATCAGCGCGGCTTCTTCCGTCCGCCCGCCGGCGACGATGCAGCCGGCGGTGTCGAGGATGCACAGCCGCGCCTGCGCGACGATCTCGGGCGGGCAGCGGGAGAGCGTCCAGGCTTGCGCAGCCTGGGCCAGGGCCGGCAGGCCCGCGTCGATGGTTGTCGGCATGCGGCTATTGCTTCTCGATGCCGGCCTGGCGGACGATGTGCTCGTACTTGCCCGTCTCACGCACCAGCAGCTCGCGGTACGCGGCCGGCGGCATGCTCACCGCGTCGAGGGCCGCGTTGGCATAGACCTGCCGCACCTCGTCGCTGTCGACCGCCTTGGCGATCTCCTCGTGCAGCCGCTGCACGATGGCGGCCGGCGTGCCGGCCGGCGCGAGCACGCCGATCCAGCCGTTGAAGTCGAAGTCCTTGTAGCCCAGCTCCTGCATCGTCGGCACCTGCGGCAGCAGGGCCGAGCGCTTGCCGCTGAGCACGGCCAGCGGCTTCGTGCGCCCGGCCTGGATGAGCCGCGTGGCCGCGCCGAGCGAATCGGGCTGCACCGCCAGCCGGCCGCCGATCAGGTCGTTGGCCGCTTCGCTCGGCCCCTTGTAGGCCACCGCGGTGAGGTCGATGCCCGCCTGGATCTTCAGCGACTCCATCGCGAGCAGGAAGAGGCCGGCCGAGTTGCCGTAGCTCAGCGCGCCCGGCGACTTCTTCGCGGCCGATACCAGCTCAGGGATGGAGTTGATCGCGGACTCCTGGGGTGCCAGCACCAGCAGCGTGGTGCCTGCGATCACCGACACCGGCACGAAGTCCTGCAGCAGGTTGAAGGACGGTGTCTTCATGATGGCCGCGGGCACGGCCGTCGAAGAAATCGACCCCACCACCAGCGTATAGCCATCGGGCTTGGCCCGCGCCACCGCCTGCATGCCAATCGCCCCGTTGGCGCCAGGCCGGTTCTCGATGAGCACCGGCTGGCCCAGCGGGCCCTGCATCTTCTGCGCGACGGCGCGCGCGGCGATGTCGGAGGTCGAGCCGGGCGTGAACGGCACGACCATGCGGATCGGCTGCCGCGGGTAGCCCGGCTCGGCCTGAGCCGGCCAGGCTGCGACGATGGCCAGGGCCGCGAGGGCCGGGCGGAAGAAGCGTTTCATAGGGGGTGTCTCCGGTGGCGTGTCGGCGGCGAGGTCTCGTGCCTCTATCGGCTCGGCCTGGCGCGCGGCCGTGTCGCGGGGTGCGTCAGTTCGACTGGCCGAAGCGGGGCCGGCGCTTCTCCTTGAAGGCGCGTGTGGCTTCCTTGTGGTCGGCCAGCTCGAAGGTGACCTGCTCCAGGGCCATCGACGCCTCGAGCAGGTGGTTCACGCGCTCCTTCACGATCTGGTTGACGGACAGCTTCGTCCAGCGGATGGCCCAGGTGGGGCCGTTCGCGAGTTCGGTGGCGATCTGCTCGGCCTGGGTGCGCACCTCAGGGGCCGCGACGCAGTGGTTCACGAGGCCGATGCGCTCGGCCTCGCGGCCCTTCAGCAGCGTGCCGCGCATCAGGAACTCCTTCGCCTTGGCCACGCCGACCAGCAGCGGCCAGATCACGGTGCCGCCGTCGCCGGCCACCAGGCCGACGCGGCTGACGTGTGTGTCGCCGATGCGGGCGTCTTCCGACATCACGGTGACGTCGCACAGCAGCGCGATCGTCGCGGCCAGGCCGATGCAGTCGCCGTTGATGGCGCAGACGATGGGCTTGTCGAGCTCGAGCAGGCGGTTCACGAGGCGGCGGCTGATCATCGGATCGTGCACCTCGCCTTCCTCCAGCACGTCGCCGCCCGGGCGGTCCGACATCGCCTTGACGTCGCCGCCGACGCTGAAGAACGGGCCTTCGCCGGTCAGCAGCACGGCATTGACCGCCGGGTCGTCGGCGAGGTCGTCCCAGATCGTGCGCAGCTCGCGGATCAGGCGCTGGTTGATGGCGTTGCGGGCCTCGGGCCGGTGGATCGTGACCGTGGCCACCTTGCCGGCGACGTCGATCTTCAGGTCATGGTATTTCTCGTAGCGGGACATGGCGTTCTCGATGAAAAGGAAAGGGGAGGGGGCTCGTGGCATCCGGTGCTCAGCCTACCCAGGCGCTGCGCCGGAACAAGCGGCCGGCGCGCACAGCAGCTGTGCCGGGGCGGCACGGTCGCGCCGCGGGCCGCCATCGTTGAACCCGGCTCACACGAGCTGTGCGGCGCCCGCGCTTGCCGCGCAGGCCGCGGCCGCACACCATGCGGGCAGGAGACCCCCAATGCAACGACGTCGCTTCCTCGAGTTCGCCGCATCCGCCGGCGTGTTGTCTTCACCGGCCCTGCCTGCCGCGGCGGCCGACCGCACGGTGCGCATCGTCGTGCCCTATGCGGCCGGCGGGCCCACCGACGCCATGGCCCGGCTGCTGCAGGGCCCGCTGCAGCGGGCGCTCGGGGCCACGGTGCTGGTCGAGAACGTGCCCGGCGCGGGCGGTGCGCTCGGCGCGCAGCAGGTGCTGCGGGCGCCGGCCGACGGCAACACCTTCTTCCTCGGCAACAACGGCCCCAGCGCGGTGACGCCGCTGCTGCAGAAGGCCGCTGCGTTCGATCCGCTGAAGGACTTCCAGCCGGTCGCGATGATCGCGAAGGCCACGATGCAGATCGCGGTGAGCGCCCAGGTGCCGGCCGCCGACATGCGGTCCTTCATCCGCCATGTGCGCGCCCACCCGGGCGAGCTCAACTACGCCAGCGCCGGCATCGGCTCGCTCGGCCACCTGGGCAGCGAACTGCTGTCCAAGCAGGCGGGCCTCGTGATGACCCATGTGCCCTACAAGGGCCAGGCGCCCACGCTCAACGCCCTGCTCGGCAACGAGGTGCAGGTACTGCTGACCACGCCCACCGATGCGATGCGGGCGCACATCGCCAGCGGCCGCATCAAGCTGATCGCAGTGACTTCCGAGCAGCCCTCGCCGCTGGATCCCGGTGTGGGCACGGTGCAGGCGGAGGTGCCGGGCTTCGTGCTGTATTCGTGGTTCGCGCTGATGGCCAAGTCCGGCACGCCGCGGGCGGCGCTCGACGGCATGCGCCGGGTGCTGGCGGACGCGCTGGCCACCGACGAGATCCAGAAGCGCTTCGAGGGCCTGGGCGTGGCGGTGGACCGCGGCGGCCCGGACGAGGTCACCGCCTACATCCGGCAGGACCTGGCCCGCTGGAGCACGATCATCCGCGAGCGGGACATCCGGGCGGAATGAGCCAACCACACGAGGAGCACAAGCGCATGAAGATCCTGGTCCCGGTAAAGCGGGTGGTGGACTACAACGTGAAGGTGAGGGTGAAGGGCGACGGCACGGGGGTGGACATTGCCAACGTGAAGATGTCGATGAACCCGTTCGACG
>NZ_JAZIBG010000002.1:0-1497 GCF_036621135.1 Aquincola agrisoli
CTCAGGAGAAGTCCCACGTTAGGAATTGGAGGTCGAAAGGGCACTTGGCACCCTTGATGCGACCCACAAAGTTCCCCGAAATCCCGGTCTCCCTCGAGAGGAACACTGAGGTTTTCCGGCACCCCCTCCTCTGAGCCCTTTCTCCCCTCCTGATCTGGACAGGAGGGTCGACTCCCCTGCTTTGTCTGGAAGGGGTTCCCGACCTTCCGGTCGCACCTCAGGATGAGGCCGGTCTCACGAAGACATTCCAGACGTGGCCTCGTGGGTGGTTCCACATTCCGTAGGACCCCGATTTCCCGGTCCCCTCTTGATAAGAACCCGATGCCCGGACACCTCTCCGAACTCCACCCTGTGAATGCAGTCAACACGAAGGGGCAGTTTTTCCGTGCATCGTTCGGAAAAAACCCCAGGTTCCAAATACAGCTCGACAAGCGGCCTCTCTCCCCGGGGACATCTCGAGAGGCAAGCGGAGTTCCATGCCTCAACCCAAGACGAGGCCTGACTCTCCTGTCCCCAGTCTGCAGGGACCCTGCGATCGGAGTCTGAAATCAGAGGTACCCTGCGGTTCCTGCCTCAACTGGAGATGAGGCCCTCTTCCAATGCACCAAACCCAGTGGAGTCCCGAGAGGCCCCTCCCACCTCCAGTTTCCCTGGCTTCTCAGAGCCACCATGAGAAGCCCCCTGAGGTCACCTGCACAAGTCGAGGGAACCCAGGGTTTCCTGCCTCAACCCGGGAAAGCCCTCGAGAGACCTTCTTCAACACGTCTCGAGGCCAGATTCCCCTACCATGGCTCGGGAGCAATGACGCGCTCCCCCTCGCCACTCGCATGGAGACCCGACTTCCCTGGCGCCCCACGAGAGGCTCACTGACCTCGCCGTCGTACCTCGTGAGAAACCGCACACTGGGGCCGCCGCTCGAGAACAACCCCGAGATTCCCCCGTCATCGAGAGATGAGGGCCTTCGTCTCCTGCATGGCCTAGAGACCAATCTCGCGACCTCTCTCCAAACGCCTCAGGAGGCTTGACTCCCTTGAGTCCACCCAGTGAGCTCCCAGAGATACCCGTCGCGATTCGAGAGCAGAGCGGGGTTCTTTGCTTCCACTCGAGATGAATGCCTGTCTCCCCGGGTGCGTCTGGAATGCAACCCCGAGATCCCTGTCGCCCCTGGAGAGGAACATTGGCTTCTGGACACAAGCCTAGATGAGGTCTATTGGCCCTGCAGTCACTCGAGAGCAATCCCCAGCTTTCCTTCGCAACTCGAATGGAAGATTGGACTTGCCTGGGCCAACACAAGAGGCAGCCTGAATTCCCCGTCGTAACTCGAGAATCCCGCCGTAACTCGAGAAAAACCACGTGGCTCCCCCGTCATCGCAAGATGAAGCCCTTTCCCGCTACAGCGTCTCAGGAGAAGTCCCACGTTAGGAATTGGAGGTCGAAAGGGCACTTGGCACCCTTGATGCGACCCACAAAGTTCCCCGAAATCCCGGTCTCCCTCGA
>NZ_JAZIBG010000003.1:0-135807 GCF_036621135.1 Aquincola agrisoli
CGATCACCCCAGCCGCTACCAAACTGCACGGGCCGGTCTGGCCGCCTCAACGGCGTTCAGACTCTACCGTGCCGGTCTGGTCTGAACATACAAGCCGCCGCGGCCACGGATGCCGCGGCTACCAGTCCCCGCCATGGATCAGCGCGCGGATCTCCGCGGCCGCCACGGCCAGCGCCGCGCCCATCGCTTCCAGCGTGGACCGGGTCAGGTACGACGACGGCCCGCCGATGGTGAGCGCCAGGGGCGGCCGGCCATCGCCCACCAGCACGGGCACACCCACCGCGGAAATCTGCGGCTCCCATTCGCGCTCCGAGGTGACGAAGCCCTGGGCCGCGTACTGCCTGAGCGCACGGGCCAGGCCCTCGCGCTGCCGGGGCCAGCCTTCGGCGTCGGCCTGGGCGAGGCGCTCGCACAAGCCCTCCCGTTCCGCCTGCGGCAGCGAACACAGCAGTGAACGTCCCATCGCCGTGTCCGCCAGCGGCAGGCGCGCACCGACATCCAGGCCCAGCGTCAGCCGGTTGCCGCCCCGGCAGTGCGCCACGTAGACCATCTGCAGCCCGTGCCGCAGCCCCATCGACACGGCCACCTCGAAGCGGTCGGCCAGCGCCTGCATCACGGGCCGCGCGACCCGGCCGAGGTCGAAGTTCGTCAGCATCGAGAAACCCAGCGCCAGCACGCCGCCGGCCAGCGCGTACTGGCCGGTCTCGGCGCGGTGCCGCAGGTAGCCCAGTTGCGTCAGCGTGAAGGTCATGCGCGAGACGGTCGCCTGCGGCAGGCCGCTGCGCCGCGCGATCTCCTGGTGCGACAGCCAGCGTTCGCGCGTGCCGAAGCACCGCAGCACCTCCAGGCCGCGCGCCAGCGCGGTGACAAAGCGCCGGTCCTGGGCGGCTTCGGGGGCCTGGGGGGCGAGGCGGCGGCGTGACATGATTGCAATGGTCATTATTCCGATATGCGGAATATAAAGGCTCTCCGACCACTGTCACCCCCGTGACAAGCCCTTGGGGTTTGTGCCGCGTTTACAGGACAAAGCCATGCCCTCTACGATGGATGACGATCCACCTTCACTCCGCAGTGCGGAATACAGGCGACGCCCCATGCCCCACGATCCCGCTCCCTCGCCCACCGCCCCGGCGCTGCGCCGCCGCACGGTGCTGGCCGCTGCCGCCGCGTCGGCCCTGGTGCCCTTCGGCACCGCACGGGCCCAGGCCTTTCCCAGCAGGCCGATCACGCTGATCGTGCCGTGGCCCGCCGGCGGCTCCACCGACCGCCACCACCGCCTGCTGGCCGAGCTGGCCAGCAAGCACCTGGGGCAGAACGTCATCGTGCAGAACCAGCCGGGCGCCGGCGGCACGCTGGGGCCCGGCTCGATGGCGCTCACCGCCAAGCCCGACGGCTACACCATCAGCCAGTACCCGATGGGCATGCTGCGCATCCCGCACATGCAGAAGACGCAGTGGCATCCGCTGAACGACTTCACCTTCATCATGGGCGTGTCGGGCTACACCTTCGGCTTCGTGGTGCGCGCCGATTCGCCCTACAAGACCTTCAACGACTACGTGGAGGCCGCGCGCAAGCAGCCCGGCAAGATCGACTACGGCTCCACCGGCATCGGCACCAGCCCGCACCTGCTGATCGAGGAAGTGGCCGAGGCCGCCAAGATCCAGCTCAACCACGTGCCCTTCAAGGGCAACGCCGACCAGATGCAGGCGCTGATCGGCGGCCACGTGATGGCCGCGAGCGACGCCACCGGCTGGGACAAGTTCGTCGACGCTGGCCAGATGCGGCTGCTGCTCACCTTCGGCGAAACACGCACCAAGCGCTGGCCGCAGGTGCCCACCGCGAAGGACCTCGGCTACGGCGTGGTGTCCACCTCGCCCTACGGCCTGGTCGGCCCCAAGGGCATGGACCCGGCGGTGGTGAAGGCGCTGCACGACGCTTTCAAGAAGGCGATGGACGATCCGCGCCACGCCGAGGTGATGGAACAGCTCAACCAGCAAGTCTGGTACCGCACCGGCGACGAATACCGCGCCTGGGCGACCGAAACCTTCGCCAAGGACCGCCAGCTCATCGAGAAGCTGGGGCTGGCCGCCAAGTAGCCGCCGCGCCCTGCCGGGGCGATCAGTCGCCCAGCAGGTTGCGCCGCACGTGCAGCAGGTGCGCGCGTGTGTGCTGCACGGCCGCGGCCAGGTCGCGGTCTTTCAGCGCGGCCACCAGCGCACGGTGCTCGCGCTGGTAGGCGGCGCGCCGTTCGGGGGTGACGCTGCGCCGCTTGAGCATGCCCCACTCGCCCTGCGCCCGCACCGCATTCATCGACTGGAAGACCCCCGTCACGAAGCTGTTGTGCGCAGCCTTGGCAATCGCCTCGTGCAGTGCGCCGTCCCAGTGCTCGAACTCCTCCAGCGTGGCGGCCGCCTCGGCCTGGCTGCAGCAGGCTTCCATTTGCTGGAAGTCGGCGGCCGTCGCGTTGCGGATCACCATCTCGACGATGGCCGGCTCCATCGCGAGCCGCGCCTCCATCAGTTCCGCCGGGCTGGTCGACAGCGCCGCGGGCGCCGACGCCACGGTGGCGGCCTGCGCCGTCACGTAGGTGCCGCTGCCCACGGTCTGCGTGATGAGCTGCTGCGCCTTCAGCTGCCCGAGCACGCGCCGCACCGTCGAGCGGCTGATGCCGTACTGCTCGCTCAGCTCACGCTCGGGCGGCAGCCGGTGGCCGGGCCGCAAGGCGCCGGTACGCAACTGGTCGAACAAGGCATCCCGGAGGGTGGCAGCGGCATCCACGGGTCAATCGCTCAGTGAGGAAGCCGTGATCGTACCAAATCGGACCAATTAGCGGTGACATCCTGCAGCCGTGAGAGCGGAAAGGGTGAAAGCGCAGCTTGTCGTGGCCTGCCATTGGTCCTATAGTGGTCCTCATTGGATCTGATTGGTATCAATTGGTTTTTGTAGGAGCACCATCTTGCGCATCGCCACCTTCCTGCTCGACGGCCAGCGCCGCGTCGGCCTCGTGTCCGCCGACGGCCAGCATCTGCAACCGCTGAAGCTCGCACCGGCCGACGCCCGGCGCGGCGCGCTGGCGCTGATCGAGGCCGCCGCGAACGGGCAAGCCCTGCCCGAGGCCGAGGGCCCCGAGATCGCCCTGGCCGGGGTGCGGCTGGAAGCGCCGCTGCCGCTGCCGCGGCGCAACCTGTGGTGCGTGGGCCGCAACTACCACGCGCATGCCCAGGAGCTGCAGGCCTCGGTCTTCAAGGACAACAACAGCAACCCCGCGTCGTGGCCCATCGTCTTCACCAAGGTGCCCGAATGCGTGGTCGGCCCGCATGACGACGTGCAGCTGCCCGGCGCCGTGTCGTCGCAGATCGACTACGAGGCCGAGCTGGCGGTGGTGATCGGCCGGGGCGGCAAGAACATCGCGCGCGCCGACGCGATGCAGCACGTGTTCGGCTACACCGTCGTCAACGACGTGACCGCCCGCGACGTGCAGATGCGCCACCAGCAGTGGGACATGGGCAAGTCGTTCGACACCTTCTGCCCGATGGGCCCGTGGATCGTCACCGCCGACGCGCTCGACGGCACCAAGACCCGCGTGCGCTGCTGGGTCAACGGCGAGCTGCGCCAGGACGGCCCGACCGAGAACATGATCTTCGACATCCCGACGCTGATCGAGACCGTCTCGCGCGGCATCACGCTGTACCCCGGCGACGTCATCGCCACCGGCACGCCGGCCGGCGTGGGCCTGGGCCTCACGCCCCCGCGCTTCCTGCAGCCGGGCGACGTGGTGCGCATCGAGATCGACGGGCTCGGCGTGATCGAGAACCGCTTCGCCTGACGGCGACTGCCTCCCACCCATCCAAGAACCCTCCGGAGACAAGCCATGAACCTGCCCGCCCTGAAAAGGGCGCTGGCGGTGGTCGCGTTCGCCGCCACCACCGGCGCCAGCGCCAGCGACTACCCACAGCGCCCCATCACGATGATCGTGCCCTTCCCGCCCGGCGGCGTGGCCGACACGGTCGCCCGCCCCGTCGCCGAGGCGCTGGGACGCGAGCTGAAGCAGAGCATCGTCGTCGAGAACAAGGCCGGCGCGGGAGGCAGCCTCGGCATCGCGCAGGCCGCGCGCGCCACGCCCGACGGCTACACGGTGCTGATGACGCTCTCGTCGATCTCGGTGCTGCCCGAGGCCGACCGGCTGCAGGGCCGCAAGCCGGCCTACCAGCTCGAACAGTTCGTGCCGATCGCCCGCTTCACCGCCGACCCGACGGTGCTGGTGGTGCGCGCCGACGCGCCCTGGAAGACGCTGGAGGCGTTCATCGCCGACGTGCGCGGCAAGCCGGGCACGTACAACTACGGCAGCTCGGGCAATTACGGCTCGATGCACGTGCCGATGGAAATGCTGAAGTCGCAGGCCGGCATCGACATCACGCACATCCCGTACACCGGCGCCGGGCCGGCGCTCACGGCGCTGCTGGGCGGCCAGGTCGATGCGGTGGCGAGCGGACCCTCGAGCGTGCTGCAGCACATCAAGGGCGGCAAGCTGCGTGCGCTGGCGCACTGGGGTGATGCACCGCTGGCCACCCTGCCGCAGGTGCCGAGCCTGGCCTCGCGCCAGATCGAGGCGCGCTTCGCGCAGTGGACGGGCCTGCTGGTGCCGGCCGGCACGCCGGAGCCGGTGGTGCAGCAGCTGCGCGCCGCGGCCCGCAGGGTTGCCGCCGACCCGGCCATCCAGGCGAGCATCCTGCAGGCCGGCAGCCCGGTCGACTACCTCGATGCGCCGCAGTTCGCCGCCTACTGGAAGGAAGATGCCGCGGCGCTGGTGTCCGCCGTGCGGCGCATCGGGCGCCTGGAGTAGCCGGGGGCGTCAGCCGTTGCCATTGCCGTTGTCGGCCCCGCGGGTGCGCAGCAGCAGCACGGCCACCGGCAGGTCGGCGAGCGCCGCGCCCAGCGGCAGGCCCTCGGCCGCCAAGGCCACGGAGCGGCCGGTCAGCGCATCCACGGCCTCCGGTCCGCCGGCCAGGCGCGGCGCCATCGCGTTGGGCCAGGCGATCGAGGTGCCGGACCACGCGGCTTCCCCCACGGGCCACTGGCCGGCCTCGAAAGCCTGTGCGAACTTGCGGCCGGCGATGACGAGCAGCGTCGCCCCCTTCACGCAGCGCGCGAAGGCGATCGCATGGGCGCGTTGGCGGCCCTGCACCCGCAGCGGCTGGTAGTTGCCGTCGCGCAGCAGCGCCGGCAGCTCGGCGCGCAGGTGCAGCAGCCGCCACAGGCACCACAGCTTGAGCCGGCCGTCGGCCGGCGTGCGCGCCAGCGCGGCCAGGGTGTCCGCGGCAGGCAGCCCCTGCGTCGCGGCCTGCTCGAAGCCCTCCAGCAGGCGCTCGCGCACCGCGTAGTCGACCGGCTGCCGGTTGTCGGGGTCCACCAGCGTCAGCGGCATCAGCTCCGAGCCCTGGTACAGGTCCGGGACGCCCGGCGACGTCAGCTTCAGCACCGTGGCGGACACGCTGTTGAGCGCCCCGTACCACGCCAGCTCGCCGGCGCGGGCGCGCAGCTCGCTCAGCACCGGGTTGGGCTGCAGCCGGCCCAGCACGCCGTGGATGAAGCGCTGGAGCGCGGCCTCGTACGCTGCGTCGGGCCGCACCCAGCTCGTGTACTGCTTGGCCTCGCGCACCGCCTTCAGCATGTAGGCCTGGATGCGCTCGCGGTAGGCCGCCAGCGCCTCCTCGGTCAGAGGCTCGGCCGGCAGGCTGCCGAGCAGCGTCTGGTAGAGCAGGTAGTCGTCGGACGGCGCGGGGGCGGGGCGGCCATTGGCGTCGCTGCGCCACGCCCGCGTGCCCTCGCGCCAGCGGCGCAGCCCCAGGCGCAGCGCGGCCGGCTGCTCCGACAGCACGTTGATGCGCTGGCGCACGTCTTCCGCGCGCTTGTTGTCGTGCGTGGAGCTGGCCAGCATGGTGTGCGGCCAGTGCCGGGCGCGGTCGACGCTGGCGCCGTGGAAGGCCGCCGCCGACAGCCCGAAGACCGCGGGCTCGCCGCCCACCTCGTTGAGCGAGACCAGCCGGTGGTAGCGGTAGAAGGCCGTGTCCTCCACGCCCTTGGCGGCCACCGGCGCGCAGAACTGCTGGAAGCGCAGCACGAAGCGCCTCAGCAGCGCCTCGGCCGCGGGGCCGCCCAGGCCGGGCGGCGGATCGCGCAGCAGGCAGCGGCGCACGAACTCGAACACGCCGTCGTCGGCGATGCCGCTGTGGCGGCGCGCGTCGGCCACCGCCCATTCGATGAAGCGGCGGTCCTGCGCGCTGGGGGTCTCCACCACGTAGGTGCGGTAGACGGGCATGCTCGCCGCCACCTCGGCCAGGGCCTCGCGCAGCGTGTTGAAGCCGTGGTCGCGCGTGCTGCGGTGCGACTGCGCCACGCGGTGCAGCGCCTGCGCGAGCAGCGTGAGGTCCGAGGCCAGCGCGCCGCGGGCCACGGCCAGCTTGGCCTCGCGCACGATGTGCTCGTAGCCGGCCGGCGCCTGAGCGTGTTCGCGCCACAGGCGCTCCAGCCGGGCGGCATGGCGGCGCTCCACGAAGAGGCCGTTGACCACGTTGGCGAAGCGGTAGCCGGTGGTGCCGTGCAGCGCCCAGGCATGCGGCACGTCCTCGTGCGCGGCGGCGATCTTCTCGGCCGCCACGTACAGCGGCCCGAAGCGGGACGCCGGGTCGCGCTGCTCGCCGCGGCGCTGCGCATAGCCAGCCTGCAGGCGCTCGAAGTACTGCGCGGGATCGAGCAGGCCGTCCGGGTGGTCGATGCGCAGCCCGTCGACCACGCCGGCGGCCGCGAGGTCGAGCGCACGGCCGTGGGTCGCCTCGAAGACCTCGGGCACCTCAACACGGATGGCCGCCAGCTCGTTGACGTCGAAGAAGCGACGGTAGTTGATCTCGTCGGCCGCCACGCGCCACGAGGCGAGCCGGTAGGCCTGGCGGTCGTGCAATGCGTCGAGCGCATCGCGGGCCGGCGCCTCGTTGAGGGCCTTCAGCGTGCCGTCGATCGCGGCCTGCACGGCCGGTGCCGACGAGACGTCGGCGAGCGCCGCCTGCAGCACCGGGACGGCGGCCTGGCGCTGCGTGCGCCGCGCCTCGTCCGGGTCGTCGTGCGCGGGCAGCGCCGCGAACTCCTTGCTCAGGCGCTGCAGCATCTGGCGCACGGCATCGCCGCCCGGCAGTTCCTCGACCACCTGCTGCAGCACCTGCGCGTAGCTGCGTGGATCGAGCGGGAAGAGGTGCTGGTGGTAGTGCAGCGCCAGCCGCCCGGCGCGGTGGCCCAGCTGCAGCTCGCCGCGGTCGAGCACGGCGCCGTAGCTGTCGCCCAGCACCGGCACCAGCAGCTTGCCGCGCAGCGAGCGGTTGGGCGGCGACCAGTCGATGTCGAAATGGCCGGCATAGCGCGAGGCCTGCCCGTTCTCCAGCACGTCCAGCCACCACGGGTTGTCGGCGCCGAACACGCCCATGTGGTTGGGCACCATGTCCAGCAGCAGCCCCAGGCCCTGCGCGCGGGCCGCCGCGGCAAAGCGCTCGAAGCCTTCGTCGCCGCCCAGCTCCGGGTTGATGGTGCCGGGCTCGACCACGTCGTAGCCGTGCAGGCTGCCCGGCCGCGCACGCCAGATCGGCGAGCAGTAGACGTGGCTGACCCCCAGCCGCCGCAGGTAGGGCAGCACGGCCGCGGCCTGCGCGAAGCCGAAGTCCTTGTGCAGTTGCAGCCGGTAGGTGGCGCGGGGAATGATGGCGTCGGGCATGGTGATGGATCGGTCGGTCATTCGCCGGCAGCCCGCACGGCGGGCTCGAGCGTCGCCAGCACGCCGGGGCCGTGAAAGCGGCAGCGCCCGTCCCCCAGCGTGGCGGCCAGCTCGAACACGGCGTGCTCGTGCGCGCCGACGGGCCATTCGCCCGCGCCGTCGCCGAAGTGCGCGCGCAGGCGCCAGCACGTGCCGTCCGCGGCCGCCCAGGCGACCGACAGGCCCTCGCCCTGCGCTTGCCACCGCCCGCCCCGGTGCATCTGCGGCAGCAAGGGCAGCAGGTGCTCGCGCCGCAGCGCCAGCAGGCGGGTGACGAAGGCGAGCCGGTGCTGCCCCGCGGCACGGTGGCCCTCGGCCCAGCGCAGGGTGCTCTCGCTGAAGGTGGCGGCGGCGTTCGGGTCGGGGATCGCCTGGCGCGCCGCCGGGTCGGCGAAGGCCGCGAAGCGGGCGAACTCTTCGCGCCGCCCCGAGGTGACCGCCTGCGCCAGCGCGCCCTCGTGGTCGCAGAAGTAGAGGAACGGCGACGTGGCCGCGAACTCTTCGCCCATGAAGAGCATCGGCACCTGCGGCGACAGCAGCAGGCAGCCAAGCAGCGCCTCCACCCGCGCCGCGGGCGCCACCGCGTCGAGGCGCTGGCCCAGCGCGCGGTTGCCGATCTGGTCGTGGTTCTGCAGGAAGGCGACAAATGCGGTGGGCGGCAAGTGGGCGCTCGGCTCCCCGCGCGCGGCGCCGCCGGCGAAGGCACTCGGCTGGCCCTGGTAGATGAAGCCCTCGGCCAGGGCGCGGGCCAGCTGGGCGACGGGTTCGTCGGCGTAGTCCGCGTAGTAGCCGTCCGTCTCGCCGCTGGCGACGACGTGTGCCGCGTGGTGCCAGTCGTCGTTCCACTGGGCGAGGCCGGCGCCGCCGCCGGCGGCCCGGTCGCGGGCCAGCAGGCGTGCGGCGTTGCGCTCGTTCTCCAGCACGAGGTGCACGTGGCGCTCGCGGCCGGGCCCATCGCGCAGCGCGGCGGCGATCTCCTCGACCAGGTGCGTCGCGGAGCCGTCGAAGAGCGCGTGCACCGCGTCGAGCCGCAGGCCGTCGAGCCGGCAGGTCTGCACCCAGTACAGCGCGTTCTCCACGAAGTAGCGGCGCACCGCCTCGCACTGCGGGCCATCGAGGTTGATCGCCGCGCCCCACGGCGTATGGTGCGCCGGGTTGACGAACGGCGGGCAGTACACGCCCAGGTAGTTGCCGTCCGGGCCGAAGTGGTTGTAGACCACGTCGAGCAGCACCATCAGCCCGAGGCCGTGCGCGGTGTCGACGAAGGCCTTCAGGTCCTCCGGCGTGCCGTAGGGGGCATGCACCGCGAAGGGCAGCACGCCGTCGTAACCCCAGCCGCGCCGGCCGGGAAAGGCAGCCAGCGGCATCAGCTCGACCGCGGTGATGCCCAGCGCCTGCAGCGCCGGCAGCCGCGCGGCCGCCGCCGCGAGCGTGCCGTCGGGGGTGAAGGTGCCCACGTGCAGTTCGTACACCACCGCCTCGTGCCAGGGCCGGCCCGCCCAGTCCGGATGCCGCCACGCGTGGTGCCCGGGGTCGACGACCTCGCTCGGGCCGTGAACCCCGAGGGGATTGAAGCGCGAGGCCGGATCGGGCACGGCCAGGTCCTCGCGCACCCGGAAGCGGTAGCGCGTGCCGTGGCCGGCGCCGGCCACGGTGGCCTGGTGCCAACCCCCCGGCGCAGGCTGCAGGCAGTGCGACGCGAGCACTTCGCCCTGCGCACCCACGATCTCCAGCCCGGCCTCGCGGCAGCCGGGGGCCCACAGGCCGAAACGGGTGGCGTCGCCGAGGGGCAGCGCCCCGAAGCGGAAGGAAGCCAGGTCGTCCATCATTCCGGGGCCAGGGGCCGGGACAGCACCGCGAGGGAGCGGCCGCGCAGCGCGTATTGGCTGCCCGGCGCGTGGCGGGCGCCGCCGTCGCCCAGGCCGTCGTGGGCGGTGTCGGCGGTGTCCACCTCCACAGTCCACGATGCGCCTTCGAACGCCGGCAGCACGAACGCGACATCCTCGTGGTGCGCGTTGAACAGCAGCAGGAAGTCGTCGTCGACCATGCGCACGCCGTAGCGGTCGGTGTCGGCGAGGCCGTTGCCCGCGACGAACATGCCCAGGCAGCGCGCGAAGGCCTCGGCCCACTCGGCCTCGCCCATCTCGACGCCGTCAGGGCGCAGCCAGCGCACGTCGTGGCCCCGCTCGCCGGCCGGGCCGG
The DNA here is from genome assembly GCF_036621135.1 of Aquincola agrisoli. NCBI lineage: Bacteria > Pseudomonadati > Pseudomonadota > Betaproteobacteria > Burkholderiales > Sphaerotilaceae > Aquincola > Aquincola agrisoli. The sequence continues at coordinate 10,001 of NZ_JAZIBG010000003.1, forward strand.
CGAAGAAGTCGCGGCGGCGGAAGGTCGGGTGCTCGCGGCGCAGCGCGATCAGCCGGGCGACGAAGCGCGTCAGCGACTCGCGCTCGGGCGTCGGGCGCCAGTCGAGCCAGCTGATCGGGTTGTCCTGCGCATAGGCGTTGTTGTTGCCGCCCTGCGTGCGGCCCATCTCGTCGCCGCCCAGCAGCATCGGCACGCCTTGCGAAAGCAGCAGCGTGGCCAATAGGTTGCGCTTCTGCCGCTCGCGCAGCGCGTTGACCTCGGCATCGTCGGTTTCGCCTTCGGCGCCGCAGTTCCACGACAGGTTGTGGTTGTGGCCGTCGCGGTTGTCCTCGCCGTTGGCGTCGTTGTGCTTGTCGTTGTACGAGACCAGGTCGTGCAGCGTGAACCCGTCGTGCGCGGTGACGAAGTTGATGCTGGCGTTCGGGCGCTTGCCGCTGCGGCCGTAGAGGTCCGAGGAGCCGGTGAGCCGGCGCGCGAACTCGCCGAGCTGCCCCTCGTCGCCCTTCCAGTAGGCGCGCATGCCGTCTCGGTAGCGGTCGTTCCACTCGGCCCAGCCGAGCGGGAAGCGGCCGGTCTGGTAGCCGCCTTCGCCGAGGTCCCAGGGCTCGGCGATGAGCTTGACCTGGTTGAGCGTCGGGTCCTGGCGCACCGCGTCGAAGAAGCCGCCCAGGTGGTCGACCTGGCCCTGCTCCCGGGCCAGCGCGGAGGCCAGGTCGAAGCGGAAGCCGTCGACGTGCATCTCCTCGACCCAGTAGCGCAACGAGTCCATCACCAGCTGCAGCACGCGCGGCTGCTCGATGTTGAGCGTGTTGCCGCAGCCGGTGACGTCGTGGTAGTAGCGCCTGTCCTGCGCCAGCACGTAGTACGACGCGTTGTCGATGGCGCGCATCGACAGCGTGGGCCCGAGGTGGTTGCCCTCGCAGGTGTGGTTGTAGACCACGTCGAGGATGACCTCGATACCCGCCGTGTGCAGCGCGCGCACCATGGTCTTGAACTCCTTGACCTTCTGCGACGCCGAATAGCGCATCTCCGGCGCGAAGAAGCCGAGCGTGTTGTAGCCCCAGTAGTTGCGCAGCCCCTTCTCGGCCAGGTAGCGGTCGTTCACGAAGGAGTGCACCGGCATCAGCTCGACGGTGGTGACGCCCAGGCGCTTCAGGTGGTCGATGGCGGGCTTGGTGGAAAGCCCGGCGTAGGTGCCGCGCAAGGCCTCGGGCACCTCGGGGTGCTGCATCGTGTAGCCCTTGACGTGCAGCTCGTAGACGACCATCTCGTGCCACGGGATCTCGGGGCGGCGGTCGTCGCCCCAGCTGAAGGCCGGCTCCAGCACGCGGCACTTGGGCATGTAGGCGGCGCTCTCGCGCCGGTCGAAGGACAGGTCCGCCTTGCGGTGGCCGATGCTGTAGCCGTAGAGCGCGTCATGCCAGCGCAGCGCGCCCACATAGTCCTTCGCGTACGGATCAAGCGCCAGCTTGTGCGGATTGAAGCGGTGCCCCTCCTCCGGCCGGTAGGGGCCGTGCACGTAGTAGCCGTAGGCCTGGCCGGGCCTGGCCTCCGGCAGGTAGCAATGCCAGACGTGGTCGGTGCGCTCGCGCAGCTCGATGCGCTGGCGCTCGCGGCCGCGTTCGTCGAACAGCGCCAGCTCCACCCGTTCGGCGTACTGGGAGAACAGCGCGAAGTTCACCCCCTGCCCGTCCCAGGTGGCCCCGCGGGGATAGGGCTTGCCGGGCCACACCGCCTGCAGCGGCGTCATGCGCCTGCACCCGCTGCGGTGTTGCGCTTGAAGTAGCCGCGGGGCACGACCACGATCCCGCTGTCGCTCACGTGGAAACGGCGGCGGTCGCGCTCGACGTCGCCGCCAATCACCTCGCCCGGCGGGATGTCGTTGTCCTGGTCGACGATCGCCCGGGTGATGCGCGCACCGCGGCCGACGACGGTGCGCTCCATCACGATGCAGTGGTCGAGCCGGGCGTCCTCGTTGACGGTGACGGCGCGGCGCAGCATCGCGTGGTTCAGCCGCGCGTTGTTGACGACGCAGCCCGAGCCGACCACCGAGCGCGTGATGACGCCGCTCTCGATCTGCGCCGACTCCGACGGGTCCTGGCTGGCATAGATGGGCCAGCTGGGGTTCGTCATGCGGAACCGGGGCCGCGCCCCTAGCGTGTCGAAATGCGCCTCGAAGTACGACTCGATGGTGCCGACGTCGCGCCAGTAGTGCGGGTCCTCGAAATCGGCGAGGCCGGGGATGTGGTTGGTCGCGAAGTCGTAGGCCAGCACGCGGTGGCTGCGCGCCAGCCGCGGCAGGATGTCGGCGCCGAAGTCGCGCTCGCCGCTGGCATGCGCGCGGCGCAGTTCGTCGACGAGCACGCCGGTCGAGAAGATGTAGTTGCCCATCGACGCCAGCGCATGGCCGGGCCGGCCGGGCATGGCGGTGGTCGTGGTGGGCTTCTCGCGGAAGTTGCGCACCCACAGATCCGCGTCCGTCTCGACGATGCCGAACGACGCGCACTTCTCGATCGCGACTGGCAGCGTGGCGACGCTCACGTCGGCCTGCGCGTCGATGTGCGCCGCCAGCATCTGCCGCACGTCCATGCGGTAGACATGGTCGGCGCCGAAAACGGCGACGAAGTCGGGCTGGTGCGTCTCGATCAGGTGGAGGTTCTGGTAGATCGAGTCGGCCGTGCCGCGGAACCACTGCGGACCGTCGCGCATCTGCGGCGGCACGATGGTGATGAAGTGGTCGGGAATGAAGCGCGCCATGGTCCACGACTGGCGCACGTGCTCGATCAACGCCTGCGACTTGTACTGCACCAGCAGGTATACCGAATAGATCTCGGAATTCACGAGGTTGCTCAGCACGAAGTCCACGACCCTGTGCTTGCCGTTGAAGGGCACCGAGGGCTTGCAGCGGTGCTCGGTCAGCGGAAAGAGACGCGAGCCCTCGCCCCCCGCCATCACGAAGGCGAGTACATCCGGTTTACGTTTTTGCATGCCAACTCCTGTGGCGGCAGGCGTCGTCTTGACCCGCTGCCGCATGTTGCAGGAAGTGTCTCGGCCCGGCTGACGGGCTCGCGTAGGACGATGGCTCATCCGCGCGTCGGCACCGCAGGGTGAGGCGGGCCGCCGCCGGAGGATCAGCCCGCGCCGGAGGCCTGCGCTAGGCGCAGCAGCGCCTGGGCGACAGGCGCCGGCGCATGCGGCCGCACCAGCCGCTCGACCTCGCGCCCATCCTGCAGGAACACCAGCGTCGGCCACAGCCGGACGCTGAACGAGCGCCCCAGCGGGCGGCCCGGGCCGTCCTCCACCTTCAGGTGGCGCACGCCCGGCTGCGCCGCCAGCGCTTCGGCTACCGCGGGCTGCGCCGCCTTGCAGAACCCGCACCAGTCGGTGCCGAACTCCAGCAGCGTGGCGCCCTCCAGGGCGGCGATCTCCTCGCGGGTGGGCTGGGTGACGGCGTAGGGCGTGTGCAAGCTCATGGGGCAGTCCTGTCGCAACGGTTCGTGGCAGAAGCGGCTGCGGCAAGCGCCGTGCCAGTCAGACAGCGCTTGCGCCGCCCTCCGGGCGCCCGCAGGAACGACGCTTGCCACGCCACGGACATCACAACAGCTCCCCGCCGTCGACGCCATGCCCCAAGCCGCTCCCGCCCACGCGTCCGCTCCCCCGGACATCCCGGAACGCAGGGTGCGACTCCACATCAACGGCACGCCGCAGGACGTGGTGGTCGCGCCGTGGGTCACGCTGTTGGACCTACTGCGCGACCACCTCGGCCTGACCGGCAGCAAGAAGGGCTGCGACCACGGGCAATGCGGCGCCTGCACCGTGCTGCGCGACGGGCGGCGCATCAACGCCTGCCTGGCGCTGGCGGTATCGCTCGACGGGCAGGCGATCACGACGGTGGAGGGCCTGGCCAGCCCCGACGGGCACCTGCACCCTTTGCAGCAAGCCTTCATCGACCACGACGCCTTCCAGTGCGGCTACTGCACGCCCGGACAGCTGTGCTCCGCCGTGGGCCTGCTCAACGAGGGGGGCGCCGCCACGCCCGAGGCGCTGCGCGAGCTGATGAGCGGCAACCTGTGCCGATGCGGCGCCTACCCGCAGATCCTCAAGGCGGTGTCGACGATCGCGCTGCAGCCGCTGGCAGGCGATGACGAGGCCGACGCCGTGCTGCCGCTCGACCCGCCCGAGCCGGTCGTCGCGGTGGCCGATGGCGCGACGAAGGTGCAGGCATGACGCCGTTCGAGCACGTGATGCCGGACAGCGTGGCGGGCGCGCTCGCGGGCATGCAGGACCGCCCCCCGGGGGAGCACGCGAGCTTCCTGGCCGGCGGCACCAACCTCGTCGACCTGATGAAGTCGGGCATCGCCCAGCCCGGCCGCGTTGTCGATCTCCGGCATGTGGCGCTGCAGGCGATCGAGCCCACCGCCGACGGGGGCCTGTCGCTGGGCGCGCTGGCGACCAACGCCGACACCGCGGCCCACCCCCTCGTGCGCTCGCGCTACCCGTTGGTGGCCGCGGCCCTGCTCGCCGGTGCCTCCCCGCAGATCCGCAACATGGCCACCAACGGCGGCAACCTGCTGCAGCGCACGCGCTGCAGCTACTTCTACGACACGCAGGTGCCCTGCAACAAGCGCGCGCCGGGCAGCGGCTGCCCGGCGCGGCGCGGGCTGGCGAAGTCGCTCGCGATCCTGGGCACGAGCGAGTACTGCATCGCGACCCACCCGTCCGACTTCTGCGTGGCGCTGGCCGCGCTGGATGCCACGGTGCACGTGGAGTCGCCCCGGGGGAGCCGCACGATCCCGCTGACGGCCTTCCACCGCCTGCCCGGCGACCAGCCCGAGCGCGACACCGAGCTGTCGACCGGCGAGCTGATCACCCACATCACGCTGCCGCCGGGGCCCTTCTCGCAGCACAGCAGCTACCTCAAGCTGCGGGAGCGGGCGTCCTACGCCTTCGCGCTCGTCTCCGTCGCCGCGGCCCTCGCCGTCGGGCCCGACGGCCACGTGCGCGCGGCGCGCATCGCCATCGGCGGCGTCGCGCCCCGGCCCTGGCGCGTGCCCGAGGCCGAAGAGCTGCTGGTGGGCCGGCCGGCGACGCCCGCCTCGTTCGCGCTGGCGGCGCAGCGCATGCTCCAGGGCGCCAGCCCGTCCGGCGCGAAGGGCACCGACAACGCCTTCAAGATCCCGATGGCCGAGCGCGCCGTGGTGCGCGCGCTGGAAGTGGCCCTGTCGGGCGAACTCGGGCACCTCACCCGGCAACAGCCCCGCCAGGAGGCACCATGAACGACCGCAGCCGCGACACCTTCTTCACGCTGTTGCCGCCGCCCCCGCAGGTGGCGCTGGGCATGGAACTGCCGCGCCTGGACGGCCACGCCAAAGTCACCGGCGCCGCACGCTACGCCGCCGAGCATCCGCAGGCGGGGCTGCTCTACGGGGTGGTGGTCAACACCGCCGCCGCACGAGGCCGCATCGAGCGCATCTCGACGCGGCGCGCGCTGGCCGTGCCCGGCGTGGTGGACGTGCTGACGCACGAGAACCGGCCGCGCATGCGCTCGCTCGACCTGTTCTACAAGGACATGACGGCGCCGGTCACCGGCTCGCCGTTCAAGCCGCTGCACGATGCGCAGGTGCACTGCAGCGGCCAGCCGGTGGCCCTGGTGGTGGCCCGCAGCTTCGAGGCCGCACGCTACGCCGCCACGCTGGTGGAGGTGGAGGTGGCCGCCGAGCCTCACGAGACCGACCTGCTCGCCCAGCTGCACACGGCGCGCCAGCCCAGCGCGCTGCGCGCCGGCTTCAAGTCGCCGCCGAAGCAGCGCGGCGACGCCGACCGCGCCTGGCATGCCGCGCCGGTTCAGGTGGACGCCGCATTCCACCTTCGCCCCGAGCACCACAACCCGATGGAGATGCATGCCACGACGGTGCTCTACGCCGCCCGGGGCCCCGCCGGCAAGGGCAGCCACCTGACGATCCACGACAAGACGCAGGGCTCGCAGAACGTGCGCTCGGTCGTCTCGCGCGTGTTCGGCCTGCCGGAGAGCCGCGTGACGGTGCGCAACACCTTCGTCGGCGGCGCCTTCGGCTCCGGCCTGCGGCCGCAGTACCCGCTGCTGCTGGCGGTGATGGCGGCGCTGAAGCTCAAGCAGTCGGTGCGGGTGGTGCTGACGCGGCCGCAGATGTTCACCTTCGGCCACCGGCCCGAGCTGTGGCAGCGCGTGCGGCTGGGCGCGCAGCGCGATGGCCGCCTGACCGCGCTGCTGCACGATGCCGCCGGCACGACCTCGCGGCGGGAAGACCACGTCGAGGTGGTCGTGAACTGGTCCGGCCAGCTCTACCGCTGCGACAACGTGCGGCTGGACTACAAGCTCGTGCCGCTCGACCTGCACAGCCCGATGGACATGCGTGCCCCCGGCGCCGCGCAGGGCGTGCATGCGATCGAGGTGGCGATGGACGAGCTGGCGCACCGCCTGGGCATGGACCCGCTGGCGCTGCGGCTCAAGAACTACGCCGAGCACGACGCCAACGAGGACCTGCCCTTCTCGAGCAAGGAGCTGCGCGCGTGTTACCAGCAGGCCGCGCAGCGCTTCGGCTGGGAGCGCCGGCCGCCGCGGCCACGCGCCTGGCGGCACGGCCGCGAACTGGTGGGCTGGGGCATGGCCACCGGCACCTGGGACGCGCTGCAGATGTTCGCGCGGGTGCAGGCCGTGCTGCAGGCCGACGGCCAGCTCGTGCTGCGCACGGCGGCGAGCGACATCGGCACCGGCACGCTGACGGTGATGACCCAGATCGCCGCGGCGGCGATGGGCCTGCCGCTGTCGCAGGTGCGCTTCGAACTGGGCGATTCGACGCTGCCGGTGGCGCCGGTGGAGGGCGGTTCATCGCACGTGGCGACGGTGGGATCGGCGGTGCAGGGGGTGTGCGAGCGGCTGCAGCGCCGCCTCTGGTCGATGGCACGGCAGCAGCCCGGCTCGCCATTCGCCACCGGCCGCTTCCACGACGTGGGCTTCGCCGACGGCTGCATGCACCTGCGCTTCGAGCGCGACGTGACGGTGCGGCTGACCGACATCCTTGCCGCCGCGGGCCACAGCACACTGGAGGAGAAGTACCTGCTGTTGCCCGCGGTGCTGAAGCAGCGCAAGTACACCCGGGCGGTGCACTCGGCGGTGTTCTGCGAGGTGCACGTCGACGAGACGCTGGGCACCGTGCGGGTGACGCGCGTCGTCATCGCGGTGGCCGCGGGGCGCATCATCAACCCGCTGACGGCGCGCAGCCAGGTGATCGGCGGCGTGGTCTGGGGGATCGGCCAGGCACTGCACGAGGAGACGCTGGCCGACCACACGCTGGGCCGGTTCATGAACCACGACCTCGCGCAGTACCACGTGCCGGTGAACGCCGACATCGGCGACATCGAGGTGGTGTTTGTCGAGGAGAAGGACACCATCGCTAGCCGCCTGGGCGCCAAGGGCGTGGGCGAGATCGGCATCGTCGGCGTCGCCGCCGCGGTGTGCAACGCGATCCACCACGCCACCGGCCGCCGCATCCTCAGCCTGCCGATGACCCCCGACAAGGTCATGGCGCCGGACGTAGGCCAACGCTGACGCGCGATGGCGGTACCGCCCGACGGTGCCCGCGGACCGCCCTCCCTACGCTTGCCACATCTCAACACGCATCAGGAGCGATACATGAACCTCATCATCTGGCTGGTCGTCGGCGGTCTCATCGGCTGGGTTGCCAGCATGATCATGCGCACCGATGCGCAGCAGGGCGTGATCCTGAACGTCGTGGTCGGCATCGTGGGCGCGATGCTCGGCGGCTGGCTGCTGTCGCCGCTCGTCGGCGGCGGCACGATCAACAGCAGCGACTTCAGCATGATGGGCCTGCTGCTGTCGCTGGGCGGCGCGATCATCCTGCTGGCGATCGTCAACCTGATCCGCCGCGGCAGCGTGCGCTGACGCACCGCGACGTCCCGCACGGCGACGCCGGCTCCGCGCCGGCGTCGCCGTTCTTGTTACTGTCAGCCGAACAGCATGCGCGCCGCCTGGCAGGCGCCGAGCAGCAACCCGCACACCGCGAGGTGAACGATGCGGTGGCGCCAGCCGGCGGCGAAGTCGATGCCCAGGCGCACCGACAGGCTGCCCCACAGCATCACCAGCAGCAGCGCCGCGGCCTCGGGCCGTTCCAGCGCGTGGCCGCCGGCGGACAGGAGCCCCACGAGGGCGATCCACAGGCCGCCGCCCATGACGGTGGCGGCAGTGATTTCATTGAACCCTGGCTTGCGCAGGGAAATACCGACGACTTGCATGGCCGCAAGCGTATCCGCAGCGGCTTCCGGCCAATCGCCGGAAGTGTTGCGGATCCGCGGCCGTTTGTTGCAGGCACACTGGGCGGGCCGCCGTACCCCCGTGCCCGCCATGCCCGACGCTCCCGCCCCGCCCCCGGCCTCCGCCCTGCCACCCGACGATGAGCTGCGGGCCTCGTTGCACAACGAGGTGCACGCCCGGCCGTCGGCGCGCATCCGGCTGCCGGCGCTGGTGATGACCATCGCGGTGTTGAACCGCGACGTGTCGCGCGAGGAGGAGTGCGCCCACCTGCGCCGCCTGCCTGGCCAGGGCGAGCTGTCGGTCGACGACCTGCAGGGCAACTTCCTGCGTCTGCGCTTTGCGGACCACACGCTGAAATGGGAGCGGCACACCGAGTTCACCCGCTACGCGCTGGTGCAGCCGCTGCCCGTCGGCGCCGGCCTGGGTGCGGAAGACCCGGACCTGCTCACGCCGCTGGTGCTTGACGCCGGCTGGCTGCGCGGCCTGCCCGGCCGCACGGTGGCGGCGACGCAGCTGGTGATGCTGGAGCACGACATCACGCCGCCCGATGGGGCGCTGGCGCTGGCACAGCGCTGGTTCGGCGGCCACACCGTCGTCGCCTCGTTGATGGGCCAGGGCCATTCGATGGCCGTGACCGACTTCCGGCTGCGGCCCGACGGCTTCGAGCGCATGCTGGTGGTGGCGCCGCCCGGCACCTCCGACACCCGCGCCGGCCGCATCTCGCAGCGCCTGCTCGAGCTGGAGATCTACCGCCTGATGGCGCTGCGCGGCCTGCCCGTCGCCAAGGCGCTGGCGCCGGTGCTGGCGGCGTCCGAATCGGCGCTCTCGGCGGTGACGGCGCGCCTGGAGGCGCGCCAGGAGCCTGAAGCCGCGCTGCTCGACACGCTGATCCACGTGGCCGCGCGGGTCGAGCGCGCGACGGCGGAGCACCAGTACCGCTTCTCCGCCACCCAGGCCTACGACGCGCTGGTGCGCCAGCGCCTGGCCGAGCTGCGCGAGAAGGCCATCCCGGGCACCCAGACGCTGGGCGAATTCATGCAGCGGCGCCTCTCGCCCGCCATCGCGACGGTGGCGGCCACGGCGCAGCGGCTGCAGTCGCTGTCGCAGCGCATCGAACGCACCAGCGCATTGCTGCGCACCCGCGTCGACATCGCCACCGAGGCGCAGAACCAGCAGCTGCTGGCCAAGCTGACGCGGGGCCAGTCGCTGCAGCTGCGGCTGCAGTCCACCGTCGAGGGGCTGTCGATCGCGGCGATCTCGTACTACGTGGTGAGCCTGCTGCTTTACAGCGGCAAGGCGCTGAAGGCGGTGGGCGTGCCGGTGCACCCCGAGCTGGCCGCAGGAGCGCTGATACCGCTGGTGCTGTGGTCGGTGTGGAAGGCGACGCAGCGCATCCATGCCCGGCTGCACCACGAGGGGGACTGAGCGCCGCCGCGCGGCGCCCTCCTACAGGCGATGCACGCGGCCACCGGCAGGCCGGCCGGCACCTGCCGCGCACAGTGGCGCCATCTGCCACCGCCTTGGACGGAGACCGACGATGACGACTGCCCTGCTCACCGCCGCCCCCACCCCCGACATCGGCGCGGTTCTCGCCGCCAGCGCGCTGCGCCCGACCGTCGTCTTCGGCTGCAGCGGCCCCGACGCGCAGCCCGACGGCCACGACCAGCGCACCAAGGCCTCCGTGGCCCGGTCGCTGGCCGATCTGCTGGAACTGGAGTTCGGCGGCCTGCACGATCCGGCAGAACACGCAGGCCGGCCGCTGTATGTGGTGCCCGGCCAGACGCTGACCAGCCTGCAGGCAGCCCGTGAACTCGGCATCGAGTCGCCCGACCACTTCTTCGGCGGCGTGGTGCCCCATCCCTTCGTCGCCACCAAGCTGATCACGCACCCGCTGGTGCGCCCCGGCGCGCAGGCGCCTCGGGGTTGGTCGGCGGCCTACGGCGAGGCGGTGCGGCCGGTCGTGCTGCCGGGCTACTCGGTCTTCGCGCCGGAAGACGCCCGCACGGCCGCCGAACGCCTGCTCGAGCACGGCGGCGTGCGGCTGAAGAACCCCGACGGGGTCGGCGGCCTCGGCCAGCAGGTGATCGAGGACATGGCTTCGCTGGAGGCGTGGCTCGACGAGACCGATCCGCAGGCGCTGCGGACCCACGGCGTGGTGCTGGAACGCAACCTGTCGCAGGTGGAGACGCTCAGCGTCGGCCAGGTGCGGGCGGGCCGGTGGCTGGCCTCGTACGTCGGCACGCAGTCCCTCACCCGCAACCACCGCGGCCACGAGGTGTATGGCGGCTCCACGCTGACGGTGGTGCTGGGCGACTTCGAGGCGCTGCAGCAGATCGGGCTGGCAGCGCCGTTCGCCACCGCGGTCGAGCAGGCGCTCACCTACCACCGCGCCGCCGCGCGCTGCTACCCCGGCTGGCTCGCCACGCGGGCCAACTACGACATCGCCCAGGGCCTGGACGCGCAGGGGCAGTGGCAGTCCGGCGTGCTGGAACAATCCTGGCGCATCGGCGGCGCGAGCGGCGCCGAGGTCGCCGCGCTGCACGCCTTCAAGGCCCAGCCGTGGCGGCGCGTGGTGCGGGCGTCCACGCACGAGGTGTACGAGGAGGATGCACCGGTGCCCCCGGGCGCGCAGGTGCATTACGACGGCGTCGATTGCCACGTGGGTCGGGTCGTCAAGTACGTGACCGTGGAGGAGAACGAGGCGCATGCCGACGATTGACGAGAGCATCGCGATACCGGTCGACGAAGGCAGCATCGCCGGCACCTTCGTGACGCCGGGCACGCTGCTGCCCGGCGTGCTCTTCATCCACGGCTGGGGCGGCAGCCAGGGCCAGTACCTGGCGCGGGCGCGGCAGATCGCCGCGCTCGGCTGCATCTGCCTGACCTTCGACCTGCGGGGCCACGCGCAGACGCGGCCTCAGTTCGAGACCGTCTCGCGGGCGAGCAACCTGCGCGACGTGCTCGCCGCGTACGACCGGCTGGCCGAGCGCCGCCACGTCGACCGCTCGTCGATCGCCGTCGTCGGCAGCAGCTACGGCGGCTACCTGGCGACCATCCTGACGACGATGCGTCCGGTCAAGTGGCTGGCGCTGCGCGCGCCGGCGCTCTACATGGACTCGGGCTGGGAAGTGCCCAAGCTGCAGCTGCACAAGGACCAGGACCTGCGCGCCTACCGCCGCAGCCTCGTGGCCTTCGGCGACAACCGGGCCCTGCAGGCCTGCCACGACTTCGACGGCGACCTGCTGCTGGTGGAATCCGAACTGGACACCATCGTCCCGCGCGCGGTGCTCACCAGCTACCGCGAGGCCGGCAAGAACGCGCGCTCGCTCACCTACCGCTGCCTGGCGGGCGCCGACCACGGCCTGGCGCGCGAGGCTGACCAGCGGGCCTACACCTCGGTGCTGGTGGGCTGGCTGCAGGAAATGGTGTTCGGCGAGCGCGCGAACGCGCTGGCGCCGGTCGTGCAGGAAGCACCTCACGAGCCGGAAGCACCGCCCACGCCGGCCGCACCGCAGCCGGCGGCGCGCACCTGAAGCAGCCGTCCCCCCTGCCGCACGGCCGCCGCCCACGAAGCCGGCACCGGCGCCAGGGTTTTCCCGTTGCAGTCGGTACCGGGGTGCCGATGATCTGCGCCAATGACAATAGTGGCCGCTGGCTTCCACACGGCCGTCGACCTGTGGCAATGTCGATCGTGACCGACGGCCGGGACGCCTCCGCACCGAAGCCCCTCTTCGCCAACCGCAAGCCCGTACCGATCCCTCCGATGACCGAGCCGCCGACCTTCTTCCACCCCGCCGCCCACGGCTTCGTGCGCGCGGCGGTGGCCGTGCCCCGCGTGCGCATCGCCGACCCCGCCTACAACGCCGGCGAGACGGTGCGGATGCTGCGGGAGGCCGCGGCGCAGGGCGCCTCGCTGGTGGCCTTCCCGGAGCTGGGCCTCTCGGCCTACACCTGCGACGACCTCTTCCACCAGCGTGCGCTGCTCGATGCCTGCGAGGCGGCGCTGGCCGCCGTGGCGGAGGGATCGCTCGGGGTGGGCGCGGTCGCCGTCGTCGGCCTGCCACTGCGGGTGCGGCACAGCCTGTTCAACTGTGCGGCGGTCGTCTTCGACGGCCGCATCCTGGGCATCGTCCCGAAGACCTACCTGCCCAACTACGCGGAGTTCTACGAGGCGCGGCAGTTCAACCCCGCGGCCCACGCGCTGGCCGGGGAGGTCACGCTGGCCGGGCAGGCCGTGCCCTTCGGGACGCAGCTGCTGTTCGAGGCCGAGAACCTGCCGCTGCTGCGCTTCCACGTCGAGATCTGCGAGGACGTGTGGGTGCCCATCCCGCCGTCGTCCTACGCCGCGCTGGCCGGGGCCACGGTGCTGGTGAACCTGTCGGCGTCGAACGTCACGATCGGCAAGTCGGGCTACCGGCACCAGCTGGCCAGCCTGCACTCGGCGCGCTGCCTGGCGGCCTACCTGTACACCTCGGCCGGCACCGGCGAATCGACCACCGACCTGGCCTGGGACGGACAGGCGCTGATCTACGAGGCGGGCGACCTGCTGGCTGAATCGCCCCGGTTCGAGCCCGGCGCGCACTGCAGCTTTGCGGACATTGACCTGGAGCGCCTGTCGCGCGAGCGCATGCGCCAGACGAGCTTCGGCCAGTCGGCGGCGGTGCACGCCGACGAGGTCTCGCGCATGCGCACGGTGGGCTTCACGCTGCCGCTGCCGGCGCCCTCGGCGCTGCGCCGCACCGTGCAGCGCTTCCCGTACGTGCCGGCCCACCCCGCCACGCGCGACGAACGCTGCGAGGAGGTCTACCTGATCCAGGTGCGCTCCCTCGTGCAGCGGCTGGAGACCAGCGGCATCGGCAAGCTGGTGATCGGCGTGTCCGGCGGGCTCGATTCGACGCACGCGCTGCTGGTGGCGGTGCGGGCGATGGACGACATGGGCCTGCCGCGCAGCAACGTGCTGGCCTACACGATGCCGGGCTTCGCGACCAGCGAGCGCACGCTCGCCCAGGCGCGCGAGCTGATGGCCGCGGTGGGCTGCAGCGCCGGCGAGATCGACATCCGACCGAGCAGCACGCAGATGCTGAAGGACCTCGGCCACCCGTATGCCGAGGGCCAGGCGCAGTACGACGTGACCTTCGAGAACGTACAGGCCGGCGAGCGCACCAGCCACCTCTTCCGCCTGGCCAACCACCACGGCGCGCTGGTGCTGGGCACCGGCGACCTGAGCGAGCTGGCGCTCGGCTGGTGCACCTATGGCGTCGGCGACCACATGTCGCACTACAACGTCAACGCCAGCGTGCCGAAAACACTGGTCAAGCACCTGGTGCGCTGGGTGGCCGAGAAGTCCGACGCGCGCACGCGCCAGGTGCTGGAAGCGGTGCTCGACACCGAGATCAGCCCCGAGCTGGTGCCGTCCGGCGCGGCCGAGGCCGGGCAGCCGGCGCAGAGCACCGAGGGCACGCTGGGGCCGTATGAGCTACATGACTTCGCGCTGTACTACACGCTGCGCTTCGGGTTCGCGCCGTCGAAGGTGGCCTACCTCGCCTGGCACGCCTGGCACGACGCGGCGGCGGGCGCATGGCCGGACAGCCCGCTGGTGGCGCGCAACGCCTACACGCTGGCGCAGATCAAGCAGCACCTGCGCACCTTCGTGTTCCGCTTCTTCCAGACCAGCCAGTTCAAGCGCTCGTGCGTGCCCAACGCGCCCAAGGTCGGCTCCGGCGGCTCGCTGTCGCCGCGCGGCGACTGGCGCGCCCCGAGCGACGCGCATGCCACGACCTGGCTCGCCGAGCTGGCCAACATCCCCGACCAGGCACCCGACGACAAGGAGTTGAAACGATGAAAGCCATCTGGAACGGCACCGTGGTCGCCGAAAGCGACGACACCGTGGTAGTCGAGGGCAACCACTACTTCCCCGCCGCGTCCCTGAACCAGGCCTACGTGCTGCCCAGCAACACCAAGACCATGTGCTCGTGGAAAGGCCAGGCGAGCTACTACACGCTGTTCGTCGACGGTGACGCCAACCCGGATGCAGTGTGGTTCTATCCCGACCCGAAGGAAGCGGCCGGCGAGATCCGCGACCGCGTGGCCTTCTGGAAGGGTGTGCAGGTCGTCGAGTGACGGAGCAGCAACGATGAAACCCCTGCACATCCTGCACCTCGAAGACGACGCGATGGACGCCGACCTGGTCCAGCGCGAGGTCGCCCGCCTCGGCGGCGACCCGACGTGGCTGAACGTCGGCTCCGCGGAGGAGTTCTTCGACGCGCTGGAGAACGTGCAGTTCGATGCCATCCTCTCGGACAACTCCGTGCCGGGCATCGACGGGCTGAGCGCGCTGCAGGTGGCGCGGCAGCGGCTGCCGGGCATCCCGTTCGTCTTCGTCAGCGGCAACGGCGACCCGCGCTGGGCGGAGCACTGCATCGAGGCCGGCGCCACCGACTACGTGCAGAAAGGCGAGCTCTGGCGCCTGCCGAGTGCGCTGCAGCGGCTGCGCGACGCGCGGGAATCCGCCCGGCTGGCGACGCTCACGCGCGCCCGAGCGCTGCTGGTGGACCTGGTGAAGGAGCTGTCGCACGCACGCAGCGTCGAGGTGATCGCCGGCATCGTGCGCCGCGGAGCGCGTGCGCTGAACAGGGCCGATGGCGCCACCTTCGTGCTGCGCGACGGCGATCAGTGCCACTACGTCGACGAGGACGCCATCGGCCCGCTGTGGAAGGGCAGCCGCTTCCCGCTGACGTCGTGCGTGAGCGGCTGGGCGATGCTGAACCGGCAGGCCGCCATCATCCCCGACATCTACGACGACCCCCGTGTGCCGCATGACGCCTACCGCCCGACCTTCGTGAAGAGCCTGGTGATGGTGCCGATCCGGGCCGAGGCACCCATCGGCGCGATCGGCAACTACTGGGCGACGGCGCACGAGCCCACGCAGGACGAGGTCGAGCTGATCCAGGCGCTGGCGGATTGCACGTCGCTGGCGTTCGAGAACGTCGCCGCCTACGAGGGCCTGGAGCGGCGCGTCCGGCAGCGCACGGCCGAGCTCCAGGAAGTCAACCAGGAGCTGGAGGCCTTCACCTACTCGGTCTCCCACGATTTGCGGGCGCCGCTGCGGGCAGTGCAGGGCTACAGCGACCTGCTGCTGACCGACAGCCGGGTCGAGCTGCAGGGCCAGACGCTGACCTTCGTGCGCAACATCCACCGCTCGGCGCAGAAGATGCACACGCTGATCGAGGACATGCTGAGCCTGTCGAAGATCAAGCGCGCCGAGGTGCGCATGCGGCCGGTGGCGCTGGACACGCTGGCGCGGGAGATCATCGACACGCTGCAGGCCGGCGAACCAGACCGCAGCGTGCAGGTCGACATCGAGCCCGGCCTCATGGCGCAGGGCGACCCCGGCCTGCTGCGCATCGCCCTGCAGAACCTGCTTGCGAACGCCTGGAAGTTCACCGGCAAGCGCGCGGACGCCGCCATCGGCGTGTCGTCGGCACCGCCGGACGCCGACGGCCGGCCCGTGTACTGCGTCAGCGACAACGGCGCAGGCTTCGACATGGCGCACGCCCAGCAGCTTTTCGAGCCCTTCCGGCGGCTGCACCGCGAGGCGGACTTCCCCGGCACCGGCGTCGGCCTGGCCATCGTGCACCGCGTGATCCACAAGCACGGCGGGCACATCTGGGTCGACGCGGCCCGCCATGCCGGCGCACGCTTCTACTTCATGCTGCCGGGCCCCGCGGCGAAGCGCGGCTGAACCCGCCCGTCACACGCCCGGCGCCCCGGCCGGGTTATCGTAGCGGTACGCAACCCAACGGGAATGCGAACCGTTTGCGTTTATAGTCGTCCGCTTCGCGCAGTACGCCACGTGCAGGCCCTGCCACGGCCATGCACCAGCCAACAGGTCAGTCCGCTGCGGTCGCCAGGCGGAGCTAAAGGATTCTTCGAGTGGATTTCGCTGAACAGCAGCGCCGGCCGACCAGGCACCTGGTCGGGATCGGCATCGTGGTGGTGATGCACGTACTCCTCGGATGGGCCCTCGTCAGCGGCCTCGCGCGCAAGGTCGTCGAGGTGATCAAGGCGCCGATCGAGACGAAGATCATCGAGGAGGCCAAGGCGCCGCCGCCCCCGCCCGAGAACCTGCCGCCGCCGCCCAAGCTCGCACCGCCGCCGCCGAGCTTCGTCCCGCCGCCCGAGATCACCGTGGCGCCGCCGCCCACCCCCGCCCCGGCGATCACCGTCACGCCGGTCGTGCCGCCGCCCGCGCCGCCGGTGGCCATCGCCCCGCCGCCGGCCCCGGCCGCACCGCCGGCTCCGCCCGTGCCCGTCGCGCGGCCCACCGGCACGCCGGCGCGCATCGACGTGTCGACCTGCGAAAAGCCCGACTACCCCCGCGCCGCGCTGCGCGCCGAGGCCACCGGCACCACCCGCATCCGCTTCACCATCGATGCCGGCGGCAAGGTCGCCAAGTCGGAGATCGACCGCGCCTCGGGCCCCACGCGCGAGCACCGGCAGCTCGATGCCGCAGCGGTCGAGGCGCTGAGCAAATGCGCCTTCCGGCCCGGCACCGACCCCGAAGGCCGGCCGGTCGGCGGCGCCATCGCCACCGTCGAATACGTCTGGAAGGTCGAGTAGCGGCCCTTCCACGCCCTCGCAGTTCCCGTCCCAACCCCCTGCCGGCTGCGCCCCGGCCGCCTGTTCCCCGGAGATCACACCCATGTTCCTGACCAAGTTCCTGCGCGCGGCCGTGCTGGCCCTCGCCGCCGCCGCAACCGTCGCGCCCAGCCTGACCCTGGCGCAGCCGGCCTCCGAGCCGGCGCCCGCCGAGGCCGTGGCGCCCGCCGCCGCTCCCGGCGTCGCCAGCACGGAGGTGGTCGAGAACCCCTACGGCCTGGCCGCGCTGTGGGCGCAGGGCGACTGGGTCGCCAAGGGCACGCTGGTCATCATGATCATCATGAGCATGGGCAGCTGGTACATCATCTTCACGAAGCTGTACGAGCAGCACAAGCTGCTGCAGGCCGCGGAACGCGCGAGCAGGAGCTTCTGGACGGCGGGCAGCGTCAAGGCCGGCGCCGCCGCGCTGGAGCAGGGCAGCGCCTTCCGCTACATCGCCGAGCAGGGCCTGACCGCCAGCGAGCACCACGAGGGTACGCTGGTCGAGCAGATCGACCTGCACACCTGGGTCACGATGAGCATCCAGCGTGCCGTCGACAACATCAACAGCCGCCTGCAGGACGGCCTGGCCTTCCTGGCCACGGTGGGTTCCACCGCGCCGTTCGTCGGCCTGTTCGGCACGGTCTGGGGCATCTACCACGCGCTGACGGCCATCGGCATCAGCGGCCAGGCGTCGATCGACAAGGTGGCCGGCCCGGTGGGCGAGGCGCTGATCATGACCGCCATCGGCCTGGCCGTCGCGGTGCCCGCGGTGATGGGCTACAACTGGCTCATCCGCCGCAACAAGAGCGCGATGGAGAAGGTGCGAGCCTTCAGCAGCGACCTGCACAACGTGCTGATCGCCGGCAAGCGCTGATCCGGACACCGCCATGGCGATGAGCTTCGCATCGGGCGACGGCGACGAGGACACCCTCAACGCCAGCATCAACACCACGCCGCTGGTGGACGTGATGCTGGTGCTGCTGATCATCTTCCTGATCACGATCCCGGTCGTCACGCAGTCGATCAAGGTCGAGCTGCCGAAGGAGAAGAACGTCCCGACGCAGACCAAGCCCGAGAATATCGTGCTCGCGGTCGACCGCGAGGGCGACGTGTACTGGGGCGTGGAGCGCCTGCCCGACATCGACACGCTGGTGGCCAGGCTGAAGGACAGCGCGGTCAAGGAGCCGCAGCCCGAGGTGCACATCCGGGGCGACGGCGAGGTGCGCTACGAAGCGGTGGGCCGGGTGGTGATGGCGTGCCAGCGCGCCGGCATCCACAAGGTCGGGTTCATCACCGAGCCCCCCGCGGGCGTCGCCGCGCCGTGACAGGCAACAGGAGAACGACATGGCCATGAACCTGGGCAGCGCCAACGACGACGACGTGATGGTGGACATCAACACCACGCCGCTGATCGACGTGATGCTGGTGCTGCTGATCATGTTCATCATCACGATCCCGATCCAGACACACGCGGTCAAGATGAACATGCCGGTGCCCAGCAACGCGCCGCCGCCGCCGGTGCCGCCGGAGGTGGTGCGCATCGACGTCGACTTCGACGGCACCATCGGATGGAACGGCGTGATCGTCGCTGACCGCGCCGACCTGGAGAACCGGCTGGCGCAGGTCGCGGCCCTGCCCGAGCAGCCCGAGGTCCACCTGCGGCCCAACAAGCTCGTGACCTACAAGCACGTGGCCGGCGTGATGGCCGCCGCCCAGCGCCTGGGCGTGACCAAGATCGGCCTCATCGGCAACGAGCAGTTCCTGAACTGACGATGACCATGCGAACCTCCCTCCGAGCCCTTTTGGCCGCGCTGCTCGTGGCCGGCTTCGTCGCGCATGCCGGGGCGCAGCAGCTGCGTCCCGAGGTCGGCCGCCCGCTGCAGCAGGCCGGCGAGCTGCTGAAGGCCGGCAAGGCGCGGGAGGCGCTCGCCAAGGTGCGCGAGGCCGATGCCGCCGGCAACAAGACGGCCGCCGAACAGCTGCTGATCGAGCGCATGCGGGGCGCCGCGGCGCAGCGCGCGGGCGATGCGCCCACGGCCATCGCGGCGTTCGAGGCGGTCTTCGCGTCCGGCAAGCTCAGCGCGGCCGAGCAGGGGCAGATCGCCGAATCGCTGGCCTTCGCGTACTCGCAGGCCAAGAACTGGCCGAAGACCACCGAATGGGCACAGCGCGCGCGGCAGGCGGGCAGCAACAGCCAGCAGCTGCAGCAGCTGCTGGCCTACGTGCAGGCGCAGAGCGGCGACTACGCCGCCGTCGCGCGCGACGCCGCATCGGCCGTGTCGGCGGCGGAGCAGGCCGGCCGCCGGCCGGCGGAGGACGACCTGCTGCGCCTGGCCGACGCCTACCAGCGCACCAACAACGCCGGTGGCCACGCCGCGGCGCTCGAGAAGCTCATCCTCCACTACCCGAAGAAGGACTACTGGAGCGCCTACCTCAACAACGTGCAGCGCAAGCCGGGCTTCTCGTCGCGGCTGTCGCTGGACGTGATGCGGCTGAAGCTCGCCAACGGCCTGATCTCCACGACCGAGCAGTACATGGAGATGGCCCAGCTGTCGCTGCAGGCCGGCCTGCCCGACGAGGCCAAGGCGATCGTCGAGCGCGGCTTCGCCGCGGGCGCCCTGGGCACCGGCACCGAGGCCGAGCGCCACAAGCGGCTGCGCGAGCTCGTGCTCAAGCAGGAAGCGCAGACCCACGCCGGGCTGGCCCAGGCCGAGACCGCGGCGCTGGCCGCCAAGGACGGCAACGAGCTGGTCAAGGTCGGCACCGTTTACGTGTCGATGGGGCAGGCGGCCAAGGGGGCCGGGCTGATCGAGAAGGGTATCGCCAAGGGCCAGCTGAAGCGGCCCGACGACGCGAAGCTGCGCCTGGGCTGGGCGCAGCTGCAGTCGCCCCAGACGCGCACGAAGGGGCTGCAGACGCTGCGCGGCGTGGGCGGCAACGACGGCACGGCCGAGATCGCGCGCGCCTGGGCGGCGCTGGCCCGCCAGGGCTGAACGCCCGCCGCTGCGAGAATCGCAGCATGACGACCGCCCTGCCCGACTACCTCGAACCGCTGGGCGACGGCCTCTACGCCATCGACACCGGCTTCCAGCGTCCGCGCTTCGATGCGGCCTACCTGATGACCGAAGCGGGCCGCGCCTGCTTCATCGACACCGGCACCAACCACGCGGTGCCCCGGCTGCTCGGGGCGCTCGAGGCGCTGGGCCTGCCGCGCGACGCGGTGGACTACGTGATCCCCACGCACGTGCACCTGGACCACGCCGGCGGCGCCGGGCTGCTGATGCAGTCGCTGCCCGCCGCGCGGCTGGTCGTGCATCCGCGCGGCGCCCGCCACCTGGTCGACCCGCGCATGCTGTATGCCGGCGCACTGGCGGTCTACGGCCAGGCCGAGATGGAACGTTCGTACGGCCGGCTCGTCGGCGCCGATGCCGCGCGGGTCGACGCCAGCGAGGACGGCATGGTGCTGTCGCTCGCCGGGCGCCCGCTGCGCCTGATCGACACGCCGGGCCATGCGCGCCACCACCACTGCGTGTGGGACGAGCGCACGCGCGGCTGGTTCACCGGCGACACCTTCGGCCTGAGCTACCGCGAGTTCGACCTGCCGGGCCGCGCCCCGTGGATCCTGCCCACCTCGACGCCGGTGCAGTTCGAGCCCGAGGCGATGCGCCAGTCGATCGAACGCATGATGGCCGAGCAGCCGCAGTGCATGTACCTGACGCACTACGGCCGCGTGGGCGACACGCCGGCGCTGGCGGCCGAGCTGCTGCTGCAGCTGGACGCGATGGTCGCGATCGGCGAAGCGCACCGCACGGCGCCGGACCGCCACGAGGCGCTGAAGGCCGCACTGCGCCGGCTCTACGCCGAACGGCTGCAGGCGGGCGGCCGGCGCGGCGACGAAGCGGCGCTGTCGCTGCTCGACCTCGACGTGGAGCTGAACGCGCAGGGCCTGGCGGTGTGGCTCGACCGGCCGGCGCCGCGCTCCACGCCGTAGGCCACGCTCAACCCAGCAGCGCCAACACGCCCAGCACCGCGAAGATCACCGCGGCGACCATGTGGATGGCGCGGATCGGCACGCGCTTCGTCACCTTGTCGCCCAGCAGCACCACGGGTGCGTTGGCCAGCATCATCCCGAGCGTGGTGCCGAGCACCACGCCCACCAGCGCGTCGTAGCGCGCGGCCAGCGCGACGGTGGCGATCTGGGTCTTGTCACCCATCTCGGCCAGGAAGAACGCGATCACCGTCGCGCCGAACACCCCGAGCCGGGGCGCCCGGGTGTCTTCCTCGTCGAGCTTGTCGGGGATCAGTGTCCACACCGCCATCGCGAGGAACGACACGCCCAGCACCCAGCGCATCACCTGCGGCCCGGCCAGGTCGGTGATCCAGGCGCCCAGCGCGCCGGCGGCGGCATGGTTGAGCACGGTGGCGACGAAGATGCCCGCGATGATGGGCCACGGCCGCCGAAAGCGGGCGGCAAGCACGAGCGACAGCAATTGCGTCTTGTCGCCCATTTCGGCGAGGGCGACGATGCCCGTGGAGACGAGAAAGGCTTCCAACAAGGTGGCTCCGGCCGGCAATGAGCACGCATGACCGCGGCGCATCCCCGGCCATCGGAGTCGCCACGGTCAAAGGTCTCGCCAAATCCGGCCAACGCCGATGCATCGCCTGCGCCATGCCCTCGCGGGCAAGTTTGTTGACGCAGGCCCCTCTCGCGGCACCGCCCCGGACCAGGCGGCGCAGGGCGGTTCGGAGGGAAGCTACTCCCCAATGACAGCCGGCATTCTAAGCGGCCGCCGGCTGCAGCGCCGTGCGACGGGCTTCGCGGATCGGCAGGTGCACCAGCGCCGCGCCCACCGCCAGCACGATGTCGGCGTACCACATCCAGTCGTAGCTGCCCGTCCACTCGAAGGCCTTGCCGCCGAGCCATGCGCCGAGGAACCCGCCCAGCTGGTGCGCGAGCATCACGATGCCGAACAGCGTGGCCATGTTGGCCGGGCCGAAGAAGCGCGCCACCAGGCCGGCCGTGGGCGGCACCGTGGACAGGTAGGTGAAGCCAATGACCGCGGCGAAGCCCAGCATCACGGCAGGCGTCTTCGGCAGCAGCAGGAAGGCGACGACCGCCACCGCCCGGGCGGCGTACACCAGCGACAGCAGCGACTTCATGCGCCATCGGCCCCCCTGGTAGCCGATGGCCCAGCCCATGCCCAGGCTGCCGAAGATGTTGAACAGGCCGATCACCGCCAGCGACCAGGCGCCGATCTCCGGCGGCAGCTGGCAGGCGGCCACCACGCCGGGCAGGTGGGTCGCGATGAACGCCACGTGGAAGCCGCAGACGAAGAAGCCGATGCACAGCAGGCGGTAGCTCCGGTCGGCCAGGGCCCGGCGGATCACCACGGCCGCGCTCTCGCGCGCCACCGGCGCGGCGCCGGCCGCGGCAGGCGGGTGGGCCGAGTGGCCGCGCAACACCCAGGCGGCGGGCAGCGCCAGCAGCGTGATCGCGCCCAGCGTGTACAGCGACGCCGCCCAGCCCGCCGCGGCCGTCACGCCCTGGGCAATGGGCGCGAACACGAACTGCCCGAAGGAGCCGCCCGCGTTGACGATGCCCGTGGCCATGCCGCGCCGCTCGGGCGGCACCAGCCGCGTGGTGGCCGCCATCAACACCGACGGCCCCGCCATGCCGGCGCCGCCCGCGGCCAGCACGCCGATGGCCAGGATCAACCCGGCCGTGCTCTGCATGTGCGGCACGAGCACGGTCCCCAGCGCGACGAGCAGCACGCCGAGCACGATCACCCGGCCGGTGCCGATGCGATCGGCCACCAGGCCGGCGACCGGCTGCGTCAGCCCCCACCAGAGCTGCCCGAAGGCAAAGGCCAGGCTGATGCTGGCCAGCCCCAGGCCCGTGGTGGTGTTGAGCGTGCTCAGAAAGAGCCCCATCGACTGCCGCGCGCCCATCGTCAGCGCGAAGGCGCCGGCGGCGGCGAGCAGCACGAGGCCGAGCGGTAGCGCCGAGCGCTTCACACCTTCATTCATTGCGGGCTCCTTCTTCATGGGCGTCGTCCGTGGTTTCAAGGACGGCGATGCATTCATCGATCAAGGCGTGCAGTGCCGTGACACGCTCGATGCCGAGCAGCGCGTTCACCTCCAGCTGCGCCTTCTTCCAGGCCTTCTGGCCCTGCTCGCGCGCGGCGCGGCCGGCCTCCGTCACGTCGACCAGGCGGCTGCGGCCATCCGCGCCCGCACCGAGGGTGACCCAGCCCTGCGCGACCAGCGGCTGCAGGTTGCGCGTGAGCGTGGAGGCGTCGAGCCGCATGGCCTGCGCCAGATCGCCGGGGCGCACCGGGGCCATCTTGACCACGTGGGACAGCAGCGAGTACTGCGTGTTCTTCAGGCCGGTGGCGGCGGCATGCGCCTCGTAGTGGCGGCCCACCAGGCGGGCGAGCTGGCGGATCTTGAGGTTGGTGCAGCCTCGGGGGGGCTGCGGCACTGCTTGGCTCATTCGATGATTGTATCTACAATTGTTGTAGCTGCAACCTTCAGGAGAACCTGCATGAACGAACCGTCCGCGACGCCCGCAGAACGGACCCTCGACGCCTGGCGCGCCCGCGAGGCGGAGATCGACGCCCGGGCCCACGAGGTGGGGCTGGCCAGCCCGGCGCAAGTGGCGGGCCGCACCGGGCTGGAGATCCTGCAGGCGATGGTGGCGGGCGAGATCCCGCGTGCACCCATCTCCCGCACGCTGAACTTCCTGCTGGTCGAGCTCGAGGCCGGCCGGGCGGTCTTCCAGGGCCGGCCGCTGTTCGACCACTACAACCCGCTCGGCACGGTCCACGGCGGCTGGGTGGCCACCCTGCTGGACTCCGCCGTGGGCTGCGCCGTCCACACGCTGATGGAGCCCGGCAGGAGCTACACCACGGTCGAGCTGAAGATCAACTACGTCAAGGCCGTGACGCACAAGGTGCCGCTGGTGCGGGCCGTCGGTGAAGTCATTCACCGCGGTGGGCGCATCGCCACCGCGCAGGGCAGGCTGGTGGGGCCCGATGGCACACTCTATGCCCACGCGACCACGACCTGCCTTCTCTTCGAGGCCCAGCCCTCCGCCACGCCATGAGACTTCTCCACACCATGCTGCGTGTCACCGACATGCAGCGCTCGATCGACTTCTACACCCAGACCCTCGGCATGAAGCTGCTGCGCACCGTGCAGCGCCCCGAGCAGCAGTACGACCTGGCCTACCTCGGCTACGAGGCCAACCCCGCCCAGGCGGAGCTGGAGCTGACCTACAACTACGGCGTCGACAGCTACGAGATGGGCACCGCCTATGGCCACATCGCCCTCGGCGTCGACGACGCCCATGCGATGTGCGACGCGGTGCGCGCGAAGGCGGCGCAGTTCGGCGGCGCCGTCACGCGCGAGGCCGGCCCGGTCAAGGGCGGACACACCATCATCGCGTTTGTCACCGACCCCGACGGCTACAAGGTCGAGCTGATCCAGGGCGGCGTCTGACACGGCGCACCGGCGCATGTACCAGCCCCGCCACTTCGAGCAGCCCGACACCGCGGCGCTGCACGCGCTGATGCGCGAGCGGCCGCTGGCGACGCTGGTGGTGCACACCCCCGCGTCCGGCCTGCAGGCCAACCTGCTGCCGCTGCTGCTCGACCCCGAGGCCGGCCCCCACGGCACGCTGCGCGGCCACGTGGCGCGCGCCAATGGCCTGTGGCGCGACGCGGCCGGCGGCATCGAGGCATTGGCGCTGTTCCAGGGCGCGCAGGCCTACGTCAGCCCGGCCTGGTACCCGGGCAAGCAGGAACACGGCAAGGTGGTGCCGACGTGGAACTATGCGGTCGTCGAGGCCCGGGGCGTGCTGGCCGCGGTCGACGACGCGGCCTGGCTGCGCCGCCTGGTGGGCGAGCTCACGCAGGTGCACGAGGCCGGCCGGGCGCAGCCCTGGTCGGTGGACGACGCCCCGGCGGACTACGTCGACCAGATGCTGCGCGCGATCGTCGGCATCGAGCTGCGCCTGACCGCGCTCACCGGCAAGTGGAAGGTCAGCCAGAACCGCAGCGATGCGGACAGGCTTGGCGTCGCGGCGGGCCTGGCCTCGCTGCAGACGGCCGACGCGGCGGCGATGGCCGCCCTCGTCAAGCCCGGCTGAACCGCTGCCGCCCGCCGGGCGGCGGCTTCAGCCGCGCGGCAGCGCCCCCGCCTCGCGGGCCAGCCGGGTGATGCGGTCCCAGTCGCCGGCCTCGACGGCGTCGGCCGGCGTCAGCCACGAGCCGCCGCACACCTTGACGTTCGGCAGCGCGAGGAACTCCGGCGCGGTCTTCAGCGAGATGCCGCCGGTCGGGCAGAACACCACGTCGGGGAACGGACCGGCCAGCGCCTTCAGCATCGGGATGCCGCCGGCCTGGCTGGCCGGGAAGAACTTCAGGAACTGCAGGCCGTCGGCCTGCGCCGTCATCACCTCGCTGGAAGTCGCCACGCCCGGCAGCAGCGGCAGGCCCGCGTCCCGGCAGGCGCGGCCCACCTCGGGCGTGTAGCCGGGGCTGACGCCGAAGAGGGAGCCGGCGTCCTTCGCGGCCCGGGCATCCGCCGCCGAGCGGATGGTGCCCGCCCCCACGATGGCCTGCGGCACGGCCTTGGCGATCGCCTCGATGCACTGCAGCGCCACCGGCGTGCGCATCGTCACCTCGAGCACACGCACGCCACCGGCGACGAGCGCCTCGGCCAGCGGCACGGCGTCCTGCACACGTTGCAGCACGATGACCGGGATGACGGGGCCGTGAGCAACGAGGTCGAGCGTATTCAGCATGGTTCAGATTCCTAAAAAGTGAGATCACGAAAGGGCACGGCCCACTCAAGCCACCGGCATGGATCCGGCTCCGCCGGTCCATCGCCGGGCGGCCCCCTCGGGGGGTAGCGAGCGCAGCGAGCTTGGGGGCTCGTTCACAACCAGGTGCAGGCGCCCTCCTCGGCGCTCACCGCGTTCTTGCGCATGCCCGCGAACAGCTCGCGGCCGAGGCCATGGGCGTTGTCTTCCGCCGCATCGGGCCGGATGACCGCCAACGGCCGGGCCGCCCAGGTCGCGTCGTCGACCAGCACGTCGAGCACGCCGGCCGTCGCGTCGAGCCGGATGATGTCGCCGTCGACCACCCTGGCCAGCGGCCCGCCGGCCAGCGCCTCCGGGCTCACATGGATGGCCGCGGGCACCTTGCCCGACGCGCCGCTCATGCGGCCGTCGGTCACCAGCGCGACCTTGAAGCCCTTGCCCTGCAGGACGCCCAGCGGCGGCGTGAGCTTGTGCAGCTCGGGCATGCCGTTGGCGTTCGGCCCCTGGAAGCGCACCACCGCGACGAAGTCCCGCTCCAGCTCGCCCGCCTTGAAGGCGGCCTGCAAGGCTTCCTGGCTCTCGAACACCCGGGCCGGCGCCTCGATGACGTGGCGGTCTTCCGGCACGGCCGACACCTTGATCACCGCACGGCCCAGCTTGCCCGTCAGCAGCTTCAGGCCGCCGGTTTCCGAGAATGGCGCCGCGGCGCCGCGCACGACCGACGGGTCGGTGCTCTTGGCGGGCAGCGGCTGCCAGGCGATGCCGGCGCCTTCGAGCGACGGCACGCGGCCGTAGGCTGCCAGGCCGCCGTCGGCGACGGTGGCCACGTCGGGGTGCAGGCAGCCGGCCCCCAGCAGCTCGCGCAGCACGAAGCCGGGGCCCCCCGCCGCCTGGAACTGGTTCACGTCGGCCGACCCGTTGGGGTACACGCGGGAGAGCAGCGGCACCTGGGCCGACAGCTCGGAAAAATCGGTCCAGTCGATCAGGATGCCCGCCGACCGCGCCACGGCGACCCAGTGGATCAGGTGGTTGGTCGAGCCGCCCGTGGCCAGCAGCGCCACCATCGCGTTGACGATGGTGCGCTCGTCGACCAGGCGGCCGATCGGCTGGAAGTTGCTCCCGGGGCCGATGGCCAGCACACGCCGCACGGCCTCGCGCGTCAGCGCCTCGCGCAGCGGGGCATGCGGATGCACGAAGGCGGCGCCGGGCACGTGCAGGCCCATCGCCTCCAGCAGCATCTGGTTGCTGTTGGCCGTGCCGTAGAAGGTGCAGGTGCCGGGGCCGTGGTACGCGGCCGATTCGGCGGCCAGCAGCTCCTCGCGACCGATCAGCCCCTGCGCATGCTTCTCGCGGACCTTGGCCTTCTCGTTGTTCGACAGGCCCGAGCTCATCGGGCCCGCCGGCACGAACACGCAGGGCAGGTGCCCGAAATGCAGCGCGCCGATCAGCAGGCCCGGCACGATCTTGTCGCAGATGCCCAGCAGCAGTGCGCCGTCGAACACGTCGTGCGTGAGGGCGATGGCCGTGCCCATCGCGATGGTGTCGCGCGAGAACAGGCTCATCTCCATGCCCGGCAGCCCCTGCGTCACGCCGTCGCACATCGCCGGCACGCCGCCGGCGACCTGCAGCGTCGCGCCCTGGCGGTGCGCCTCGTCGCGCAGGATGGCCGGGAAGCCCTCGTAGGGCTGGTGGGCCGAGAGCATGTCGTTGTAGGCCGTGACCACGCCCAGGTTCGGCGCCCGCTCGGCGACGACCTTGAGCTTGTCGTTGGCCGGCAGCGCCGCGAAAGCGTGCGCCACGTTGGCACAGCCCATGCGTTCGCTGCCGCGACGGCGGCCGGCCAGGCGGTCGATCCGGGCCAGGTAGGCCGTGCGCGTGGGCTGGCTGCGTTCGCGGATGCGATCCGTGATGCGGGCGATGGCTGGTTTCATGGTGGCGGGCCTTGTAACTCGGTGGTGGATTCTTGCGTAACAAGGTTACATCGTCAAATCAACCTGTCGTGCGACGGACAGGGCTCTGTCATCATCCAACCTTGCCATGGACGATCCGCGCCCGCCTTCCGATCCCCCTACCGCCGGCACGAGCGCGGAGGGGGCGGCGCCCTCGGTGGCGCCGCTGGGCGCACCGCGCGATGGACGCGCGATGCTCCAGCGCATACGCCACCAGTGGGGCCCCACCGACGACCTCTGGGTATTCGGCTACGCCTCGCTGATCTGGCGGCCGGAGTTCGATGCCGACGAGCACCGCCCGGGCCTGGTGCGCGGCTGGCACCGCGCGCTGCGCATGCGCTCGCGCGTCAACCGCGGCACCCCGGACCGGCCGGGGCTCGTGTTCGCGCTGATGCCCGGTGGGTCCTGCCGGGGCATGGTCTACCGGGTCGCGCGGGCGCGCGCGGACGCGGAGCTCGACCGCCTCTGGGCGCGCGAGATGATCAACAGCGTCTACGACCCGCGTTGGCTGCCCTGCCAGACGGCGCAGGGCCGCGTGATGGCCCTGGCCTTCACGCTCAGCCGCCGCAGCCCGAGCTACACCGGCCGCCTGCCCGACGAGGAAATCATCCAGATCCTGCGCCTGGCGCAGGGGCACTGCGGCAGCACGCTCGACTACCTCTGCGAGACGGCCCGCTGCCTCGACGAGCGCGGCATGACCGACCATGAGGTGCGCCGCCTGATGGCGCTGGCGCGGCAGCACCGGCTCGCCTGACGGCGGCGCCGGCCGTAACCACGCTGAAACCGGCCCCTCAGCGCACCACGGATTCGGAGTGCGGGCGGGCCGCCGCCAAGTCCTCCACCGTGTCGAGGTCGATCAAGGCGCCGGGATCGTCCACGTCGACGGCCTGCGCCGGGTAACGCGCCACCAGCCGCCTCGCGCCCTCGTCGCCCTGCAGCAGGACGAGGTCGGAAAACAGCTCCGCCGCGAAGCCCACCGGATGCCCGCGCCGTCCCGCGTGCTGTGCATAGGCCACCGGATGCTGCGGCAGCGCGGCCGCGACCGCCACCAGCGTGGACGGCCGCACCAGGGGCATGTCGGCCGGCAGCACCAGCCAGCCGGGCGCATGCGGGCGCGCGCCCACGCCGGCCGCGATCGAGCTGCCCATGCCCAGTCCCGGCTGGCTGTCAGCCGTCGGCAGCACGACCACGTCGCGGCTGGCGACGACGGTGCGGGCCATCGACTCCAGCGCCGCGGTCGTCACGACGACAACGGGCAGCTGGGATGCCACGGCCCGTCGCAGGGTCGCGACGAGCACCGGCGCGGCCCCGTCGAACGGGTGCGCCAGCTTGTGGCTCGGGCCGCGGAAACGGCTGCCCCGGCCTGCGGCCAAAACGATGATCGTGGGTTGCGACCACATGGTGCAACGCTCCCTTCCTCCATCCGCCATGCTGCGAAATGCTGCAGCGCGGTATAGCAAGGATGAGTCCAGCCGAACCACTCAGGTAGTGGGATTGCTACGTAGGGCGTTCCACGTAAGCGCAAATGCCGGTTGCCGTCGCTATGCTGCCCGGATGGATACCTCCCTCGCCGATCTCCGCAAGAGCTACGAACGCGCCGAACTGGACGAAAGCGCCTCGCTTCCCGACCCGTTGAAGCAGTTCGAAACCTGGCTGGACCAGGCGCTGAAGGCGCAGATCCCCGAGCCCACCGCGATGACGCTGGCCACCGTCGGCCCCCAGGGCCGGCCCTCGACCCGCATCGTGCTGCTCAAGGGCCTGGATGCACGGGGCCTCGTCTGGTACACCAACTACGGCAGCCGCAAGGGCGAGGAGCTGGCCGCCCACCCGTGGGCAGCACTGCAGTTCCACTGGGTGGAGCTGGAACGCGTGGTGCGCATCGAAGGCCGCGTCGACAAGGTCGAGGCTGCCGAATCCGACGCCTACTTCGCCTCCCGGCCGCTGGATTCGCGCATCGGCGCCTGGGCCTCGCCGCAGAGCCAGGTGATCGGCTCGCGCGCCGTGCTGGTGGCCAACGCGGCCAAGTACGGCGCGCGCTACGCCCTCCACCCGCCGAGGCCGCCGCACTGGGGCGGCTACCGGCTGCAGCCCGACCGCTGGGAGTTCTGGCAAGGCCGCAAGAGCCGCCTGCACGACCGCCTGCGCTACCGCCTGGACGGCAGCGCATGGGTGCGCGAGCGGCTGGCGCCTTGAGGCGGCGCCCAAGGAAGCGCCGGCCCGCTCAGAAGCTCACGCGCACACCGGCGGTGAGGGCCCGCGCGCCCTGCGGCGACAGCTCCCGCACGGTGCGGATCGCGCTGGCGTTGTAGGCCAGCTCGTTCGTCACGTTGTCGAGCCGCACGAACCACAGCGCGTCGGCGCTTGGCAGCGCGGTGCGCCAGCTCGCCCAGAGGTTCAGCACCGTCGACGAGGAGGTGGGCACGTCGAAGGCGGGCACACGGTCCTGGCGGGCGGCATGCACGACGCGCGCCCCCAGGCGCCACGCGCCGCTGCCCGCCTCGACGCCGGCCCGCACGCGCTGCGGCGCGAGCCGGGCGAGCGGCTCGCCGGTGTCGAGGTTGTCGCCGCGCACCATGTCGAACCCGCCCTCGAGATCGAGCGTCCAGGGCCGCTCCAGCAGGCGGGTGCGGCCCTCCAGCTCCAGGCCGCGCAGCCGCGCGCGCACCGCGCTGAAGGCGTACTCGGGCACGGTGGCGGCTTCGCCGTCCTCGTCGACGACGGGGATCTCCCGCCCCGTCGCATCGAGGCCGATGTAGCGCGAGAAGCGCGTCTGGAAGACGCTGGCCTTCACCCGGTGCGCATCGCGCCGCCATTCGGCGCCCAGCTCCACGTGGCGGCTGCGCTCGACGCGCAGGTCCGGATCGCCCCGTTCATAGGCGCCCGTCGCGACATGCACGCCGTCGGCGAAGAGCTCGTAGTACGCGGGCGCCCGCTCGGTCGCGCCGGCCGAGGCCGACAGCGTCCAGCCTCCGCCCGCCGGCAGGGTCGCGCCCAACGACGCACTGCGCGGCGTGAAGCGGCGCTCGGCGGACGCCCCGAAGCGCGGCTCCTCGGCATCGGCGGGATCGCCCTTCGACGACACGCGCACCCGCTCCCAGCGCAGGCCGGCGGTCAGCGTGGCCGGGCCGACCGAGGCTTCCTCCAGCATGAAGAGCGCGAGCGACCGCGTCCGCGTCGCCGGGACGAAGGCTTCTTCTCCAAGCGCGGAGAACTCGAGCTGCTCGGCCTGCAGCCCGATCACGCCGCGCAGCGGCCCCAGCGGCCGGTGGCGCGCCTGCACCCGCATCTCCTCGCCGGTGCTCTTGAACGTGGTGCCGACCTCGCCGCCGCCCTCCACCTCCTCGTGGCGGTAATGCGTGCGGCTCGCCTGGAATTCGACCTGGGTGAACGGCCCCGCCAGCCGCCGGCGTTCCCCGGCCACCGCAACGCGCTCGCGGTGCATGCGGATCATGACGTCGGGCTCGACGGCCACGCCGTAGTCGTTGTCATGCCCGTCGATGGAGGCGCCGATGAAGCCATCGGCATCGGCCCAGGAGGCGCCGAGGGCGCCGCTGCGGCTGTCGCCCTCGGAGTTCGCGACGCGGCGTGTGCGCGTGGCGCCGCCGTCCTCCGACGGCGGCGAGAACCGGGGCGTGCGCAGGTCGTCGCTGCGGCGGCCGGCGACGTCGGCGTGCCACGACCAGCCCCCCGCACCGCCCTCGACCAGCGCGGCGCCGGCCCGCTCGCGCGCCGCGCCGCCCAGGCGCAGCTCCGCGCGGCCCGAGAGGCCCTCGGCCGCCGTCCGGGGAATGCGGTTGTCGATCGCGTTGACCACGCCCCCGGTGGCGTTGCCGCCGTACAGCAGCGCCGCCGGCCCGCGCAGGATCTCGATCCGCTCGGCGACCAGCGGATCGAGCGTGGGCGCATGGTCGAAGCTGAGGTTCGATGCATCGACCGACGCGCCGCCGTTGTCGAGCAGGCGGACGCGGTCGCCGTCCAGCCCGCGGATCACGGGCCGGCTGCTCTGCGGCCCGAAACCGGTGGCGGCCACGCCGGGCAGGCCGTCGAGCGTCTCGCCGAGCGAGCCGGCGCGGCGCAGCGTCAGCCCGTCGCCCGACAACACGCTGCTGGGCTGGGCCAGTTGCTCGCGGCCGAGCGGGTTGCCGGTGATGACGACGGTGGCGGCAGGCGCCGCCGGTGCGGGCTCGGACACAGGCGCGGGGGCAGGCGCCGCGGCCTGGACGGCCTGCGCGCCGGCCCCTGCCGGCCACATCGCCGCCGGCGGCAGCACGAGGAGGGACAGCACGGCACGCGCGAGCGCATGCCGTGCAGGGGTGGAGGATCTCTGCATGGGAACAGCCTTGCGCCGGTGTGCTCGCGGCGGCACCGGCGACGAATCGACGAGGGAAGGCGGCCCCGCGCGCAGCGCGGTGGCCGGGGGCGGTCAGCTCGCGCGGACCGCCGGAGGCCCCCGGGCTTCGTAGGGGGCCGCCGCCTCGAGCGCGGCGCCGTCGGCCAGCACGGCCGGCGCCGTGGCCGGGCCGCTCGCCGGCAAGACGAGCCCGCCTGCCGGCACCAGGGCATCGGCATGCCCGAGATGGTCCACCAGATGGCACAGCGCCGAGCCGTCGTCATGGTGCGCCAGGCTTGCGGCGACGTGCGCCGCCGGCCCGACGACCTGCTTCACCTGCGACGCCATGCCGCCGGCGTGCGGATGCACGACGCCATGCAGCAGCGCCAGCGTCTGCGCCAGCAGCATCGCCAGCGCCGCCAGCCCGGCCCAGCGGGACCGGGTGGCGCGTCGTGGCGCGAGGCGGCTCATGGCGGCGGCAGCACCGGCAAGGCGAGCGTCAGGCCTTCACGCGGGCGCGGAAGGTCTTGCGGAACTTCTCGACCTTGGGTGCCACGACAAAGGCGCAGTACCCCTGCCCGGGATGGTTCGCGAAGTAGTGCTGGTGGTAGTCCTCGGCCCGCCAGTAGTTGGTCTCCGGCTGCAGCTCGGTGACCACCCGGCCGCCCGAGGCGGCATCGACCTCGGCAATGACCTCGCGGGCCACCTGCGCCTGCTGCGCATCGTGGACGTAGATGCCCGAGCGGTACTGCGTGCCCACGTCGTTGCCCTGGCGGTTGAGGGTGGTCGGGTCGTGGATGGTGAAGAAGATCTCCAGCACCTCGCGCAGCGGGATGCGCTCGTTGTCGAAGCGCACGCGCACCACTTCGGCATGGCCGGTGTCGCCCTGGCACACCTGCTCGTAGCTGGGGTCTTCCACCTGGCCGTTGCTGTAGCCCGATTCGACGGAGAGCACGCCGTCCACCTGCTCGTACACCGCCTCCGTGCACCAGAAGCAGCCGCCGCCCAGGGTGATGGTTTCGATGGTCATGGGTCAGTCTCCACGCCGGTGCACCGGACCGGCTTCGGTCATGGGTCGTTCGGCAGCGCGCGAGCTTACACACGGCGCGGGGCGCATCCAACGGCAGGCGCAAAAAAACCGCGGCAGGCCGCGGTTCTTCGGGGATCGGCGAAGGCCGATCAGAGGGCGCGAATGTTCGACGCCTGCGGGCCCTTCTGGCCTTGCGTGACTTCGAATTCGACGCGCTGGCCTTCGCTCAGGCTCTTGAAGCCCTCGCCGCGGATTTCCTTGAAATGCGCGAAGAGGTCCTTGCCGCCTTGTTCGGGCGTGATGAAGCCGTAGCCCTTGCCGTCATCGAACCACTTGACGGTACCGGTTTGCGTTGCGTTGGACATGATGATCCTTGAGTTAAGAGAAGCACGCGCAGCACATGCTGGCGCGTGGCAGAGACACGCAAGAAATCACCAGGGGGAAGAACAGAAATTCCGAACCGACCTCACGAAGACGGTCTTGTGTATGCCTACCCACGTAGTGTACCCGCCCTCGGCGAAGAGGGCCTTTCGGCTGCCTGCGGTGGTCCATCGTCGGCCGGCGGCACGAAGTCGAGCACCCGCATCGCGGTGCGCAGCGTCTGCCGCCGCAAGGCGGCCCCCTGGGCCCAGGGGTCCGGCATCGCGAGCCGCTCGTCGATGTTGCGCAGCGTCCAGTGCGCACCGCTGGTCAGGCCGTCGAGTTCCTCCCAATGCACCGGCACCGACACGCCGATGCCCGGCCGGGCCCGCGGCGACCAGGCCGCCACCGTGGTGGCCCCCCGGCCGTTGCGCAGGTAGTCGACGAAGATCTTGCCGACCCGGTTGCGCGGCCCGCTCTTGGCGACGAAGCGGTCGGGCAGCGTCGCGGCCAGGTGCTGCACGATGCGCTGCGACAGCGCCTTCACGGCCACCCAGCCCAGCGAGGGCTTGAAGGGCACCACGACATGCAGGCCCTTGCCGCCGCTGGTCTTGAGCAGCGACTGCAGGCCCAGTTCGTCCAGCAGTGCCTTCACGAGGTGGGCCGCCTCGAGCATGCGCGGCCAGGCCAGGCCCTCGCCCGGATCGAGGTCGAAGGTCATGCGGTCGGGCCGCTCGATCGACCGGACAGTCGCGTTCCAGGTGTGCAACTCGATCACGTTCATCTGCACCGCGCCGAGCAGGGCGGTGAGGCTGGCGATCTCCATCAGCGGCGCATGCCCCGGGTCAAGCGCGGGATCGAGCTGCCGCATGCCGGCCATCTTCCCGGTGTCGTCGTGCTTCTGGAAGAACAGCTCGCCGCCGATCCCGGCCGGCGCCCGCACCAGCGAGACCGGCCGGCCGCGCAGCTGCGGCAGCAGCCGGCTGGCGGCCCGGGCGGCGTACTCGGCCAGCTCGCGCTTCGTGATGCCGGTGGACGCATCGATCACACGCTCCGCATGCGTCAGCCGCAGCCCCTCCGGCAGCACGCTGCGCCGCCGCGCGGCCGGCGCCCCGGCCTTCGCCGGCCTGCCGCGGGCGGCGCCCGGCGCAGGCGGCGCCACCGCATGCTCGCGGCCGATGGCCCGCGGCGGCTTGTCGCTGCGCAGGCCATGGAACACCGCCTGGCGCACACGGCCTTCCTTCGTCCACTCCGCGAAGGAAACTTCGGCGACGAGCTTCGGCTTCACCCAGTGGCCCTTCACGCCCGCCGGCAACGCGTCGAACGGCGACTGCTCGGCGTGCAGGCGCGCCAGCTGGCGCGCCAGATCGGCCAGCGTGCGCTGGTCGAAGCCGGTGCCGACGTTGCCCGCGTACTGCAGCGCGCCCGCCGCGTCGTGCACGCCGAGCAGCAGGGCGCCCAGGCCCTGGCGGCTGCCCTTGGGGTCGGTGTAGCCGCCGATCACGAACTCCTGCCGCTGCTGGCACTTCAGCTTGATCCAGGTGCGGCCGCGGCCCGAGGTGTACGGCGCATCGGCGCGCTTGCCGATCACGCCCTCCATGCGCATCTGGCAGGCCGTGTGCAGCAGGTGCGCGGGCTCGACCACGAAGTCCTCGCTGAACCGCAGCGCCGACTGCGGGCCTGCCGCCTCCAGCACGGCCCGCAGCCGCTCGCGGCGCTCGCGCAGCGGTGCGGCACGGAGGTCTTGCCCGTCGAGGTAGGGCGCGTCGAACAGGAAGTACAGGATGCCCTGCGGCTTGCGCTGGTCGAAAGCGTTCTGCAACTGCTGGAAATCGGGCACGCCCTGCGCATCCTGGACCACGATCTCGCCATCGAGCCAGCCCGAGCGCAAGCCCAGGCCCGCAACGGCCTGCGCCAGCGGCCGCAGCTTGCTCGTCCAGTCGTGCCCGTTGCGCGTGAAGAGCCGCACGTCCTCGCCATCGACGCGCGCCAGCAGGCGGTAGCCGTCGAACTTGATCTCGTAGATCCACTCGCCCTCGGCCGGCAGCGCATCGACCAGCGTGGCCAGCTGCGGCGCAAGCGTCAGGGGCAGCGGATCCGGCTTCGGCTTGCGGCGCATGCCGGCCTTCGCGGCGCTGGCCGGGGTGGCGGCAGCGGCCCTCGAAGACGTGCCGAGCACACTGCCGGGCGCTGCCGCCACGACGTTGTACTCCGCGGCCGGTCGGGCGTAGTCGTCGGCTTCCTTGATCAGCAGCCACGGCACCTGCTTGCCGCTGCCCTTGCCGCGCATGCGCACGAGCGTCCAGCGGCCGCCGAGCTTCTCTCCCCGCAGCGTGAACTTGAGCTTGCCCGCGGCCAGCGCCGCACGGGCGTCGCCGTCGGCCTCCCAGGTGCCGCGGTCCCAGACGATGACGGTGCCGGCCCCGTAGTGGCCCGCAGGGATCGTGCCCTCGAAACCGGCGTAGTCCAGCGGGTGGTCCTCCACCTGCACGGCCATGCGCTTGTCGTGCGGATCCAGGCTGGGGCCCTTGGGGATCGCCCAGCTCTTGAGCGTGCCGTCGAGCTCCAGGCGGAAGTCGTAGTGCAGCGCCCGGGCCGCGTGCTTCTGCACCACGAAGCCGAGCGCCGCCCCGCTCGCCTGCCCGCCCTGCGGCTCGGGCGATTGCGAGAAATCGCGCTTGGCGCGGTACGGCTGCAGCGGGTCGCTCATGCCGCACTATCGGCCCCGCGCGGCGGCCGCCGCGTCGGCCGGCCGCGAAGCCCCTTGTAGGACTGCGCCGCCATGCCGGCGCCCCCAGGCATGCTGGGTGCCAGAGGCTGCCGACCGGCTTGCAACAGGAGGCATCCATGCCGCGCGTGATCTGGAAAGGCGCCATCAGCTTCGGCCTCGTGCACATCCCCGTGGCGCTCTACCCCGCCTCGCGGGAGGACGAGATCGACTTCGACTGGCTCGACGCCCGGTCGATGGACCCGGTGGGCTACAAGCGCGTCAACAAGCGCACCGGCCGCGAGATCGCGAAGGAACACATCGTCAAGGGCGTGAAGCTGGACGACGGAGAGTACGTCCTGGTCAGCGACGACGACATCCGCGAGGCCTACCCGCGCAGCACGCAGACCATCGAGATCGAGCGCTTCGTCGCGGCCGCCGAGATCCCCTTCGTGCACCTCGAGCGCCCCTACTACCTGGCGCCGATCAACAAGGGCGAGAAGGTCTACGCGCTGCTGCGCGAAGCGCTGTTGGCCGCCGGGCGGGTGGGCGTGGCCAAGGTGGTGATCCAGAGCAAGCAGCACCTCGCCGCGCTGATCCCGGCGGGGCCGGCCCTGATGCTCAACACCCTGCGCTGGGCCGGCGAGATCCGCCCCTGGGACGAGCTGTCGCTGCCGCCCGCCGGCCGCCAGGCCGCCGGCCTGAAGGACGCCGAGCTGAAGATGGCGGCGCAACTGGTGGAGGAGCTGAGCGCGCCGTGGCAGGCCGGGGACTACAGCGACCAGTTCAAGGACGCGGTGATGGCGCTGGTCGAACGCAAGTCGCAGGCGGGAGACACCCGCGAGGTCACGCCGCTCGAACCCGCGCCGGAGCAGCCCGGGTCGTCCAACGTGGTCGACCTCACGGCACTGTTGAAACGCAGCCTCGCGGGCGGCGCATCGGGCAAGGCCGCGCCGGCCAAGCGGCCCGCCCGCCCCGCGGCCAAGGCGGCGTCGAAAGCCGCGGCCAAGCGCGGCGCGCCGGCGCGCAAGGCCGCCCGGCGCCGGGCCTGAGGTGGCGCCGCGCAGGCGCCCTCCGCGGCCCGCCACCACCTTTCGTGGCACGCCACCGGCGCGGGATGTCGAAACGGCGGGCGGCCGTTCGTCGTGAACATGGAACCGCAGCGTTCCGCCCAACCACTTCGGAGCACCCCATGACAGCAGCGTCGAACGCCCCCACGGTCAACCCCGTCCCGCCCGCCAGCGGCGCCATCCCGTACCTGGTCGTCAAAGGTGCGGCCGAAGCCATCCGCTACTACCAGGCGGTCTTCGACGCCAGGGAGGTGTTTCGCCTCGACGCCCCCGACGGCGGCGTGATGCACGCGGAACTGCAGGTGGGGCCGGCCCGCTTCATGCTGACCGAGGAGCGCCCGCAGCACCAGGCGCTGGGCCCGCTGACCCTGGGCGGGTCGGCCACGTCGGTGGTGCTCTACGTGCCGGACGTCGATGCCACGATGGCCCGTGCGATCGCTGCCGGCGGCAAAGCCGGCATGCCGGTGGAGAACCAGTTCTGGGGCGACCGCAGCGGCATGCTGACCGACCCCTTCGGCCACGCGTGGATGGTCGCGACCCACATCGAGGACCCGACGCCCGAGCAGGTGAAGGCGCGGGTGCAGGCGATGTTCGAGCAGGGCGGGGCCGGCTGCGGCGCCTGAGCCGTCCGCGCGCTATCGCACGGCGCTGGAACGCCGGGCCCTGAGGGCCACGGCGGCCAAACCGGCCAGCATCAGGGCGTAGCTGCCCGGCTCCGGTACCGGGGCCGTTGCGGCGTCGACGCCGGTCAGGTGCACGCGCCAGTGGGTGCCCATGCCGAAATGGCTGGAGGGCTGGTCCCAGTCGGCGAGCGCGATGGGGGCCGCACCGTCGTAGGTGAAGCCGTCGCTCAGCCACTCCCCCTTGTTCCAGTTCGGATAGGTGGCGATGGTGAACAGGTAGTTGCCGGCCTTGAGCTCGTCGAACACCAGGCCGGAGTCGAAGTCGTTCTGGCCCGGCTCGATCGTGCCGTCGTCGTCGTTGGTGTCGAGCAGCTTGCCGCCGGCCGACATGTCCCAGACCGCCGTGATGGGGTCGAAGTTGACGCCGTACGGCGAGCTCGCGCCGTAGGAGTCGGTCCAGACGCGGACGTTGGTGGCGTCGGTGAGCAGCGTGAAGCTGATCCGCACCACGTCGTTGTGGAAGGCGATGTCTCCTGAAAAGCTGAACTCGGCGGCCTGCGCGGGCGCGACGGCGCTCAGGGCGCAGGCCACCGCCGCGGCGGACAGGGTCTGGGTGAAGTACTTCAAGGCGTTTTCCCTGGATGATGGTGATCCAGCCCGGCACGTGCCAGGCGCTGCTTCGCCTGTGGGGCGAAGCGCGGGATTCTTCGCTGAGCGCTCGTCGGCTCATAGCCTCTAAAAGGGGACATCGCCCCCGCGGCTCAGCGGCGCGGGCGCCTTCCCGGCGCCTGGACGCCGCGCGCCCTCAGCCGCGCGGCACGGGCCGCTCGGCCACGCCGTCGTAGGTCGGGATGTACTGCCGGGGAATGGGGCCCTTGTTGCGGCCGCCCTGCTGCGTCTGCTCCCACGCATGCGCGAGGATGCCCACCGAGCGCGACAGGCAGAAGAGCCCGCGCGCCAGCGGCGCCGGGAACCCCAGCTCGGCATAGATCACCGCCGTCGCGCCGTCGATGTTCATCGGGATGCGCCTGCCGCCCTTGCGCGCGGCCAGCCCCGCCTCGACGGCCCGGCCGATGCCGGCAAAGCGGCCGCCGACCACGCCCTGCGCCGCGGCGGCGTCGACCAGCGCGAGCAGCGGCGCGGTGCGCGGGTCGATCGGGTGGAAGCGGTGCCCGTAGCCCGGCACGAACTTGCCGTGCTCGGCGATGAAGGCATCGAGCGCGGCCTGCACCGCGTCCGCTTCGCCCTGGCCGGCGTCGATGCGCGCGGCGATGTCGAAGAACAGTTCCACCGCCTGCTCACCGGCGCCGCCATGCACGTCGCCCAGCACGTTCACCGCCGTGGCCATCGCGTTGTTCAAGCCCACGCCGCAGGTGGCCGCCATGCGCGCGATGGCGATGCTCGGCGCCTGCGGGCCGTGGTCCACCGCCGACATCAGCGCCGCATCGAGCAGCCGGCCCTGCGCCGGGCTGGGCAGCTCGCCGCGGGTCATCAGCCACACCATCTCGGCGAAGCCGATGCGGCCGATCAGCTCCTGGATCGGGTAGCCGCGGAAACGGATCACCCCGGGCTTCATGTCGATGATCTCGGTGTGCCACCAGTCCTCGGTGGTCTTGCGCGCGTCGGGCATGGCGGTCTGTTCGGTCATGGCAGGGCCCCTCCGGTCAGCCGCCCAGCCACTTCAGCGGCACGAGCACCAGCGACGGGAACAGCACGAGCAGGAACATCACGCCGAACTGCGCCATCATGAACGGCAGCATCCCTCGCGTGACCTCGTCCATCTTCATCTTCCCGACGCCCGCCACGGTGTTGAGCACCACGCCCACCGGCGGTGTGATCAGGCCGATCGCGTTGTTGATGATGAACAGGATGCCGAAGTACACCGGGTCGATGCCCGCGGCCTTCACCACCGGCATCAGCACCGGCGTGAGGATCAGGATGGTCGGCGTCATGTCGAGCGCCGTGCCCACGGCCATCACCAGCACCATGATGGCGATCAGCAGCAGCGTCGGGTTGTCCATGAAGGGCGACAGCATGTCGATCATCTTGCTGGGCAGGTCGGCCACCGTGATGAGCCAGGCCGAGACCATCGCCGCGGCCACCAGGAACATCACCACCGCGGTGGTGCGCACGGCGTTGGCAAACACCTCGTAGAGCTGCTTCAGGTTCAGCTCGCGGTAGATCACCGTCGAGACGAACAGCGCGTACATCGCGGCGACCACCGCCGCCTCGGTGGGCGTGAAGACGCCGAAGCGCAGGCCCACGATGATGATCACCGGCAGCAGCATGGCCCAGCCGCAGTCGCGCATCGCGCGCCACACCTCGGCCCGCGAGGCGCGCGGCGGCGGCTCCACGGTCTCGCGGCGCACCAGCACCGCCCAGGTGATCCACAGTGCGGCCGCGAGCATGATGCCGGGGAAGATCCCCGCGAGGAACAGCTTGGAGATCGAGACGTTCGCCGACACGCCGAAGATCACGAGCCCGATCGACGGCGGGATCACCGGCGCGATGATGCTGGCCGAGGCGATCAGGCCGCCGGCGCGCGCACGGTCGTGCCCGGCCTTGACCATCATCGGCAGCAGCAGCGCGGTGAGCGCCGCGGCGTCCGCCACGGCCGAGCCCGAGAGCGCCGACATCATCACCGCGGCGATGATGGTGACGTAGCCCAGGCCGCCGCGGATGTGG
This sequence comes from Aquincola agrisoli, assembly GCF_036621135.1. Lineage (NCBI taxonomy): Bacteria > Pseudomonadati > Pseudomonadota > Betaproteobacteria > Burkholderiales > Sphaerotilaceae > Aquincola > Aquincola agrisoli. The sequence goes on from NZ_JAZIBG010000003.1 coordinate 50,530, forward strand.
CCGACGAGCGCGAGCGCGAACGTGACGATGCGCCGCGAGAGGCCGCCGACGTTCATGATCTCGCCGGCGAGCATGAAGAAGGGCACCGCCAGCAGCGGGAAGCTGTCGGCGCCGCTGATGACGTTCTGCGCCAGGATCTGCGCGTCGAAGAGGTCCAGGTGCCACATCAGCGCCACGCCGCTGAGCAGCAGCGAGTACGCGATGGGAATGCCGAGCGCCATCGCGCCGAGCAAGGATCCGATGAAGATGAAGACGGTCATGCTGGAATCCCCGAGGTGTCAGCGCTTGTCGTTGTTGTGCTTGTCGAGCGCGGCCTGCAGTTCGGCCGCATCCTCGGACTCCTGGATCATCACGAGGGCGTCGTCGGAGATGCGTCCCGTGATCGCGCGCAGCAGGTCGAGGCCGATGATCAGCAGCGCCGAGGCGGCGAACACGATCCCCGAGGCATAGACGATCGCCATCGACAGGCCCGTCACCGGCGCCTGCACGTCGGCGTTGATGACGGCCTGCTGCCAGCTGCCCTTGAGCAGCAGCCAAGTCACCCACAGCATCAGCAGCTGCCCCACCACGAGGCACACGCGCTTGCCTGCGGGCGGCAGGCGGCTGATCAGCGCGTCGGTGCCCAGGTGCCCGTGGCGGCGCAGCGCAACCAGGGCCCCCAGGAAGGTCATCCACACGAAGAGCCATCGCGACAGCTCCTCCGACACCGTGATGCCCGAGTTGAAGACGTAGCGCAGCACCACGTTGCCAAAGACCAATGCCACCATCGTCGCCAGGAAGAGCACCATCAGGCCTTCCAGGAAACGGCAATAGATATCCAATACTCGATTCGTCAAGGAACGCTCCCAGATCCGGAAATTGAAGGGACGTGCCAGCAGGGATGGGCACGGCCTGGTGGCGCTACGCGTTCCACCGAACAGAACTTAGTTCCAAAAATATAGGGAGCGCGCCCTCCCCTGTCAATCGGGTTACTCCGGGTCCGCCCGGATTGCCGCGGCGTTCTCCGACGGGCCCGCGGCCGGCGAGAGTGTCAGTGCCCCGTAGCAAAATCGCCAGTCCACGTACGCTGTGGCCTGGGCGAAGCCGTCGTAGCGGCGCGGGAACCCGGCGCGCTTGAGCGGCGCCGCGTCCGAGGTGCTGTGCACGCACATGATGCCGCCGCCCGGCGCGGCCACGGTGCCCCACTCGCGCGAGCCGGTCATCGGATCGATGTAGGCGCGCCGCAGGTGCCGGCGCACGGTCGGCCAGCGGCGGTCGTCGAGCAGGTCCTCGATCCGGGCCGGGAAGCGCGCGGGCTCGCCGGCCGGCGTCTCTTCCCGGTAGGTCTGGATCGCGCGGCGGATCTCCTCGCCGGCGAACAGCAGTTCCTGCTCGCGGTCGCGCTGCAGCTCGGTGTGCCACAGCGTGCCCGCGGCGGCCAGCACGCTGCCGAGCAGCGCGAGCAGCAGCAGCAGCCCGATGTAGGTGAAACCCCACTGCAGCGCCAGCCGGCGCGGGCACCGGGGTGCTGCGGGCAGGCCGGCCCGGCTCACCATCCTGCGTACTCGCTGCCGTCGGTCGCGTGGCCTTCGGCGCCGCTGCGCACGTCGGCGACGCGGCCCTTCAGCGGCACCTCGCCCGCCGGGGGCACCTCGACCCAGGTGGCGCCGCCGGTGATCGGGTCCACCGGCATGGCACGCAGGTAGCGCTTGTCGACCAGCTCGGCCAGCGCGTCGGGATAGCGGCCGTTGTCAGCGTAGAACTTGTCGAGCGCATCGCGCATCGTGTGCAGCGACTGCTTGAGCGTCGCCTCCTTCGACCGCTCGACCGAGCCGAAGTAGCGCGGCAGCGCGATCGTCAGCAACGTCGCGATGATGGCCATCACCACGAGCAGCTCGATCAGCGTGAAGCCCCTGCGGCGCATCACCATGCCCGGTAGGGCTGCCCGTTGAGGCCGGTGCCGGGCGCGCGCGAGTAGACGTCGAACACGTCCTTGCCGGGCTGCGGATCCTCGGGCGGCGACGCATAGCTGCGCAGGCCCCAGGTGGCGGCGGCGGGCAGGCTCGCATCCGGCTCGAAGGGGTCGCGCGGCACGCGGCGCAGGAAGTAAATCATCTGCTTCTCGGTCGAGCGCATGTCGCGCGTGCCGACGGCCAGCGCGTCCAGCGACTCGGGGAAGCCGGTGGCATCGGCGGCGCGGTTGACCCGGCCTTCGTCGACGGCCCGCTTGTACGCGTCGATCGCGCCGCGGATCTCGCGCAACGCGAGGCGCAGTTCCTGCTCCTTCTGCCGCTGGATGACCAGTTCGGCCAACGGCAGCGCCCCGGTGGCCAGCACCCCGAGGATGGCCACGGTGACCACCAGCTCCACGATGGTGAAGCCCCGCTGGCGGGCGCCGTGGAACCGGCTCATCGCGGCACCACGTTCAGCGTGGCCGCGCCCGGCGCCAGCACCGGCTGGCGGCTGCCGCTGGCGTCGATGTTGATCTGCGTCTGCGTCGCCACCTTCGACACCACGCGGAAGCGCACGTGCACCGGCGCCGGCGGCATGCCGGCCACCGCCGGCGCGGCCACGTCGACCCGCATGCGGCCGGGCTCGTCGGGGTTGCCGCCGACCACCGCCAGCACGGCGGTGTCGTACTGCAGCTCGACCTGCGCGACGCCGCCGGCGTTGCTGGCCGGCAGCGAGAGGCTGACGCTGAACTCCTGCCCCGGCGCCGCTTCCGGCGGGGCCTGGAAGCTCAGCGCCAGCGGCTGCGGAGCCACGCCGGGCACAGGCGGCGGTGCCGTCGCCGCGGAGGACGACAAGGGCGCGCCGCCGCCGGCCTCCAGCACGAAGCGCGGTGCCACCGCACTGCCCAGGCGCAGCGGCGCCACGCCGGGCGATGCCTCCGTGCCGGACGCGAACTGCGACGCCACCGCATCCGGCCGCGCCAGGTTGCGCACCACGCGCGGCGTCACCAGCAGCACGATCTCGCTCTTGTTGCCGCGCTCGTCGTTGTTGCGGAAGAGCTGGCCCAGCACGGGCATGTCGCCGAGGTAGGGCACCTTCGCGAAGTTCTTGCGGTCCTCGCTGTTGATCAGGCCGGCCAGCACCTGCGTCTCGCCGTCGCGCAGCCGCAGCGTGGTCGCCGCGGTGCGGGTGCCCAGGCGGTACGAGACGGTGTTCTGCAGGTTGAGCTGCTCCAGGATCGTGGAGACCTCCAGCTGCACCTTGATCGCAACCTCGTCCTCCAGGTAGATGTTGGGCTCGACGTCGAGCTTGAGGCCGGTCTCCAGGTAGTTCACCGACGACGAGATGCCGATGTCCGGCGTGGCGGTGCTGGTGATCACCGGCACGCGCTCGCCGATGTGGACCTTGGCCTTCTCGCGGTTCTTCACGCGGATGCGCGGGTTGGCGAGGATGTTGGTGGAGCCGTCCTGCTTCTTCAGGTTGAGCAGCAGCACCGGGTTGGCCACGTAGGCGCGCAAGGGGCCGCTGCCGCTGCCCAGCCGCGTCAGGGCGGAGAAGGTCGGGGAGCCGTCGCTGCTGCTGCCGCTGGGCACGCCGCCGACGATCTGGTCGGGGTAGCGCACGCCGAACTCCTCGACCAGGCTGGACGCGACCTCCAGCACCTCCAGCTCCAGCATCACCTCGGGCTCGCCCAAATCCTGTGTGGCCACGAGCTGCTCGGCCAGGCGGATGGCTTCGGGCGTGTCGCGCATGATCACGAGGTTGAGCTTCTCGTCAATGAAGATGTCGCGGGTCTTGACCATCGCGCGGATCATCGCCGCCGTCTGCTTGGCGTCGGCGTTGGCGAGGTAGAAGGTGCGCATGGACAGCTCCTGGTACTCGCGCTGCTTGGCCTGCGTCGCGGGGTAGATCAGGATCGTGTTGTCGTTGAGGACCTTGCGCTCGAGCTGGTTGGTCAGCAGCAGGATCTTGATGGTGTCCTCGAGGCTGCTGTCGCGCACGAAGATGGTGGTCTTCTGGTCGCCCTTGACCTCGCGGTCGAGCACGAAGTTGATGCCGCCGGTGCGCGAGACGATCTCGAACACGCTGCGCAGCGGCGCCTCGCGCAGCTCCAGCGAGATCTGGCGGCTCATGGCCGCCTTGAGCTGCGGCTCGGCCGCTTCGTGCTTCTGCTTCTGCTCGGCCACGCTGCGCACGATCGCGCGGGCCGCGCGGTGGGTGGAGTCCTCGGCCAGCACGCGGCGCGCCAGGCGGTCGGCCTGCTCGGCGTCGCCGCGCGCCAGCGCCTGCTGCGCGTCGAGCGCCACGCCGTTGAGCCGGCGCATGCGGTGCACCGCGTCGATGCCCGACTGCGCCGTCACCGAGTTGGCGTCGAAACGCAGCGCGCTGCGGTAGCGGGCCTCGGCGCCGTCGAGCTCGCCGGCCAGGCGCAGCGAGTCGCCGTCGCGCACCATCGCGTTGACGATGCCGTCGCGCTGCGTGATGTAGAGGTTGTAGGCCTCGGGCCGCCGGGGCTGCGACATCGCGGCCGCCTCGAGCTGCGCGAGACCTTCCTCAATGCGCCCTTCCGACAGCAGGCGCTGGCCGGACTTGAGGTCGGTGTTGGTGGCGCAGGCAGCCAGCAGCAGCGCAGCCGCCAGGCTGGCCAGCGTGGGCCGGAACGCGGGTGGGGAGGCTTGTCTCATGGTCAGTTGTTTTCCGTCTCGCCACTGGCGGTGTCGGGGGCGTACTCCACGTCGTCGCGGGTGCTGCCGGGCTGCGCCTGCAGCGGCAGCGCCTGCAGCGTGCCCAGCGGCTGGTAGCGCAGCACGATCTGGTGCTCCTCGATCGCCTCGACGCGGTAGCCGCCCTCCAGCGTCGCGCCGACGCGGGCGCTGTGGTCGCGGCCGCCGGCAGAGAGGAAGACGGTGGTCTGGCCCTGCTCGATCCACTTGCCGAGGTAGGTAAAGGGCAGCGGCGGCGCGCTGGGCGGCGCCACCTCGGCCACGGGCGCGGGTGCCACGGATGCAGGCGGCGGCGGCGGGGCTTCCCAGGCCGGCATGGCGAAGGGGTCGGCCGCCGACGGTGCGAATGCGCGCCGCGCCGCATCGGGCAGCACGAGCCCGCCGCGCGGCGCCGGCGCCGGCGCGGCAGTGCCCGCACCGCGCGCCGCCGGAGCAGTGGCCGGCACGGCGGCCACGAGGGTGTCGTCCACCGGCGGCGCGGGCGGCGGCGCCGTGACGATCGCCGCCGCGGTGAGCGCGCCGGCCCCGGCGTAGGCGATCCAGCGCTGGCGTGCGGTCCAGGCCATCGCTCAGCGCTCCCGCAGGTACAGCGAGAGGCGGATGCGCGCCTCCAGCGTCGCGCTGCCCGCGTTCTCGCGCCGCAGCTGGATGTCGTCGATCGCCGCCGCGGGCACCTCGGCCAGCACGGTGCCGACGAAGCCGCGCAGCTCGGCATAGGTGCCGGTCAGCGGCAGCGTCAGCGTGTAGCGCAGCAGCGGTTGCTCGGGCCGGCGCTCCACCCGGTATTCGGCCGAGGCAAGCGCCACGCCGTTGGCCGCCGCCGCGGCGTGGATGCGCGCGAGCCAGGGTGTGGAGGCGTCGGCCCGCGGGAAGAACGCGTGGAAGGCGGCGAGCTGCTCGCCCGCGCTGGCCGGTGCGCTGGCCAGCTCGCGGCCGCTTTGCAGCCGCGCTTCCAGTGCGAGGGCCTGCTGCTGCAGCCCTTCGTGCTCGGCCTGCAGCGGGCGCAGCACGAGCAGCGCCCACCCCAGGGCCGCCGCCAGCAGCACCAGGCCTGCGGCGCCGAAGGGGCCGAGCCTCCGGCCGAGCATGGCGACCATGGCCTTCATGGCGCGTTCCCCACCCAGTCCGCGCTCAGCGTGAACACCACCGTGCGGCCGCCTGGACCCTCGCGCATCGCGTGGCTGGCGAGGAAGACCTGCGCGAAGCCGTCGGTGGCCTCCAGGCGGGCGACGTAGTCCAGCACCTGCTCGTAGCGGCGTGCCTCGCCGCCCAGGCGCACCCGGCGGCCGTCGGCCTCGGGCTGGATCGACAGCAGCGTCACCTGCCGGTGGGCGACCGACTCCAGCTCCTGGAAGAAGCCGTTCCAGGGCTGGTTCAGGCTCGCCAGCACGGTGTTGGCACGTGCCAGCGCCTGGGCCTGGGCCCTCGCCTGCGCCGGGTTCTCGGCCTGCAGCGGGCCGCGCGAGCGGTTGGCAAGGCCGTTGGCCTGCGCGAGCCGCTCGCCCAGCGCGGCCGTGTCGGCGGCCAGGCGGCCGTGCTGCCAGGCCACGCCGCCCGCCAGCAGCACGCCCGCGGCCAGCAGCACGAGGCCGGCCCGCGGCAGGCGGCGCCGCGGGTGCAGGAAGTCGAGGTGCAGCGCCGTCATGCGTGCCCCCCGCGGGAGGGCGGCGGTGCGGCTTCGACGGGATCGGCATCGAGGCGGACCGTGACCACGTCCCAGTCGCCGCCTTCGGGCCAGGCCGGCGCCGGCAGGCCCTGGGTGGCCAGCACCAAGCGCCGCAGCTCGGGCAGGCCCTCGACCAGGCCGGCCTGCGCCAGCAAGCCGGGCAGTTCCTGCGCCAGCGGGGCGCGCAGGCGGTGCGTGCGCAGGCGCTGCCAGTCTCCGCGATCCAGCGCGGCCAGCACCACCTGGCCCGGCTCGGCCACGGCCAGCCATGCGGGGCCGGCCGCCAACGCCGCCCGGCAGCGGCGCACCGCCACCGACAGCAGCGGCTCGATCGCCGCGCCACGCACCTGGGCCTGCGAGAGCGCCGAGGCCAGCCCGTCGAACAGCCCGGGCTCGATGCCGGCCGCCACCGCCGCTCCGCGCCCGGCCTCGCCGTCGAGCACCACCCGCCACTGCTGCGCCTCGTCGCCCACGACCTTGCGCAGGCCATGGCGCGCCGCCGCCTCGCGCTCGGCCTCGTCGCGCAGCTCGCGCCCGCCCGGCACGAGGGCGAGCCGGACAAAGCGGTGCGACAGGCACACGCTGACGGCCGCACGGGGCACGCCCAGCCGCGCCAGGCCGTCGGCCAGCGCCGCCACGGCGGCTGCGGGGCGCGGCCCCTCCGCCACGCAGGGCACGTCGATGCCGCGGGGCGCCTGCGGCCGCCAGCCCCGCGGCCGGTGCGTCAGCCGCACCGACTCCGGGCCCACCTGGGCCTCGATGCGGTCACGCCACGAAGGTGACACGGTCGATCTCCTCCAGGCTACTGCGCCCCTCGCGCACCAATGCCACCGCCGCATCGCGCAGGAAGCGCGTGCCGCCGCGGCGCGCGGCCTCCTTCAGCGCCCGCACGGGCTCCCGCGCGACGATCATCTCGCGCAGCTCGTCGGTCAGCACCATGATCTCGGCGATCGCGGTGCGGCCCTGGTAGCCGGTGCTGCGGCACTGGCCGCAGCCGCGCCCGGCCATGAAGCGGAAGCCCTCGACCTGCGCGGCCGACAGGCCCGAGACGGCCAGCTGCTCGGCCGTCGGCTTCACCGGTACGCTGCAGTGCGGGCAATTGAGCCGCACCAGCCGCTGCGCGACGATGCCGTTCAGTGCCGCCGCGAAGCTGTAGGGGTCGACCTGCATGTGGGTGAAGCGGCCCAGCACGTCGAACACGTTGTTGGCGTGCACGGTGGTGAACACCAGGTGGCCGGTGAGCGCGGCCTGCACCGCGATCTGCGCGGTCTCGGGGTCGCGGATCTCGCCCACCATCACGCGGTCGGGGTCGTGGCGCAGGATGGAGCGCAGCCCGCGCGCGAAAGTGAGGCCCTTCTTCTCGTTGACCGGGATCTGCAGCACGCCGGGGAGCTGGTACTCGACCGGGTCCTCGATCGTGATGATCTTGTCGCGGCCGTGGTTGGTCTCGGAGATGGCGGCGTAGAGGCTCGTCGTCTTGCCGCTGCCGGTCGGGCCGGTGACCAGCAGCATGCCGTAGGGCTCGTTGGCCAGGCGGCGGATCAGCAGCCGGTCATCGGCCGCGAAGCCCAGGCTGTCGAGCGTGAGGCCGCGCGCCTCGTCGGCCAGGCGCTGCTTGTCGAGGATCCGCAGCACCGCGTCCTCGCCGAAGATCGACGGCATGATCGAGACGCGGAAGTCGATCTCGCGCCCGCGCAGCGACACGGTGAAGCGGCCGTCCTGCGGCACGCGGCGCTCGGAGATGTCGAGCTCGGCCATCACCTTGATGCGCGAGACGGCCTGCTCCGCCACGTCGAGCCCGTTGACGGTGGCCACCGGCACCAGCACGCCGTCGATGCGGTACTTGATGTGCAGGCCGGTGCCGCCCATCTCGATGTGGATGTCGGAGGCGTTGGTCTTCAGCGCGTCGTAGAGCGTCGATCGCACGAGGCGCACCACCGGGCTCGCATCCTCCGTGATGCTCTGGAACGACAGGTCCTCGACGCCTGCGTCCGCGCCGCCCGCATGGGCCTGCGAGGGCAGCAGGCCTTCCATCGCCGACAGGCCCTCCTCGTGGCGCGACAGGTAGGCGGCCACGTCGGCATGGTGGGCTAGGCGCCAGGCGAAGGGCGCGTCGACGCGGTGCTCGATCCATTCGATGCGCTCGGCCGCGAACGGATCGCCCAGCACCATCAGCAGCTCGCCGCCGGCCTCGCGCAGCGGCAGCGTCTGCGCACGCGAGGCCTCGGCGAAGGGCAGCACGTCGAAGGCCGGCTGCCAGCGGTGCAGGTCGTCCATGGTGGCCGCGGCGTAGCCCAGCGTCTGCGCCAGGCGGGTGGTGAAGGCCTCCGGCGCTTCGCCCGACAGTTCCTCCAGCGTGGCCGGCACCGGCAGCCCGCGGCCGGGCGCCGCACGGCGGGCCTCGGCAATCTCGGCCGCGGTGAAGGGCAGCACGGGTTCGATGGCGCGCATGTTCATGGCCGCGTCACTGGAGGCTGCCCGCCAGCTCGAAGATCGGGAGGTACATCAGCACCACGATGCCGCCGATGGCCACGCCGATCAGCGCCATCAACAAGGGCTCGAAGAGCTTGGTGAACCAGTCGACCCAGCGCGCCAGCTCTTCATCGTGGAAGGCGGCGATGCGCTCCATCATCACCGCCATGTCGCCGCTGCTCTCGCCCACGCGCAGCATGCGCGAGGCGACGGGCGTCGACAGGCCGGCCTGCACCATCGCGTCGGACAGGCTCATGCCTTCGCGCACACGCTGGGTCGCGACGGCGAGCCGCTCGCGCAGCTCAGGGGGCAGCAGGCCGGCGACCATCGCCAGCGCCGGCACGATGGGCGTGCCGCCGCGCAGCAGCATGCCGACCGTGCGGTAGAAGCGCGCCAGGTGGTACATCAGGATGCGTGCGCCGATGGCCGGCACGCGCGCGGCCAGCGCCCGCAGGCCGCGCAGCAGCTGCGCGAAGCCCAGCACGCCGCCGACCAGCACGGCCGCCGCGGCGGCCAGCATCAGGCCGCCGTGGGTGTTCATCAGCTGCCCCCACTCCAGCAGCAGCCGCGACAGCAGCGGCAGCTCGCGTCCCGACTCCGCATAGATGAGCGAGAAGCGCGGCACCACGTAGGCGAGCAGGAACAGCGTGACCAGCGCGCCCACCACCAGCAGCACCGCCGGGTAGATGGACGCCGAGACGATCTTCTTGCGCACCCGGTCGAGCTGCTGGTGGTAGTCGATGTAGCGCGACAGCGCCTCGGGCAGGTCGCCGGTGCGCTCGGCTGCGCGCACGGTCGCGACGAACAGCGCGCCGAAGACGGCCGGCTGGGCCTCCAGCGCCTGGGACAGCGCCCGGCCCTCGAACAACTGGTCACGCAGCGCAGCCAGCACGTGCCGCACCTCGGGCCGCGCTTCCTTCTCGACCATGGTCTCGATGGTCTCGGGCAGCGACAGGCCGGCCCGCAGCAGCGACACCAGCTCCTGGCTGAATCCGAGCACCGGAAAGCGCGGCGCCCACAGCCGCCAGGGGCCCGCGAGCGAGCGCTGCGCTCGCGCCGACAACACGGCCAGCCCCTGGCCGCGCGCGAGCTCGAGCGCGGCCTCGCGGCTGGGCGCCTCGAAGGCGACCGAGACCACACCGCCCTCGCCATCGAGCGCACGGACATCGAAGCGCATGGAACGACCCGCCCCTACCAGCTCGTGACGTCGGCCGCGTCGCCGCTGCCGCCAGGCTGGCCGTCCTTGCCGTAGCTGAAGAGATCGAACTCGCCGTGTTCGCCGGGCGACTTGTAGCCGTACGGCCGGCCCCAGGGGTCGGGCGGCGCGGCCTTCTGCAGGTAGGGGCCGTTCCACTTGGGCGCGTTGTCGGGCCGCGTGGTCAGGGCCGCCAGGCCCTGCTCGGTGCTGGGGTACTGTCCCATGTCGAGCCGATAGGTGTCGAGCGCGTTGCGCAGCGCGGCGACCTGCGCCTGCGCCGAGCGCACTTCCGACTTGCCCACCTGCGAGAAGTAGCGCGGCGCCACGTAGGCCGCGAGCAGGCCGATGATCACCATGACCACCAACAGCTCCAGCAGGGTGAAACCGCGCTGCTTCATCCGGGGACTCCTCTTCGCTTCGCCAATCAGCCGATGGCCACGTGCGACACCTCGCCGCGGCGGCCCGGCGAGTAGATGTCGTTGATGTTCCAGTGGCCCGTGGTGGGTACCGGCTCGTTCTGCATCGCGACGTCGATGACGAAGGGCTTGTTGGCTGCAACCGCCTGCGCCAGCACCGTCTTGAACTCCGCCGCAGACGTGATCTTGACACCATCGACGCCATAGGCCTTGGCGATGGCCGCGAAGTCGGGCGAATAGCTCTCGCCGCCGCGCTTGAACAGCGTGCCGAAGGTGGTGCCGTAGTGCGCCATCTCCAGGCCGGCGATGGTGCCGTAGGCCGAGTTGTTCATCACGACCCAGATCACCGGCACTTCCTGCTCGGCGGCGGTGGCCAGCACCGACGGGTTCTGGCCGAAGCCGCCGTCGCCCACCAGGGCCACGACCACGCGCTCCGGGCAGGCCAGCTTGGCGCCGATGGCCGCGGGCGCGCCGAAGCCCATCGTCGCGTAGCCGCCGGGCGTGAGGATGCTGCCCGGGGTGTAGATCGGGAACTGCTGGCCCACGCCGTTCTTGTTCCAGCCCACGTCGGTGGTGACCATGCCGTCGCGCGGCAGCACCTCGCGCACCGCGGCCAGGATGCGCTCGGGGCGCATCGGGAAGGCGTCGTTCTGCTGGTGCGGCACGTTCTTGGCGTTGAACTCTTTGCGGAAGTCGGCGATCTTCCGGATCACCGCGTCGTCCTTGCGGCCTTGCGGGTAGAGGCGGCGCGCCACGCGCAACAGCACCGTCAGCGCCGCCTTCAGGTCGGTGACGACACCGATGGCCGCGGGGTAGTTGCGGCCGATTTCCGCGGGGTCGATGTCGATGTGGATGAGCTGCGTGGGCGGGAAGCTGAAGGTGAACTCCGGCTCCCAGGAGCTGCAGTCGGCCTCGGCGAAGCGGGTGCCTGCGCCGAACACCCAGTCGGCGCCGCGGCAGGTGTCGTTGACGAGCTGCGTGCCCCAGAAGCCCGTCATGCCCAGCGTGAGCGGATGGTCGTCGGGCATCGCGCCCTTGCCCATCAGGCTGTGCGCCACCGGCAGCGACAGGTGCGTGGCGAATTCGCGCAGCTCCTCGGCCGCGTCGGCGAGCAGCACGCCGCCGCCCGCGTAGATCACCGGCGACTTGGCCTCGGCCAGCGTGCGCACGATCTGCTCGGCCACCACCTCGTCGAGCGAGGGCTTGTGCAGCGACTTGCTGTGGTGCGACAGGCGCTCGAAGAGGGCGGTGTCGACCTCCATCGAGAAGATGTCCATCGGCACCGACACCAGCACCGGGCCGGGCCGGCCGGTCTCGGCCAGCTGGAAGGCCTTCTCGAGGATCTCGGGGAAGAGGTCGGGCCGCTCGACGCGCCACACGCGCTTGACGAAGGGCTTGTAGATCTCCGACTGCGCGGCGTCCGCGTGCAGGTTCACTTCCTGGTGCGGATGCTTGCCGTAGTAGTGCGTCGGGATGTCGCCGGCGATCACCACCATCGGGATCGAGTCGAGCGCCGCGTTGGCCACGCCGGTGGAGGCGTTGGTGAGGCCGGGGCCCAGGTGCGACAGCAGCACCGCGGTCTGCTTCTTCGCGCGGGCGTAGCCGTCGGCGATGTGCGCGGCGATCTGCTCGTGGCGGGTGTTGATGAACTTCAGCTTGCTTTCGGACATCGCCGCCAGCACCGCGATGTTGGTGTGGCCGCACAGGCCGAACACGTACTCGACGCCGCGGTCTTCGAGGTACTTGACGAGCTGCTTGGAGATCAGGGCTTTCATCGGGAACTCCTGTGAACTGAATAGGGGTGGGATGGCGGACGCGGTCAGATCGCGCCCACCTCGCGCAGGCCGGCCAGCTCCACGGGCGAGTAGCCCAGGCTGCCGAGGATCTCGTCGGTGTGCTGGCCCAGCACGGGCGGCGGCTCGGTCGCGTCCGGGTCGCCGTCGGAGAGCTTGAAGCCGGCACGCGTGACGGTGATCGGCCCGTCGAGGTCGTTCGGGTGGTCGAAGGTCTTCAGCAGCTGGCGCGCCGCGATCTGCGGCGAGGCCAGCACCTGTGGCACGGTGAGCACCTGGCCCGCGGGCACGCCGATGCGGTTGAAGTCCTCCACCCATCCGGCGGCAGGCCGCGCCGCCAGCGCGGCCTCGATCTCGACCGTGAGCTCGGCGCGGTGGCGCTTGCGCGATTCGCGCTGCGCGAAGCGGGGATCGGCCACCAGGTCGGGGCGGCCGATGGCGGCGGCCAGCGCCTCGAACTGCTCCTGCTTGTTGGCGGCGATGTTGAGCAGCCCGTCGCCGGTGCGGAAGGTGCCGGAAGGCGCGGCGGTGAAGTTGTCGTTGCCGTTGGGCGTGGGCTCGACGCCGGCGATCAGGTAGTTGGACACCACCCAGCCCATCGTCACGAGCGAGGCATCGAGCATCGACACGTCGATGAAAGCCCCCTCGCCGCTGCGCTGGCGGCGCACCAGCGCGCTGCTGATGGCAAACGCGGCGGTGATGCCGCTGAGCGTGTCGGCCACCGGATAGCCCACGCGCAGCGGTGCGCTCTGCGCATCGCCGGTGATGCTCATCATCCCGGAAAGGCCCTGGATGATCTGGTCGTAGGCCGGCGCGTCGCGCAGTGGCCCTTCCTGCCCGAAGCCGGTGATCGCGCAGTACACGAGGCCGGGGTTGACCTCGCGCAGCGTGTCGTACGACAGGCCCAGCCGCGCCATCACGCCGGGGCGGAAGTTTTCCACCAGCACGTCGGCCGACTGCACCAGCCGCTTCAGCACGGCCTTGCCCTCGGCCGCCTTCAGGTTGACGGTGACCGACTTCTTGCCGCTGTTCTGCGCCAGGAACGACGCGCCCATGTAGCGCTTGTTCAGGCTGCCGTCCGCCCCGAGCTGGCGCGCCAGGTCGCCGCCGGCCGGCACCTCGACCTTGATCACCTCGGCCCCGAGCAACGCCAGCTGGTAGGCGCAGAACGGCCCGGCCAGCACGTTGGTCAGATCGAGGACCCGGATTCCTCCCAATGCTTTGCTCATGTTGTTGTCTCGTTCTCCGATCAGCGGCGCACGAAGGGGTTGGGCACGTCCAGGTCGGACGAGATCCAGACGCACTTGGTGTGCAGGTATTCCTTGATCGTCTCGGTGCCCGACTCGCGGCCGATGCCCGATTCCTTGTAGCCGCCGAACGGCGACGTGAAGCTGGTGGCGCGGTAGTTGTTGACCCACACCGTGCCGGCCTTGAGCTTGTCGGTGAGCAGCATCGCGCGCTTCAGGCTGCGCGTCCACACCGCACCGGCCAGGCCGTAGTTGACGTCGTTGCCGATGCGGATGGCTTCCTCCTCGTCGTCGAACGGGATCACGCTGAGCACCGGCCCGAAGACCTCCTCCTGCGCGATGCGCATGTCGTTGCGCACGTTGGTGAAGATGGTGGGCTCGACGAAGAGGCCGGCGCCCAGGTCGGGGCGCGACACGCCGCCGAGCACGCAGGTGGCGCCCTCGGCCTTGGCGATGCCGATGTACGACATCACCTTCTCGAACTGCGGGCGCGTGGCCACCGGTCCGATCTGCGTGTCGGGCTGCGACGGATCGCCGAGCTTGGCGGTCTTGACGAACTCGATCAGCTTGGCGACGAAGGCATCGTGGATCGAGCGCTGCACCAGCAGCCGCGAACCGGCCTGGCAGCTCTGCCCGGTGGCCGCGAAGATGCCGGACACCACGCCCTTGACGGCCTGGTCCAGGTCGGCATCGTCGAACACGATGTTGGGCGACTTGCCGCCCAGCTCCAGCGTGACCGTCTTGAAGTTGCGCGCGGCGATCTCGTAGATCTTGCGTCCGGCCTCGCTGCCGCCGGTGAAGCCGATGTGCACGACCTTCGGATGCGTGACGAGCGCCTGCCCCACCTCGGCGCCCAGGCCGGTGACGACGTTGACCACGCCCTTCGGGAAACCGGCCTCGGCGAACAGCGCCGCGAACTCGACCATCGAGGCCGAGGTGAACTCCGAGGGCTTGATCACCGCGGTGCAGCCGGCGGCCAGGGCCGGCGCGAGCTTCCAGCTCGTCAGCGTCAGCGGCGAGTTCCAGGGCGTGATGATGGCGACGACACCCTTGGCCTCGTAGCGGGTGTAGGCGAACACGCCCTTCTTGTCGGTGGGGATCACCGAGCTCTGCACCTTGTCGGCGAGGCCCGCGTAGTACTTGAAGTAGTCGCCCATGTACTTGACCTGGGCCACCACCTCGACGATGAGCTTGCCGTTGTCGCGCTGCTCGATCAGCGCCAGCCGCTCGGCGTTGGCGACGATCAGGTCGCCGAGCTTCCACAGCAGGCGGCCGCGCTCCGACGGCGTCAGCGCCGGCCAGGCGCCCGTCTCGAACGCGCGGTCGGCCGCCGCGACGGCGGCGTCGGCATCGCGGGCGTTCCCGCGCGCCACCAGCGCCCAGGTCTCGCCGCTGAAGGGGTTCTCGGTGGGCAGGTACTCCCCCGAGTCCGGAGCGACGGCCTCCCCGTCGATGTAATGCTGGTACTTCGGCAATGTGTTTTCTGGCATGCGGATCTCCGTTCGTTACCGGTGGGACGCTGAGTTCGATCGGCGACGAGCGTATCTTCAATCGTTCCGTTCAGCGTAACTGTGTTCTGTAAATTGACCTATCGGGGTTAGCGCCAATACTTGCGCCGGGATGCCGGCACGCCGCTGCTAGACTGGATCGCCAATAAGAATGAAGGCCCGTTCGAGGAGCAATGCATGAGCGATGAAGGTGGCGTGGCAGCGGTCGATCGGGCGCTGTCCATCCTGGAGGCCCTCACCGACGAGAAAAACAGCCTGGCGGACATTTCCAAGCGCACGGGGCTCTACAAGAGCACGGTGCTGCGGCTGACGAAGTCGCTTGAAAAGTTCGGCTACGTGCACCGCAGCGAGGAGGGCAGTTACCGGCTGGGCTCCAAGGTGTTCCACCTCGGCTCCATCTACCAGCGCCACTTCAACACCGGCGACCTCGTGCCCCCGGTGCTGCGCCGGATCGCCGAGGAGCTGAAGGAAGGCGCCTCGTTCTACATCGGCGACGGAGACAAGCGTGTGTGCCTGCACCGCGTCGACGCGACGCGCGCCGTGCAGGACTCGGTGCACGAAGGCGACCGGCTGCCGCTGACCGTCGGCGCCGCCGGCCACGTGATCCGCGCCTTCCAGGGCGTGCGCGGCGAGCAGTACGACGAGATCCGCCGCGAGCTGTTCGCCGCCTCGTTCGGCGAGCGCGACGCCGAGACGGCCGCGATGGCCTGCCCGGTGTTCAGCGTGAACCAGCGCTTCCTCGGCGTGCTCAGCGTGTCCGGCCCGCGCTACCGGCTGGAGGCGCTGGGTGTCGATCGCGTGAAACCGGTGCTGTTCAAACATGCCAAGGCGCTGACCAAGACGCTCGGGGGCGACGTCGACGCCCTCGAGCTGTCGGCCTGGTCGAAAGCACCCGCCAAGGCCGTTGCGGCGAAGCGGCGCCCCAAGGCCACCTGAGGGCGCCGCGCCGGTCGTCATTCCGGAAGCCGGATCACTGCTTCTGGATGCGGTCGAGTTCCGACTTGAACGTGCTGACCAGGGCCTTGTCGTACTCGCCCGAGAACTTGTCGTAGATCGGCTTCACGGCCGCCTGCATGCGGGCCAGCTCGGCCGGCGCCAGTTCGTTGACCTGCATGCCCTTGGCCTTCAGTTCACCGACGGCCTTGGCGGCGATGTCACGGCTGACCTGGCGCTGCCAGACGATGGCTTCGTTGGCCGAGTCCTGCAGGATCTTCTGCTCGGTGGGCGACAGCTTGTCCCAGAACTTCTTGCTGACCAGCAGGATGTTGGCCGCGTACACGTGGTTGGTGGCGCTCAGGTACTTCTGCACCTCGTAGAACTTGTTCGACAGGATCACCGAGAACGGGTTCTCCTGGCCGTCGACCGCCTTCTGCTCCAGCGCGCCGTACAGCTCGGCGAAGGGCATCGGCACCGGGTTGGCCTTGAAGGTCTTGAAGGTCTCGAGGAACACGGGGTTCGGGATCACGCGCAGCTTCAGGCCTTCGAGCTCCTCCCCCTTGGTCACGGGGCGCTTGCTGTTGGTGACGTTGCGGAACCCGAGGTCCCAGTAGCCCAGGCCGACCAGGCCCTTCTCCGGCAGCTTGGCCAGCAGCGCCTTGCCGACGGGGCCGTCGAGCAGCGCGTCGGCCTGCTTGAAGTTGCTGACGATGAACGGGAAGTCGAGCAGGCCGAATTCCTTGACGATGCCGGCCAGCGACGTGGGCGCCGGGGCGGTCATCTCCTGCACGCCGCCCTGCAGTGCCGACTGCTGCTGCAGCTCGTTGCCCAGCTGCGACGCGGGGTACTCCCTCACGGTCAGCTTGCCGCCGCTCTTGGCTGCGACGATCTCGGCGAACTTCTTGGCCCCCATGCTCATGGGGTGGTCGGCGTTGTTCAGGTGACCGAACTTGATCGTCCGCTCCTGGATGTCCTGCGCGCTGACGGCGCCGGCGGACAACAGGGCTGCGACCAGCAGCCACGGAGCAAAGCGGGATGGGAGGATCTTCACGGAAACGTCTCCTTCGACGGGGTATGGGGGCACGAGCTCCAGCGGGGTGTTCCGAAGGCTCGCCTCTCGTTGCGTTCAACAGAACGTTGTTCCGATTCTGAGAGGGGTGTTCGCGAAAGTCAACAAGGAAACCCCCACGTGCGACAGAACGTATCCGCCTCTAAGCTCCGGGCAGACTGGAACCATCTCAGGCTCCGGCATCACGCAACCAGCGAGGAGTACCCACCCATGAGCATCGCGAAAACCTTCAAATCCGCGGCCATCGCAGCAGCCCTGGTGGCAGCCGGCGCATCCGCCCAGGCCGTCACCGTCGTCACGCTGCCCGATCACAACGGCGGCTTCGGCACGGCGAGCCTGGAAGCGGTGGGCACCTTCTTCTTCGACGCCTCGCTGTTCAGCAACATCAGCGAGATCGGCAGCGTGGTGCTGTCGGGCACCTTCGGCACGGGCGGCTGGCCCAACGACCACACCGCCCTCGGCGACCTGTACGCCGACGGCATCACGGTGGCCACCTGCGACTACAGCAGCACCTGCTGGCTGCCCGGCGCCGGCGCCCAGAGCTGGAGCTACACCTTCACGGTCGAGCAGTACACCGCCTTCCAGGACGGCCAGCTGAGCCTGGTCGCCGACAAGCTGTACCACGACGAGGTCAATCGCTTCGGCAGCCTCACGCTGACGATCAGCCCGGTGCCCGAGCCCGGCTCCTACGCCCTGATGGGCGCCGGCCTGGGCCTGCTGGCCTGGATGCGCCGCCGCCGCGCCTGACCTGCCCCGCACGGACACAGGCCGAAGGGCGCCGCAAGGCGCCCTTCTTCATGGTGGGCGCGCGGTTTGTGCAGCCCGGATCGGGAGCTCTCAGGGCAAGCCCCAGTGGCACGCAATTGACAGGCGCCGAGCCCGCCCACGATACTGCGCCCCGTCCGACGAATGGAACACGATTCTGCAGAGAAGAACATTTCGCTACAGCGAAGACAGGACAGGGGGGCTTCCGCGCACCCTCCACACCACGCGCCCGCTGGGCGTGCTGGACATCCAGCCCGGTTCCGCCAGTTCCGCACCGCGACTCCTCACCGTGGTACGGGACCGGCTCTTTTTTGTCGCGCACGACAGCGCCGGCGGGACCGAACTCTGGGTCAGCGACGGCACCGGCGCCGGCACGGTGATGGTCAAGGACATCCTGCCCGGCGCGCAGGGCGCCAGGCCGCGCCACCTCGCGGCGATGGGCAGCACGCTCTTCTTCGCGGCGGACGACGGCCGCAACGGCATCGAACTGTGGAAGAGCGACGGCACGGCGGCCAGCACCGTGATGGTGGAGGACCTGAACGAAGGCAGCGGCGGCTCCTTCCCGCACGACTACGCTCGCGTGGGCGATGCGGTGTTCTTCGCGGCCGACGACGCACGAGGCTTCACGTCGCTGTGGCGCCTCGATGCGGCCGGCGGCCTGCGCAAGGTACCTGCGCCGGGCGACGCGGCGCCGTAGCCGCGGCACGTCCGCCTCCGGTGCCTACTCGGCAGCCCGCGAAGCGGCCTTCTGCGCGAGCAGCGGCCTCGCGCCTTCCTTGTCCAGCAACCACAGCCGCGACACGCCGGCGGCATCGTCCGCGACGAACACCAGCGCGTCTCCGAAGGCCATGAAGTGCCGCGGCGGCGACGCCTTGGCACCGGGCACGCCCTCGATCGGCCGGGTGCCGGCCTCGATGCCGTCGCTGCGCCAGGCCCTGAGGCCGGTCTCGCCGTCGGGCCACGCCCAGACGACCCCTTCCTTGAAACGGGTCAGGCCGGTGGGCTGCGAAGGCGTCGCGACAGTCGGCAGGCGCTTGACCGCCACCGTGCCCTCCGCGCTGCCGTCGCTGCGCCAGAGCGCCGTGCCCTCGGCGTCGTCGGCGATGAAATACAGCGCATCGCCCACGGCCGTCAGTTCGCGCGGCGCCGACTGCCGATAGCGGCGCGGATCGACGTCCTTGACCATCACCGTGCCGGCCTCGGTGCCGTCGCTCTTCCACAGCTCCGCGCCGGCGCGGCCGTCATGGGCGCCGAAGTACAGCGTGCCGCCGATGCGGACCAGGTCCCGCGGCGCGGACCCGTTGATCCCCATGCGGATGTCCTTCACCAGGCGCGTGCCTGCGGGGGAGCCGTCGGTGGCCCACAGCTCGGCACCATGGGCCTCGTCGTGCGCCACGAAGTAGAGGGTCTCGCCCGCCGCGAACAGGCTGTCGAACCGCGTCAGCGCATGCCCCGGATTCAGGTCGGCCACGAGGCGCGTGCCGCGCGCGGTGCCGTCGCTGACCCACAGCTCCGCGCCGTGGCGGCCGTCGTCGGCGATGAAATGCAGGCGCTTGCCCACCACCGTCAGCACGCGCGGCATCGACGCATGCATGCCCGGCCAGATGTCGGCCACCCGCCGCGTGCCTTGCGCCGTGCCGTCGGTGCGCCACAGTTCGAAGCCCGACTCGCCATCGTCGGCGACGAAGAACAGGTCGCCGTCGAATTCGATCAACGCGCCGGGCATGGAACCTTCGGGGCCCGGCCGCAGGTCCTTGACGATGCGCGTGCCTTCCGGCGTTCCGTCCGTCGTCCACAACTCCAGGCCCGTGCGGCCGTCGTCCGCGGTGAAGAACGCCCGGTTGCCCACCCGCAGCAGCTCGCCGGGGTATGCACCGCCGGCGCCGGGCTGGACGTCCCGCACCAGGCGCGTGCCGGCAGGGGTGCCGTCCGTGCGCCACAGCTCGTGGCCGTGCACGTCGTCGCTCCCGGCGAAGAGCAGATGCGTCTCGAACGCCGCCGGGCGCCGGGTGACGGAGGGGCCTTGCAGCTGCGCCTGCGCGAGGCCGGCGGCGGACAGCAGCAACAGCAGCGCGCCGCGGCGCAGGCGGCGCAAGCCGGGCATGGGTAAGCGCGGGATCATCGGTCGTGCGGCAGCAGGTCGGAATGAAAAAGGCCCGGGAGCCGCAGGCCTCCGGGCCGGAACCGGGCCCGTCCCCGGGCCCAAGCGCACTCTTCTTACTTGCAGAAGGGCACCAGGCCCATCACCGACTTGATGCCGTTGACGACGTGCTTCTGGAAGGCCATCGCACCCTCCACCTTGAACTGCGCCGTGTTGATCTGGTCGGCCGGCAGGAAGGCGTTGGAATCGTGGCCCAGCGTGGTGACCCACGACTTGCCGCCGTCGTAGTACTGGCACCAGCTCACCGGATGGAACTTGCCATGGCCCGGATGGCCGCCGGTCGCACGCTTGACGGCCAGCGTCTCGGTGTCGACGGTCGCCAGGAAGCGCACGTTGGTCGGGAACGGCACCAGCGTGTACCACTCGTCCTTGAAGCCGACGCGGGTCGGCAGGCCGGCGGTGGAGACGTCGGTCTTGTTGACGAACACGATGTCGCCGTTCTGGTTCGCGCCGTGGTCGTAGAAGTTGGCGTTGCCCAGCAGGCCTTCGTACCAGGGCCAGTTGTATTCCGTGCCGAATGCGTTGTGGATGGCCACGAAGCCGCCGCCGCCCTGGATGTACTTGCGCAGCGAGGTCTTCGCCGCATCGACCTGGGTGCCGCCCGCCGCCGTCTTGGCGTGGTCGGTCATCGTGTCACGCGACGTGCTCAGGAAGATCACGGCCTTGTAGTTGTTCAGGCTGTTCAGGCGCGTGACGTCCTCGGTCCAGTCGACCTCGATGCCCTCGTCGTTCAGCAGGCGCTTCAGGTGATGCTGAGCGATGTTGCGGGTGGGATCCAGCGTGGGGTTCAGGCCGGCCGGCAGGGCCGGGCCCAGGTTGGCGTGGCGCGGGCCCGCGGTGCGCGAATAGATCAGCACCTTGTTCTGGCGCACGCGGCCCCAGTCGCTGTAGCAGGCCGGGTCGAGGCCGCGGCAGACGTTGTAGATCGGATCGAAAAAGCCCTTCGGGCCATTGCCGGCCTGAGCCATCGCTCCGCTCGACAGGCCCATCATCGCCACGCCGGCCACAGCGCCCGACAGCTTGACCAAATTCACCATTCCTTGACTCCTCTGCATGATGTTTCCTTCCGATGAACGGAGTAGGTTGACTCCTCCAAGACGTCTTGCGACACGGGCCCGCCCCGCGCCCAGCAGTTCTGTTTAATAGAACGCCGTTTTGTTCTTGGCAAAAGAAGTATATGAACCGACTTCGAGGTGTCAATCAGTGTCGGCCTCAGGAGTTCTATCCTGCAGAACACGATTGCATCGTCCGCCCCCCACGAACGATGACTTCCCCGGATCAGCGTCCTGTGCCCGGAGGAAAGCTGCCGCCCAGCGATGCGGTGATGCGGCGCGCGGCGGCCAGCACATCCTTCGCGTGGTCGGGCACCAGGCGGTGCACCGGCATCGTCAGCGTGACCGCGCCGGCCAGTTCGCCGGTGACCTGGAACACCGGCGCGGAGATGCCCGCCAGCTCGGGCACGCGGTCGCCGCGCATCACCACGACGCCGTCGCGGCGTATGCGGTCGAACAGCGGCCCGGGGGCGCCCGAGAAGGCCTGCAGGATGCGGCCGCCGGAGCCGCGGTCCATCGGCATCAGGTCACCGGCGCGCGCATGGTCGCGCACGGGATGCGGCGAGTCCACGCGGTACAGGCACAGGCGCATGTCGCCCTGCTGCACATGGAAGGCCGCGCTCTCCAGCGTGGCGCTGGTCAGCTCCTTCAGCGCCGGCACGACCACGGCCTCCAGCGAGAACGACGCGGCGTACACCGCATTGAGCCGCGCGATCTCCGGGCCCAGCACGTAGCGGCCATTGGCATGGCGCATCACCACGCGAGCATGTTCCAGCGAAGCGAGCAGGCGCAGCACGGTGCTCTTGTAGAGGCGGCATCGCTCCGCCAGCTGCGTGAGCGACAGCGAGGGCTGCGCCGTGCTGAACGCGGACAGCAGCGTCAACGCCCGATCGACACCGGCCGATCCGCCAGGCGCAGCGCGTTCGTCGGCAACCGAAGGCATGGCAGCACGTTTGGGCATGCAGGGGACGCAACCGTCAGGGGTAGTCGAAAGGTTCCCAATAATAGATCGACGTTCTGTCAAATGGAACTGGGGAATAACGCGGGGTCGGCATGCCGCAGGCCTGCGCGGCCGCCTGAAGGCGGGCGGATCGAGCGCGGCGGGCCGGCTCAGGGCTTGTCGTGGTCGGCGATCAGCGCCTTGCGGGCCGCCGCCAGCACGGCCCGGCCACGCGCGTTGTCGCCCAGCGCGCGCGCGATCTGCAGGCTGCCCACCAGGGTGCCGGCGATCACCGGTGCACGGTCCTCGGGCACGCCGGGCGGCAGCGCGGCCCGCACCCGTTCCACGAGCTTCTGCACACGCGCGACCGAGGCCTCCTGCACCTCGGGCGCCTGGCGCGGCATCTCCGAGACCAGGGCCGCGACCGGGCAGCCCTGCTCGGTGGAGGCCAGGTGGGCGTCGGCCAGGTACAGCTCGACCAGCGCGCGCAACGGGCTGGCCCCCCGTGCGAGCCGGGCCGCCGTCCGCTCGTCGAGCCGGGCGGCGCTGTCGCGGCCGGCACGCTCGATCGCCTCGGCGAGCAGCGCGTTGCGCGACGCGAAGTGCGCATAGAAGCCGCCGTGGGTCAGGCCGGCCTCCCTCATGATGTCGGCCACCCCGACGCCCGCATAGCCGGCGCGCCGGATCGCCCGCGCCGCCGTCTCGACGATGCGGTCGTGCGTCACCTCGCGGCGGCTACGCTTTGGTTGCATGGCGGGCGGCACCGATTCCATGACGGTCATCATAGGCCACCGTGCGTAGGTGCAGGCGCACAAGCCGCCGACGCCCCCGCCGGCAGCGCTGGCGCCGCGCGCTTCTACAATCAGCGTTCGATGCTTCCGCGCGTCCTCACCTTCTTCGTCGCGTTCATGCTGTTCTGGTTCGGCCTTGCCGCGCCGGAACCCGTGGCCGCGGCCGCCGCCCCCGAGGCGGCGGCACAGGTGGAAACGTCGCTGGCCGGGGTGGAGCAAGGCTCGCCGGGCCACGAGCGTGCCGCCGGCGACCCGCCGGGCGAGAAGCCCTTCGTGCAGCTCCACGCGGAGGGCGCGGCCGACGTGCCCGCGCTGCTGCCGGTCCGTCCCGCGGCCGACGCGCCCACGCTGACGATGGGGCGCCCGCGCCCCTACGCCACCGCCGCCTGGCTGGCCCCCTACCTTGACGGACTCCAGCGGCCGCCCGCCGCGCCCGGGATCCGCGACTGACGCTGCCGCGGCCCTGGCCGCTGGCACCCGCCGGCCCCTTGCATTCCGCACTGCGGCCGGTACTGCGCGGCTTCGCTGCCGCTTCCCATCATGGACGCCCTGCTAGACCCCAACATCTGGATCGCCTTCGCGATGCTGACCGCCCTGGAAATCGTCCTGGGCGTGGACAACATCATCTTCATCTCCATCCTCGTCGGCCGGCTGCCGCCGGAAGTTCGCGACAAGGCGCGGCGCCTCGGCCTGGGCTTCGCGATGGTCTCGCGGCTGCTGCTGCTGTTCTCGCTGAGCTGGGTCATGAGCCTGACGGCGGACCTGTTCAACGTGCTGGGCCAGGGCATCAGCGGCCGGGACATCGTGCTGCTGCTGGGCGGCCTGTTCCTGCTCTACAAGGCCTCGCACGAGATCTTCGTCGAGGTGGAGGCGCCGGAGCAGGACGGCCCGCCCCCGACGGACACGGCCGCCGTCAAGGCGGCCGGCAATCGCCTCTTCTGGAGCATCATCGGCCAGATCGCGGTCATCGACATCGTGTTCTCGCTCGACTCGGTGATCACCGCGGTCGGCATGGTCGACCAGATCGGCGTGATGGTCGCCGCCGTGGTCACCTCGGTCGGCGTGATGCTGGTCGCCGCGAAGCCGATCGGCGAGTTCGTCGACCGCCATCCGTCCGTCAAGGTGCTCGCGCTCGCGTTCCTCGTGATGGTGGGCATGGCACTGACCGCCGAAGCCTTCGAGATGCACGTGCCCAAGGGCTACATCTACGCGGCGATGGCGTTCTCCCTCGCCGTCGAGGCGCTCAACATCCGTTCCCGCGGCAAGCGGCGCAAGGCGGCCGAGGCCGCCGCCTGACCCCCCACCCACCTTCGTTCCCCCCAAGGAAACTGCCATGAACCAGACCTTCCCCACCTACCAGGCCGGCACCGCCGGCACCTCCGTCGCCGAACGCAACCGCGTCCTGCGCAACACCTACTGGCTGCTCGCGCTGTCGATGGTGCCCACCGTGCTGGGCGCCTGGATCGGCGTGTCGACCGGCATCGCGCGCGCGATGTCGCCGGGCATCGGCCTCATCGTGTTCCTCGTCGGCGCCTTCGGCTTCATGTTCGCGATCGAGAAGACCAAGAACTCCGCCGCCGGCGTGCCGATGCTGCTGGCGTTCACGTTCTTCATGGGGCTGATGCTGTCGCGGCTGGTGGGCAGCGTGCTCGGCCTGGCCAACGGCGCCAGCCTGATCATGACGGCCTTCGCAGGCACCGGCGCGATCTTCCTGGGCATGGCCTCGCTGTCGTCGATCATCAAGCGCGACCTGACCTCGATGGGCAAGTGGCTCTTCATCGGCATGATCATGCTGCTGGTCGCCGGCATCGCCAACTTCTTCATCCAGTCCAGCGCGCTGATGATCACGCTGTCGGTGCTGGCCATCGGCATCTTCTCGGCCTTCATCCTGCACGACCTGAAGCGTGTGCAGGACGGCTATGAGACCAACTACATCACCGCCACGCTCGGCGTGTACCTCAGCCTCTACAACGTGTTCCAGTCGCTGCTCGCGCTGCTGGGCATCTTCGGCGGCCGCGACGAGTAAGCGCCCTCCCCTGCCGCGGCGCCGCCTGCGCGCCGCGGCATGGCCGGTCAGAGCTTCGGAATCCGCAGGGTCTTGCTGGCCATCAACGTGCCGGAGAGCACGAACAGCAGCGACAGCGGGTGCAGCACCCAGGGGCCCAGCACCCAGGCCCCGCCCCACAGGGCCTCGCCCACGCGACCCTGCCACATCGCCACCGCCAGCACCGCGGTGAGCAGCACGCTCGTGGGAATCGGCGTGCCCTCGAAATAGGCGACCTTGTCGCCGCCCCCCGAAAGCGACTCGGCGGTCACGTTGTACCGTGCCAGCCGGCTGACGCCGCAGCACACGAAATACACCAGCGCTGCGGCATCCCAGCCGCCCTGCAGCCCGGCCGCGAAGCCCAGCGCCGCCGGCCCCACGCCGAACGAGACCACGTCGGCCAGCGAATCCAGCTCCCGCCCGAGCGCCGACGACTGCCGGCGCCACCGGGCGATGCGCCCGTCGAGCACGTCGAACAGCAGCGCGGCGGGCGCCATCGCGGCAGCCAGCCAGAAGTGGCGCACGTCGCCGAGCTGCAGGTAGCGCATCGCGAACAGCACCGAGGCGACGCCGCAGGCCGCATTGCCCAGGGTGAAGAAATCGGCGAGCTGGAAGTCCCGGATCATCGAGAAATGGCGCCGCTGCGCGGGGGCGGCGGCGGGCGGCTTGCTGTGCGTCAGGGCCATGGGTGTTCTCCGCGTGGCGAGGCTCGGACCTCGAGTGGATACCGAATCGGTTCCGCAAGGCAGCCCGCACCGGCGCATTGCGCCGTCGGAACCGGCCTACGGACCGCGTCCATCCCGGCAAATTCCGCAAATTCGGCTCAAGTTCCAAGCACAAATGAACGAAATGATATTGTCGCCACAGTAGCACCTCCACCGTGCCACGAGGTCCATTTCGAATCACCTGCTGCAACGCGTGCTGTCCATCTACATCCTGGTGACGATGGCCATCTTTGCTGCAGACATGGCGCTTCAGTATCGCAGCCACCGCCAAGGCATCATGGCCGAACTCTCGATGCTGCAGCGGACCTTCGAGCGCAGCGTCGGCTACGCGCTCTGGCACATGGACCGCCGGCAGCTCGACGCCGCCGTCGTCGGCATGCTGGAGATGCCCAGCGTCAGCCGCGTCACCGTCACCGGGCCGGAGGGCGAGATCGTCAGCGAGGCGTCGTCCGGTGAAGCGCGCAAGCAGCGGCACCTGCTGCCGATCAGCACCTTCTCGTCGTCGATGCCGCTGGTGCATGCCAGCGGAAGCGCGCCGCCGGTCGCGCTGGGCACGCTGGAGATCCAGTCGAACAGCAGCGTCATCCTCCACCGCCTGCAGGGCGTGCTGCTGTTTGCCGCGCTGACGGCGGCGATCAAGACCGCGGTGCTCGTGCTGCTGCTGCGCCGGCACTTCGACCGCATCCTGTCGCGCCCGCTGTTCGAGATCGCCCGGCGTGCCGGCCAGATCAACCCCAAGGATCCCGAAGTGCGGCCGCTGCCCGTCAAGCCCGGCGAGCCCGACGAACTCGACGTGATCTCCTCGGCGATCAACGGCCTGCTGCAGGAAGTGGCCGCCACCGTCGGCGCCTTCGACGCCCTCAACAAGAACCTCGAATCCCAGGTGGAGCAGCGCACCGCCGCACTGCAGCAGTCCAACGCGGCGCTGGCGCAGTCGATCGAGCAGCTGCACCTGGCGCAGCAGAGCCTGGTCGAGTCTGAGAAGATGGCGGCACTCGGCGGCCTGGTGGCCGGCATCGCGCACGAGATCAACACCCCCGTCGGCCTGGGGCTGACCGGCGCCTCCCACTTCGCCTACATGGTCCAGCAGCTGGAGACGCGCTTTCGCGCCGGCGAACTGGAGGAGGCGCAGTTCGAGCGCTTCCTCGTCGATTCCAGGGAGCTTGCGCGGTCCATCTGCGTCAGCCTGGAGAAGGCGGCGGCATTGGTGCGCAGCTTCAAGCTGGTGGCGGTGGACCAGGGCAGCGACGAGCTGCGCCGCTTCGGCGTGCGCCAGTACATCGACGACGTGGTGCTCACCCACCACCCGGCGCTGCGCAACGGCAAGGTGGCCGTGCACGTCGACTGCGACCGCCAGCTCGAGGTCACGAGCTACCCCGGCGCGTGGTCGCAGCTGCTGTCCAACTTCATCAACAACTCGGTCACCCACGCCTTCGACGCCGGCACCCGCGAGCCCGCCATCCGCATCGCCGTGCAGGAGGACGGGCAGGACATCGTGCTCACCTATGCCGACAACGGCAAGGGCATGCCCGAGTCCGTGGCCCGCCGCGTCTACGAGCCCTTCTTCACCACCAACCGCCAGAACGGCGGCAGCGGCCTCGGGATGCACATCGCCTACAACCTGGTCCGCCAGCAGCTGCTGGGCAGCATCGCGCTGCAGACGGCGCCCGGCGAAGGATGCGCGTTCACGCTGCGGCTGCCGAAGCAACTGCCGACGACCTGAGCCTGCCCATGTTCAAGAAACCCGCTCCCTCGCCCGACGCCCCGGCCGCCGCCGTGCCCCCCTGGCGCGTGCTGGTCGTCGACGATGCCGCCGAAGTGCACTCGATCACCCGGCTCACGCTGAGCGACTTCGAGTACCTCGGCCGGCCGCTGGCCTTCCTGGGCGCCACGAGCGCCGCCGAGGCACGCGAGCTGCTCGCCGCCACGACCGACATCGCGCTCGCGTTCATCGACGTCGTGATGGAAACGGACCACGCCGGGCTCGATCTCGTCACCCACATCCGCAACGTGCTGGGCGACCGCAACATGCGCATCATCCTGCGCACGGGGCAGCCGGGCATGGCGCCGGAACGCCAGGTGATCCGCGACTTCGAGATCAACGACTACATGAACAAGACGCAGGCGTCGGCGGACAAGCTCTACACCTCGACGCTGGCCGCGCTGCGCGCCTACGACGGCCTGGTGACGCTGGAGCGCTCGCGCCGGCAGCTGGAGTGCTACCGCGACGGCCTGGAGACCGTGATCGAGGCCACGTCCAACCTGTTCGAGCAGCGCTCGCTGCGGCTGTTCGCCAGCGGCCTGCTGCGCCAGCTCAGCGCGATGCTCGCCGGGGCCCACCAGTCGATGATCGTGCGCGCCCACGGCGTGAGCGTCATGCAGACCGGCAGCGGCTTCGAGGTGCTGGCCAAGGCGGGCCGCTTCGACGACCCGCAGGCCGATCCGCTGTCGCCGCAGGTCGCGCAGCGGCTGCAGGCCTGCATGGCGCGCCAGCGCTCGGCCTTCGACGGCGACACCTTCGTGGGCTACTTCCCCACCCGCAGCGGCGTCACCAACCTCATCTACCTCGACGGCGTGCAGGGCGCCGGCGCGGTCGACATGCGGCTGCTCGACATCTTCTCGAAGAACATCTCGATCGCCTTCGAGAACCTGTACCTCGACCGCGAGGTGCGCGAGACCCAGGCCGAGATCATCGCGACGCTGGGCGACGTGGTCGAGACGCGGTCGAAGGAGACCGCCAACCACGTGCGCCGCGTGGCCCACCTGTCGGCGCTGCTCGGTGCCGCGGCCGGGCTGGACGAGGAGCATTGCAGCCTGCTCCTCGCGGCGTCCCCGATGCACGACGTCGGCAAGGTGGCCATCCCGGACAGCATCCTGCTCAAGCCGGGCCCGCTCACAGACGACGAGTGGGTGTGCATGAAGGAGCATGCCCGTATCGGCGAGGAGGTCTTCGGCCGCTCGACCCGGCCCATGCTGCGCGCGGCCGCGATCATCGCCGGCCAGCACCACGAGAAGTACGACGGCACCGGCTACCCGCGCGGGCTGCGCGGCGAGGAGATCCACATCTTCGCGCGCATCGTCGCGCTGGTGGACGTGTTCGACGCCCTCGCGCACGCGCGCTGCTACAAGCCGGCGTGGCCGATGGACCGCGTGCTGCAGCTGCTGCGCGACGAACGCGGCCGCCACTTCGACCCGCAGCTCGTCGACTGCCTGCTGGCCGAGATGGACGCCGTGCTCGACGTGCTGGCGCGCTACCCCGACGGCACGCAGGCGGCTGCCGCCGCGGCCGTCGCGCCCGCCGGCCTGCATTGAGGCGGCCATCCCACGCGCCCGCGCCGCCCGACCATGTTCAAGCCGCCGAGCACCCCCGCAGCGACCGCCGCCGATGCGCCGCTCCCTCCGTGGAAAATCCTCATCGTCGACGACGAACCGCTCGTCCACCTGATGACACGCATGGCGCTGTCGGACCTGCGCTTCCGCCACCGCGGCGTGGAGTTCCACACCGCGGAGAACCTCGCCGACGCCTGGGCCACGCTGCGCCGCGTACCCGACATCGCCGTCGCGCTGATCGACGTGGTGATGGAGACCGACAGCGACGGCCTGGCGCTGGTCGAGCGCATCCGCAACGAACTCGACGACCCCGCGATGCGCATCATCCTGCGCACCGGCCAGCCGGGCCTGACGCCCGAGCGCACCGCCCTGGCGGAGTACGACATCAACACCTACCTCGACAAGTCGACCACCGACGCGAACCGCCTCTACGGCGCGGTGCTGACGGCGCTGCGTTCGTACAGCGAGGTGTCGCGGCTGCGGCAGACCGTGCGGCACCTCGAGGCCCTGTCGGCCACCGACCAGCTCACCGGGCTCAACAACCCCAGCACCCTGCGCTCAACGCTGTGCAAGGCGCTGAGCAGCGCGCAGCGCCGCGGCGAGCCTTTGTCGGTGGTGTTCCTCGACCTGGATGATTTCAAGCGCGTCAACGACCTGCACGGCCACCAGCGCGGCAACGAGATCCTCAGCGCCGCGGGCGCCGCCATCCTGGCCAACTCCCGGCTGGAGGACGGCTGCTTTCGCTACGGCGGCGACGAGTTCTTCGTGATCCTGCCCAACTGCACCGAGGACCAGGTGCGCGAGCACTACCTGAGGCGCCTGCTGCCGGCCTTGGAGCGCATCGGCATCGGCGTGAGCCACGGCGTGGCCCAGGCCGGGCCCGAGGCCTACGACGACGCCGACACGCTGATCCAGCGATCCGACCAGAACATGTATGCCGTCAAGCGCGAACGCCAGCGCCGGCGCCAGGCCGGCCGGCCGGTGGCGCCCGTGGCAGCGCCGGCGGGGCCGATCGCCTGAGCGGGTGGTTCAGGCCAGCGCGATCGCGGCGCGCGCCGCGGGCACGCCGGCCGCCGCCTGCTGCGGCCGTTGAGCGATGAGCCCCGCGAGATGCTGCGCATCGCGTGCGATGCCCGAGAAGCGGCCCGATCCCCAGGTGTGCAGCCACGGCAGCCCCAGGAAGAACAGCCCGGGCAGCGCGGTGACGCCGCGATGGTGCTGGGGCTGCCCGCGGCCGTTGAAGACGGGCGCATCGAGCCAGCCGAAGTCGGGGGCGAAGCCGATGCACCAGACGATGGCTGCGATGCCGGCCTCGCGCAGGTCGATCTGGCCGCGCTCTTCCGCCGGCGCCCACACCGGCTCGTAGCGGCCGCCCGGCGGCGCGTCGATGCCTTCGCGGGCGATGTACTGGTCGATGCTGGCGTTGATGCTGTTGTAGACCGCGTCG
This sequence comes from Aquincola agrisoli, assembly GCF_036621135.1. Taxonomy (NCBI): domain Bacteria; kingdom Pseudomonadati; phylum Pseudomonadota; class Betaproteobacteria; order Burkholderiales; family Sphaerotilaceae; genus Aquincola; species Aquincola agrisoli. Next base: position 80,745 of record NZ_JAZIBG010000003.1, read on the forward strand.
GCGCGGTCGAGCACCTCGGCCACGTTGGGCTTGAAGCGCAGCGTGGTGCCGTCCACGCCCTCCATCGCGCCGAAGAGCTGCATGCCTTCGGCGGCGAAGCGGCGCAGGTCGATGTCGCGCCCGCCGTCGCGGCCGGTCACGTAGTGGTTGGTGTTGTCGCGCACGCCCTCGCGCAGCGGGTGCTTCTCGACCGGCATCTCGTAGTAGCCCATGTCGGCCAGCCAGTCGACCACGTCGCGGCCGCGGTAGAAGCGCGCGCAGCGCGGCGCGTCGCCCGCGGCCAGCAGCACGCGGCGGCCGGCCAGGTGCAGGTCTTCAGCGATCTGCGCGCCCGACTGGCCCGAACCCACCACGAGCACCGCGCCTTCGGGCAGCGCCGCGGCGTTGCGGTACTGCTCGGAGTGGAGCTGCAGCACGTCGGCCGGCAGGCGCTCGGCCATGCGCGGCACGATGGGCACGTGGTAGCCGCCCGAGGCGACGACCACGTGGTCGGCGGTGCAGTGCAGCGTGTCGCCGCCCTGCGCGTACTGCACGTCGAAGCCGCCCGAGGCGCGGGGCCGCACCCGTTGCACCGCCACGCCCTCGCGCAGCGGTGCATCCACCTTGCGGCGGAACCCGTCGAGCCACGCGACGATCTCGTCCTTCTTCATGAAGCCGTGCGGATCGTTGCCGGCATACGGGTGGCCCGGCAGCGCGCACTGCCAGTTGGGCGTGACGAGGCAGAAGTTGTCCCAGCGCTGCGTGCGCCACACGTGCATGGCGGTGTGCTTCTCGAACACGACGTGCTCGACGCCGGCGGCCGACAGGCAGGCGCTCATCGACAGCCCCGCCTGCCCGCCGCCGACGATGACGACGCGGTGGTGGGGAACGGCTGCGGTGGTGGGATGGGACATGGCGGGCTACTCCTGGAAGGCCAGCATCTGCACGCGGGCGTCGGGTTGGTCGGTGAAGCGCGCGGCTTGCGCCTCGATGACGTCGAGCTGGTCGGCGGCACGCGAGCACGCGAAGCCGTACTTCGCGGCCACGCGGTCGGAGGCGATCTGCGTGGCCTCGCGCACGCGGCGCAGGAACTCGGGCAGCGCGTAGCTGCCGCCGGGCTCGAAGTAGTCGCGGATCACCAGCGACGGCGAATAGCAGGTCGATTCGCTGGCATCGGGCCAGCGGAGGCGGTAGTGCATGGCAGGCATGGCGGTCTCGGGTCGGGCTGAATGGAAGATCGGTCAGGCGGCTTCGCGCGCAGGTGCCGTATCGCGCACCGGGCTGCCATACAGCGCCAGGTGGTGTTGCGCGCTCTCGGCCCAGCCGAAGCGGCTGCAGACCGCGGGCGGTGCGCGCCGGCCCAGCGCCACCGCCGCGCGCAGCGCATCGGCGATCGAGTCGGCGTCGAGCGGGTCGGCCCAGTGCACGTCGCCGTCGCCGAAGTGCTCGGTGAACGGAGCGATGCGCGACACCACGGCACGCGTGCCGCAGGCCAGCGCCTCCAGCGCGGCCAGGCCAAAGCCTTCCAGCAGCGACGGCATCGCCAGCACGTCGGCGCTGCGGTAGAGCGCGGGCATCCCGGCATCGGGCACGGGACCGAGCAGCACGACGGGCCGGCCCGGGCCGATGGCCAGGCCCGCCGCGGCAGCTTCCGCATGGAAGGCGGCGACTTCGCCGGCATGGTCGAGCACGCTCGCGCCGCCGGCCACGACCAGCTGCGCGCGCGGCAGCTGCCGTCGCAGGCGGGCGAAGGCCTGCAGCGTGCGGCGCGTGTTCTTGCGCTGCTCGATGCCGCCCACCGTGAGCACGAGGGGCGAGGCCGGCCGTCCGCCGGCGGCGGGCCGGGGCGCGGCTTCGGCATCCGCCAGCCACAGCCCGAGCTCGTGCGCCACGGCGGCGTCGGCCGGCTGCGGCGCGGCCGAGAAGCGCACCGGGTCCACGCCGTTGCGCACCTCGTGCGCGGCCAGGCCGTGCTGCTCGCGCAGCCGCCGGCGCCACAGCGCGCTCACGCACAACAGCAGCCGCGCCTCGCGCAGCGAGCGTTCCTCCCACGCCTGCACCTGCGCGTCGGCGAAACGGTCGACGTGGTGCACCGTGCGCACGTAGCCGTCGATCAGGCCCTCGGCCTGCAGATCGGCCAGCGCGTTGGCGCCGATGCCGTCGTGCGCGTGCAGCACGTCGAAGTGCTGGTGCCGCAGCAGCGCCCGCAGGTGCGACCGCACGGCGTCGATGCGTGCGCGCACGCCGTCCGCGAGCGCCGTGCCATCGGCCTGCGGCACCAGCGGTGCGAGCGACACGCGGCAAGGCGTCTCACGGAAGAAACGCTGGCCGCGTGCGGCGGGCGCGATCAGCGTGACCTCATGGCCCGCGGCCTGCAGCGCACGGCCGAGTTCCAGCACGTGCACCACGCCGCCGCGCGGGTTCACCGAATGTGTCAGCAGCGCGATGCGCCGCGCAGCGTGTTCAGCCATGGCCCGCCTCCCGCGGCGCAAGGATGAACGGCCGCTCGCCCAGGTCCCACAGCAGCGCCTCGCCGTCGCGGTGCCGCAGCCGCACCTGCGGCGCTGCGGTGACGTGGCCGATCGCCGCGCAGGCGATGCCGCGCGCCGCGAAGCGCTCGCGCACCGCATCCGCCTGCGCGGGCCGCACGCTGAGCACGAAGCCGTAGCTGGGGAAGGCGGTCAGCCAGCGCAGCATGGCGGCATCGTCGTCGGCCGCGATGCTGCGGGGCCGCGGCACCGCGTCGGCATCGATGCAGGCGCCGGCCTGCGAGCAATCGAGCAGCATCAGCGCGGTGCCGATCGCGCCGGCCATGCTGATGTCCTTGGCCGCGTCGGCCAGGCCGGCTTCGGCCAATGCGGGCAGCACGTCGAGATCACCGCGCAGTCGTTCGGCCGGCGCCTCGGTGGAGGCGTTCCAGTACGGATACGGCTCCTGCCAGTGGCCGCGCAGGTCGACGGCGGCCAGCAGCACGTCGCCGGGCCGGGCGTCGAAGCTGCTGAGCAGCCGCTGCGCGCGGCCGAGGATGGCCACCGACAGCTGTGACCGCGCGCTGCGATGGTTGCTGTGGCCGCCGACCACCGGCACGCCGTAGCGGCGCGAGGCCTCGGCCATGCCCTGCATCAGCGGCCCGGCGGCCTCGGTGCCCGCGCTCCACAGCGCATCGACCACCGCGATCGGCCGACCGCCCATCGCATACACGTCGCTCACGTTGACCATCACGCCGCAGTAGCCGGCGAACCAGGGCTCCTGCTCGACGAAGTCCTCGACGAAGCCCTCGATCGCCAGCAGCAGGTGGCCGCCGGCCCCGTCGGCGATCGCGGCGCAGTCGTCGCCGTTGGGCACGCCGAGCAGCCCGGGCGGCACCGCAGCGGCGTTCGACAATGCGGCCATCGCGTCGCCGATGCCGCGCTTGTGGGCAAAGCCGCGGCTCTCGCGCAGCGCGATGCACAGGCGCTCGGCGGGCGTCATGCCGGCCTCCGGCCTGCGCCGCTGCGGCTCACGTAACCTGTATAGACATCGAGGCACGGCGGGTAGTGCGACAGGTCGGCCTGCATCAGCATGTGCGGCCGGCCGTGCAGCGTCTCTTCCTTCAGTGCCTGCCAGTGCAGCCGTTCGAAGAGCGGCACGTTCTGCTGCTGCACGTGGGCCAGGAACACGCGGCAGCCGCGGGCGTGCGCGCTGGCCACCGCCAGCTGGATGAGCGTCGCGCCGATGCGGCCGTGGTGGCGGAAGGCGGCATGCACGGCCAGGCGCGAGCCCCACCACAGGCCGGGCTCGGCCTGGTGGATGCGCACGGTGCCCACCACCTGGTCGGGCATGCCGCCCATCTGCGACAGCGCCACCAGCGTCTGCGCCTGCGGGTCGATCGCGTCGAGGTCGTCGCCCTCGAACACGCCCTGCTCCTCGCAGAACACGGCGCGGCGCAGCGCCATCGCCTCGCCACGCTCCCAATCACCCGCGGCCCACTTCACGCGGAACTCGCAGGCCACGAAGGCTGGGACGTCGAGCGGCTCGAAGGCCCAGGCCACGGGCGACGCGGCGGCACTCATGCCACCACCTCCCGCTGCACGTCGGCCGTCTCGTACTGCGACAGCGAGGAGCACGCGCCGCACTTGCCGCAGCCGGCCTTGATGTCGGCCGAGCGGATGCCGGCGCGCGACACCATCGCGCCCAGCGGCTCCAGGATCGACTTCATCCACCCGGCATCGGGCGCCGGATGGTCTTCGAGCGGGGTGCCGCCGATGGGCACGAAGGGCACCACGAACGGGTACACGCCCAGGCCCACCAGCGTCTCGCACATCGCGAGGATCTCCTCGCGCGTGTCGCCCAGGCCGGCGAGGATGTAGGTGCTGACCTGGCCGCGGCCGAACACCTTGACCGAGGCCTCGAACGCCGACAGGTAGCGCGACACCGGCACCGTGGCCTTGCCCGGCATGATGCGCTCGCGCACCGCGGGGCTCACGGCTTCGAGGTGCATGCCCAGCGTGTCGATGCCGGCGGCCTTCATGCGGTCGAACCAGCGGTCGTCGTCGGGCGGCTCGCACTGGCCCTGCAGCGGCAGTTCGCGCCCGGCCGGCAGCCCGGCCTGGATGGCGAAGGCGCTCTCGGCCAGCACCTTCGCGCCGCGGTCGTCGCCGGGCGGCGTGCCGGTGGTCATCACCATGTGCTTCACGCCGTCGAGCAGCACGGCCATGCGCGCCACCTCGGCGAGTTGCGCCGGCGTCTTGTGGGCGATGGTGCGGCCGGCGGCCAGCGACTGGCCGATCGCGCAGAACTGGCAGGCCTTGCGCCGGCTCTCGTAGCGGATGCAGGTCTGCAACACCGTGGTGGCCAGCACGTCGGCACCGTGCAGCGTGGCGATGTGCGAATAGGGCACGCCGTCCAGCGTCTGCAGCGCATAGAAGCGCGGCACCTTCGGGAACTCGATGCGCGCGATCGGGATGCTGCCGCGCTTGAGCAGGCTGGCGCCGCCGGCATCGGGCGCGTCGGCCACGAAGGGCGACTGCCACGCGCTCGACGTGTGCACCGGCACCATGATCGTGTGGCCGTCGACGGTGACGGCCTTGTGGTCGGACGGCCCCGCGCCGCCGCGGCGGCTGGGCGCGCCCGCGCCGGGGTCAAGCAGCCGCAGCCCGGACGACTGCAGCTCGGTCATCAGCTGCCGCGCGGCCGCCGACGGCGTGGAGGGCTGGGGTGTCGGCATGGTCATGGGCGTTACTCCCGTTCGAAATTGCAGGGGCGGTGACCGGCTCGGTGCCGGGCATCGGGAACATCGGCGCGGCCGGCCGGCTGTCGATCGCCAGGCTCAGCAACTCGGGCCTGGCGTAGTGGCCCACCGAATCCATCATCCGTTTGCGCTTGGTGATCAGCGCCATGTCGAGGTCGGCGATCACCATGCCCTCGCCTTCGTTCAGCGGCTCGGCGAGGTACTTGCCCTCGGGCGACACGATGGCCGTGTGGCAGCCGCCGCGCAGCGCGCGCTGCAGGCCGGCGTCGGGCGTCACCGCGGCGATCTGCGCATCGGTGAGCCAGCCGGTGGCGTTGATGACGAAGCAGCCCGATTCGAGCGCGTGGTGGCGGATGGTCACCGCCATCTGCTCCGCGAAGATGGGCCCCACCAGCGAGCCGGGGAACTGCGCGCAGTGGATCTCCTCGTGCTGCGCCATCAGCGCATAGCGGGCCAACGGGTTGTAGTGCTCCCAGCAGGCCAGCGCCCCGACGCGGCCCACGGCCGTCTCGGCCACGCGCAGGCCGGCGCCATCGCCCTGGCCCCACACCATGCGCTCGTGGTAGGTGGGCGTGATCTTGCGGCGCTTCAACTTCAGCGTGCCGTCGGCGTCGAACAGCAGCTGCGTGTTGTAGAGGCTGCCGTGGTCGCGCTCGTTCACGCCCAGCAGCACGACCACGCCGCGCGCCCTGGCGCGATCGGCCACCGCCTGCGTCACCGGCCCTGGCACCACCACCGCCCGCTCCATCAGCGCGAGGTGCGGCGCGCCCTGCTGGCAGGGCGGCAGCACGAACGAGAAGTACGGGTAGTAGGGCACGAAGGTCTCGGGGAACACGACGATCTGCGCGCCCTTGGAGGCGGCGCCGTCGATGGCCTCGCAGACCCGGTTCAGCGTGCCGTCGATCGCGTCGAAGTCCGGCGCGATCTGCACGGCCGCAGCGCGAATGGTGGTCATGCTGCAGCCCGCCTCACAGCGTCCAGGTGTCGAGGATGAACGCGTTGCTCTTGCGGTGCAGCAGGATGATGTCAAGCACGTCGAGCGGGTTGATCGGGCGGATGCCTTCGATCAGCGCGCCTTCGCCGTGGCCGTACAGCGCCTGCAGCGCGAAGCGGCACGCATACACCTTGCCGCCTTCGGCGATGAACTTGGCGATCTGGTTGTTGAAGTTCTGGTGGCCGGGGAAGGCCTCGTCGCCCAGCGTCGGGAAGCCGCGCTTCACGCCCAGCGTGACGCCGGGGCCGTACAGCAGCACGCTGGTCTCGAAGCCCTTGCGCTGCAGCCGCGTGGCCTGCAACAGGTTGACGAAGCCGATCGAGCCTTCGAACGCCACGGTGTGGAAGGTGACCAGTGCCTTCTCGCCGGGCTCGGCCTTCACGTCCTCGAAGACCTTCTCTTCGTAGTCGACGAGGTGCTCGCCTTTCTCGTTGGCAGGGCGGGTGACTTTGGGCATGGCGTACTCCGTGGTGGCGTGGGGTTGAGGCTGCGGGCCGGGGCGGCCGCGCCCTCCTCCCTTTGCACGCGATGTGCCACGGCGGCATGCGATCGATGCGATCAATGGCCGATCAATCAACACGGATGCGCGGCCCGGCCATTCGTAAATTTTTGAGCGGCCGTCCGGCCGTGCCGGACGACGCGTGCAGCTCGCCCCGGCCGCACCGGCCAGAGGCGCAGGCCATGCGATCAATGCACCCGATCAACGGGATCGACTGCACCAAGCCTGTACGCGCGGAGGGCCTGCGGACGCCGCCGGGCTGGCATGGCGAATGCAATCAATGCCACGCTTGAACCCGATCAACCTGCCTGCAGCCCGATGACCAAGCCCACTGCCCACTGGCGCAAGCGGCTGCTCGCGACCGAGCGCCCCGCCTACCTCGCGATCCCCGACCTGATCGCCGAGGACCTGCGCGACGGCCGCCTCGCGGCACGCGACCGCCTGCCCACGCTGCGCGAGCTGGCCGAAGACCTGCACCTGAACTACACCACCGTCGCGCGGGCCTATGCCGAGGCGCGCAAGCGCGGGCTGATCGATTCGCGCGCGGGCTATGGCAGCTTCGTGCGTGGCAAGGCGCCGGCCCTGCCGCTGCGCGGCGGCAGCGGCGCGGAGATGACGATGAACCTGCCGCCCGAGCCGTCGGACGCGGCGCTGCTCGCGCGCATGCACGAGAGCGCGGCGGAGGTGATGGCGCAGTGCGACCTGTACGGCCTGCTGCGCTACCAGGACTTCGGCGGCACGCCTGCCGACCGCGAGGCCGGCGCCCACTGGCTGCGCCGGCGGCTGCCCAACGCCACCGCCGACCGGCTGCTGGTGTGCCCCGGCATCCACAGCGTGCTCACCGCGCTGCTGTCGCAGCTCGCGCGGCCGGGCGAGCTGATCTGCGTCGACGCCCTGGCCTACCCGGGCCTGAAGGCCATCGCCACGCAGCTCGGGGTGCAGCTGCATGCGCTGCCGCTGGACGACGACGGCCCCGACGTCGAGGCCTTCGAGCACGCCTGCAAGACGCTGTCGCCGAAGGCCGTGTACTGCAACCCGACGCTGCTGAACCCGACGACGATCACGATGAGCCGCGCACGCCGCGAGGCGCTGGTCGACGTCGCGCTGCGCTACAGCGTGCCCATCGTCGAGGACGATGCCTATGCGATGCTGCCCACCGAGCGGCTGCCGCGCCCGCTGGCCTGCCTGGCGCCCGACGTCACGTACTACATCACCGGCTTCTCGAAGTGCCTGGGCGCGGGGCTGCGCAACGCCTACGTGCTCGCGCCCAACGTGCGCCTCGCGCAGCGCCTGGCAGGCGCATTGCGCGCCACCACGGTCATGGCCTCTCCCGTGACCAACGCCCTCGCCACGCGCTGGGTGCAGGACGGCACGGCCGACGCGGTGCTGGAAGCGATCCGGGACGAGTGCCGCCGCCGCCATGCCCTGGCGATGGACCACCTGGGCCGCTGGGGCGTGGCGGGCCACCCCGAGTGCTTCCACCTCTGGCTGCCGCTGGCGTGCGACTGGAACATCGTCGAGTGCGCCTCGTACCTGCGCACGCAGGGCGTGGCGGTGGTGGCGAGCGCGGCCTTCAGCACCGACGGCAATCCACCCGATGCGATGCGCATCTGCCTGGGCGGCCCCGCGCCGCTCGACGCCTGCGACCGGGCGCTGCGGCTGCTGGCCGACACGCTCGACCATCCGCAGCACCCGCATGCCACCGTGATGTAACAGCAGGCCGGTGCGCCCGCCGAAGCACCCCCTAGAAGGCAATTCCTGACGGTCCGGCGGTACGCGCCAACGCCTGCCCACCGGCTTACCATGCCGGGGGTTCCGGCCGCCGCATGCCGCACGCCGGCCCGCCCCCCATATCACCCCCGAGGAGCCTTCTCCATGCAGTTCCGAACCCTCCTTCGCGTCATGCTGCTGCTGGTCGTGGCCATGTTCGCGACGGCCAGCCGGGCCACGCTGCCGAAGTTCGACACGATGTTCGTCTTCGGCGACAGCCTGTCCGATACCGGCAACGTGATGCTCGCCACGCGGCAGCAGGGCCTCGTGCCGGCCATCCCGCCCTCCGACAGCCCCTACGCCACCTACTACCAGGGCCGCTTCTCGAACGGGCCGGTGGCGGTCGAGTCGCTGTGGAAGGCGGTGTCGCTGAACAAGCTCGCGACGGTCCGCCCGTTCCTGCTCGACCGCAGCATCCCCAAGCGCGGTGCGGTGAACTTCGCGTTCGGCGGCGCCGCGACAGGCGCCTCCAACGCCACGCCCGGCGGCTTCATCGTGCCCGGCGTGCTGGGCCAGGTCGGCCTGTTCAGCGCGGCGCTGGGCAACAAGCCCGCCCCGGCCAACGCGCTCTACGTGGTCTGGGCCGGCGGCAACGACTACGGCGCCACCGGCCAGACATCGCCCGGTCCGGTCGTGGCCAACATCGCGCAGGCGATCCGCACGCTGCATGCACTGGGCGCCCGCAAGTTCCTCGTTCCCAACCTGCCGGACCTCGGCCTCTCGCCGATGGCGCAGGCACAGGGCCAGGGCGCCGCGCTCACCCAGCTGACCAAGGCGCACAACAACCTGCTGGCGCAGACCCTGCGCAACCTCTCCAGCTCGCTGCACCGCGTCAGCATCGTGCAGGCCGACATCTACAAGGTCGGCGAGGTGCTGGTCAGCACCGGCGTGGTCAGCGTGTCGCCGCCGGCGCTGGAAATGATCGCGCCCGGCACCGGCGCGGTCGACTGCCTCTTCCGCAACACCGCCACCTGCATCGACGTGCCGCTGGACGCCCCGCTGCCGCCCGTGCTGTTCTGGGACATCCTGCACCCCACCGCGCAGGTGCACGACGTGATGGCGATGACGATGTACACGCGGCTGCTGCTGAGCCGCATCTCCGACTGATCCGGCCGGCGGCCTGCGCTGCCGCGCACATAGCAGCTATGCGCACCGCCGGCATTGCCCCGGCCGGCGGGCGGCGCCCAGAATCCTCCGGCATCACTCTAAGTCGGAGACAAACACATGAAGATCGGTCGTCGCCGCGTCGCAGCGGCCCTGCTGCTGGCCGGCATCTCGCACGTCGCGGCCGCGGCGTTCCCCGACAAGCCGCTGCGGCTGATCGTGCCGTTCCCGGCGGGCGGCGCCGCCGACCTGATGGCGCGCGGCATGGCGCAGCGGCTGGGCGAGGAGCTGGGCCAGCAAGTGATCATCGACAACCGCGGCGGCGCGGGCGGCGCCCCGGCGGCCGAGGCCGCGGCCAAGTCGCCGGCCGACGGCTACACGCTGTTCTTCGCCACGATGGGCACGCACGCGATCAACCCCGCGCTGTACCCCAAGCTGCGCTACGACCCGGTGAAGGACTTCGCGCCCATCAGCCTGACCCACATCACGCCGCGCGTGCTGGTGGTCGGGCCCTCGGTGCCGGCACGCAACGTGGCCGACCTGATCGCGCTGGCCAAGGCCAAGCCGGGCGCGCTGTCGTACGGCTCCGCCGGCAACGGCAGCTCCAGCCACCTGTCCGGCGCGCTGTTCGAATCGATGGCCGGCGTCGACCTGCTGCACGTGCCGTACAAGGGCAGCGCCCCGCTGCTCACCGACGTGCTGGCCGGGCGGGTGGACATGACCTTCGACTCCTACACCGTCTACGAGGAGCACATCAAGGGCGGCCGCGTGCACGCCCTGGGGGTGACCTCGGTGAACCGCATGAACGCGCTGCCCCAGGTGCCCACGCTGAGCGAGGCCGGCCTCAAGGGCTACGACGTCTCGAACTGGCTCGGCGTGATGGCGCCGGCGGGCACGCCCGCCAGCGTGGTGCAGGTGCTGCACGCCGCGCTGGGCCGCACGATGGCCACGCCGGCGCTGCGCCAGCAGCTGGTCGCGCTGGGCATCGAGCCCACGTTCGGCTCGCCCGCCGAATTCGGCAACCTCATCCGCAGCGAACTGCCCAAGTGGGCGGAGATCGTCAAGCGCTCCGGCGCCACCAACGAGTGAAGCCGGGCGCCTTGAGCGCGGGCCGGCCCTCCGACGGGGCGGGCGGCGGCGCGGTCCAACGCGAGCGCTGCCTGCTGCCGCTGCACGACACGCAGGGCCGCGCGGTGCGGATCGACGTGGTGATCGACCAGCCGGCCGCCACCGGCAGGCCGCATCCCGCGCTGGTGCTGCTGCCGTCGTCGCTGCGCGACTCGCTGGACTGCGACGTGTTCGCTGCGGCGCTCGCCGGGCTCGGCTGGCGCGTGCTGCGCCCCCAGCCGCGCGGCATGGGTTGCAGCACCGGCCCGATGGACGGGCTGGACCTGCATGTGCTGGCGCACGACGTGGTGCAGGTCGTCGACGCGCTGGGCGGCGGCCGTGCGGTGCTGGCCGGCCACGCCTTCGGCCACTTCGTGGCGCGCGTGGCCGCGATGGACCACCCGCGTCAGGTGCGCGGCGTGGCGCTGCTGGGCGCGGCGGCACGGACCTTCCCGCCCGGACTCACCGGCGCGCTCGACGTCGCCGCCGACCCGGCACAGGCCGAGCCCGACCGGCTGCAGGCGCTGCGCCGCGCGTTCTTCGCCGCAGCAAGCGATCCGTCCGAATGGCTGCAGGGCTGGTACCCGCAGTGGCGCGCGGCCTACCGCGCCGCCGGCAGCTCCCCCCCCAAGGCCGCCTGGTGGCCGGCCAGCACGGTGCCGCTGCTCGACCTGCAGGCGTCCGAGGACCCCTGGCGCCCCGCCGACAGCCGCAACGAACTGCGCGACGCCCTCGGCCCGCTCGTCACGGTCGAGGTGATCGAAGGCGCCAGCCACGCCCTGCTGCCCGAGCAGCCGCAGGCCGTGGCCGCGGCCGTCGACCGCTGGGCCCGCACCCTCCCTCCCTGACTCAGCGCGTGGCCCGCACGCGGGCGAAGGCGCTGAGCCGGTCGACGTCGTGGATGACGAGGCGCCGGCCCGCCACCGCCAGCAGGCCGCCGTCGGTCAGCTCCTTGAAGCAGCGCGACAGCGTCTCGGGCGTGAGGTTCAGGTGGCCCGCCACCACGTTCTTGCACAGCGTCAGCTCGATCTGCGCGGTCTTCAGGCCGTCGGCCGGCAGCTGGCGCAGCAGGTAGTGCACCAGGCGCTGCGCCGGCGGCTGCAGCGAATACGACTCGATGTCGTCGACGATGCCCTTCACGCGCGACGACAGGCTGCGCAGCATCGCCATCGCAAACGCGCTGTCGCGCTCGATCAGCCTCACGATGGCCTCGCGCGGCAGGTAGAGGAACAGCGAATCCTCCAGCGCCTGCACGTTGAGGAAGTAGCCCTCCCCGTTGAGCATGGTGATGTCGCCGAAGCAGCCGCCCTGCCCGATGAGCTGGATGGGCCGGTCGGTGCCGTGCCACGACAGCAGCGACATCTTGATCTTGCCGTAGACAACCACGTGGAAGCCGTCGCAGCGGTCGCCCTGCCGGAACAGGACCTCCTTGCGCTTGGCCTCCACGCGGCAGACCTGGGTGGCCAGGGCCTCCAGGTCTTCCTGCCTTGCATGGCTGAACAACGGCACGTTCCGCAACAGCTGAGCCGCGGTGGCTTTGGTTGGCATCAGCATCAGGCTCTCCCCGCCTCTCGATCCAGGCCCCGATCGTAAGGCGGCGCCGCCCCGCACCGCGGCGGCGTCCGGCTGGCGCTCAGGCGGTGGACGCCCGGGCGTGGTTGACGAACAGGATCGACAGCGCGGCAATGGCGCCGGGGATGCCGATCGCGAGGAAGTTCTGCGCCAGCGGCAGCGACATGCCCACGAGCGCGCCGATCAGGATGGGCGCGGCGATCGCGCCCGCGCGGCCCACGCCGAGCATCATGCCGACGCCCGTCGTGCGGATCGACGCCGGATAGAACTGGCCCGCGTAGGCGGCCAGCACGATCTGCGTGCCGATGGTCGAGGCCCCCGCCAGCGCGACGAGCGCGAACACCGCCGGCTTCGGCAGCTCCACGCCCAGCAGCGTGATCGAGACGGCCGCCATCAGGTACATCGCCGTCAGCACGTGCTTGATGTGGAACCGGTCGGCCAGCCAGCCGCCGCCGATGGCACCGGCCATCGCCCCGAGGTTGAGCACCAGCACGAAGGTGAGCGCCGACCCCAGGCTGTAGCCGGCGCTCGACATCAGCTTGGTCAGCCAGGAGCTCAGCGCGTAGACCATGAAGAGGCACAGGAAGCAGCTGAGCCAGAACGCCAGCGTGCTCAGGCCGCGGCCGTCGGCGAACAGCGCACCCACCGGCGTGCCGGCCGCGCGCTCCTTGCTGGGCACGACGAACTGCTCGCCCTCCTGCGGGCGGTAGCCGGGCGACAGGCGGGCCAGGATGCCGCGCAGCTCGTCGAAGCGGCGCCGCCGGATGAGGAACAGCATCGATTCGGGCAGCTGGAACCACATGAACGGGATCAGCAGCACCGGCAGTCCCGCGGCGATGAACACCGACTGCCAGCCGTAGCTCTCGATCAGGTGCTTGCCGAGGAACGCCGCCAGCACGCCGCCGAGCGAATAGCCGCTGAACATCAGCGTGACCAGCGTGCTGCGCATGCGTTGCGGTGCGTACTCCGTCATGTGGGCGATCACGGTCGGCATGACACCGCCGATGCCCACGCCCGCGAGGAAGCGCAGGAAGCTGAAGGTGAGCGGGTCGGTCGCGAAGCCCGCGGCGGCGGTGAACAGGCTGAAGATCGCGATGCAGGCGGCGATCACCGGCTTGCGGCCCATCCTGTCGGCAAGCGTGCCGAACACGACGTTGCCGAACATCATGCCGAAGAGCGCCGAGCTGACCATGAAACCCGCCTGCGTGGCGTCGACGCCGTACTCCTTCATGATGGACGGCAGCGCGATGCCGGCGACGGCGAGGTCGTAGCCGTCGAACACGATGATCAGCGCGCACCACATCAGCACGCCGCCATGGAAACGGTTGAAGGAAGCCTTGTCTGCCAAGGCGCAGACATCGGTGGAGGGCATGGGTTGTCTCCCTGAGCATTTATTGTTCTGGGCGGCAAAGCCGCCACGGGCGCGCCGTGGCGACGGCCGCCGGCCGGCACCGCCCGGCTCTGCGTCCGGGTCTCGTGCCGGCCTGGGCGCCGATCAGGCGCAGGTCACAGCTCGAGCCACAGCGCGTCGTCGCCCGAGGCGAACACGCCTTCCGGCGCGGTGGGGATCTTGCCTTCGGCGGTGTCGGCGATCACGCGACGCTTGGTCGCTTCGAACTCGGCCAGGTCCTTCAGGCGCGAGATCATGATCACCTGGCCCACCGGCCCGCCGACGCGGACCTTGACCTCGGGCGCAATGCCGTACTGCTGCTTGATGGCGGCAGCGCGAGCCCGGAAGTAGGCCAGCGCTTCGCCTTGCTTGCCACCGTTGGGGGTACCGGTGCGGGTGTAGACGACGGTCATGGTGATCTCCTTGAATCGAGGTTTTTTGAGTGCCGTTGCATTGCATTGGCAGGGCCAGAATAGGTTTGGCGCCCCTCAATTGCCTTGATTGCAATCAAGGATAAAAAATCAACGACCAGGGTCATCACTGATGGGGTAACCCCCATCACGCCGGGCCGGGAGCGCATCCCGCGCCCCGCCCCGCTGGTGGCCGCTCAGCGCGGCGCGAGCGTCACGCCGCAGCCCGCCGCCTGGGGCAGCGCGATGGCGCCCTGCACCACCGGCAGCGGCGTGAAGGGGTCGTCCAGCAGGTGCTGGTGTTCCGACAGCTCGCATGCAAACGGCAGCTGCTTCACGACGCTGGCGGCCTGCAGGCTCATCGACTGCAGCAGCGCGGGCCCGAACGCCGCGCCCACGCGGCAGGTCACGCCGCCGGCTTCGCAGATCCGCACGGCCTCGACGAAGCGCCGCAGCCCGCCGAGCTTGGTGACCTTGAGGTTGATGACGTCCACCATCCGCTCGCTGACGAGGCGGAACACGTCGTGCACGGTCTGCGCGCTCTCGTCGGCCTCCACCGCCACGGGCAGCGTGCGCGTCACCAGCGCGAGGCCGGCCCAGTCCGCCGCGGGCACGGGCTGCTCGATCAGCGCGATGTCGTAGCGCTCCATCCGCGCGAAGGCCGAGATCATCTGCTTGGCGGTGTACGACTGGTTCGGGTCGAGCGTCAGCGCCACGCCGTCGCCCACCGCCTGCCGCACGGCCGCGATGCGGGCCACGTCGAGCGGCGTGTCGCCCGAGAGCTTCAGCTTGAGCTGGCCGTAACCTTCCTCGGCCAGCTCGCGCGCCTTGGCCGCCATCTCATCGGGAGACTTGATCGCGAGGATGCGCGCCTGCGCCACCCGGTCGCGGAAGCGGCCGCCCAGCAGCACGTTCACCGCCACGCCGAGGCGGCGGGCCAGCAGGTCGTGCAGCGCCATGTCGATGGCGGCCTTGACGCTGGCGTTGTAGTTCAGCGCGGCGTCGATCTCCTCCATCACCTCGGCGAGGCTGTCGATGCGGCGGCCCTGCAGCATCGGCGCCAGGTGGCGCAGCGAGGCCTCGGCGCCGCTGCCCTGCGTGGTGATGGCCGGGATGGCATGGGCATAGGCCAGGCCTTCCCGGCCGTCCTCGTCCACCAGCGTGAGCAGCCAGCCCTCGAGCTGCGGCACCTTGGCGCGCGCGAACTTCCAGGTCGGATCCTTCAGGCCCTGCGTGCAGGGCGTGATGCGGACGTCGGCAATTTGCATTACGCCTCCGATGAGTCAGAGCGGGTATCCAGGCGCCGCGAAGCAGGCGCAGCGGGGGTGGGCTATTCCAACGTGATGTGGCCCTTGCTGACGACCTCGCGCCACTTGTCGGACTCCGCTTGCATCAGCTTGCGGTACTCCTCGGGCGTGGAGGTGAGCGCCACCGCGCCCTGCTCCAGGAACTGGTTCTTCAGCTCGGGCGACTGCACCGCGGCCACCACCGCGTCGCGGAACTTCTTCTGGATGTCGGCCGGCAGGCCCTTCGGGGCGATGACGCCGTACAGCGTGTCCATCTTGACGCCCGGCAGGCCCAGCTCCTTGGTCGTCGGCACCTGCGGCGCCTGCGGCGCACGGGTGTCGCCCGCCACCGCCAGCACCTTCAGCGTCCCCGCCTTCACGTGCGGCAGCACTGGCAGCAGGTCCACCATCGCGAACTGCACCTCGCCGCCGAGCACGCCCGTCACCGCCGGCGCGGCGCCCTTGTAGGGCACGTGCTGCACGTTGATCTGCGCCTGCTGCTTCAGCAGCTCGAAGCCGATGTGCGGCGTGGTGCCCGGGCCGGCGGAGCTGTAGTTGAACTTGTCCGGTGCGGCCTTGGCGGCCGCCACCAGCTCGGGCAGCGTGCCGACGGGCACGTCCTTGCCGGCGACGATCACCGAGGGGATGCGGGCCACCAGCGTCAGGTACTGCACGTCGGTCGGCGCGTAGGGCACCTTCATCAGGTTGGGCATGCCGGCCAGCGGGCCGGGCGCCACCAGCGCGAAGGTGTAGCCGTCGGGCGCCGAACGGGCCAGGTCGTTGACACCGATGGTGCCGCCAGCGCCGGCCTTGTTGTCGACCACGATGGTCTGGTTGAGCGCCGCGCCCACCTGCCGGGCCACCAGCCGCGCGATGGCGTCGGTGGGGCCGCCGGCCGAATAGGGCACGACCAGGCGAATGGTCTTGTTGGGCCAGGCGGCCTGCGCATGGGCGGCGGACAGGGCCACGGCACCGAGGGTGAAGGCGCAGGCGGCCGCGATCTTGCTGAGCATGGGATGTCTCCTTGACGGCTCTTTCAACCCCCGCAGTGTCGCGCCGCGCGCGCCGCGCGGTAAGCGCGCCGGGAAGCAATTCAGCTATGCAACAGCTATGCGTTCCGCGCAATTCAGCTTTGCGCCCCGGCCCCCTGGCTGACGCGGCCCGCGATTCCTAGAGTCCCGCTGCCCCCCAGGTTGCTGCGGCGGGCCACGACAACGACTGGAGACAAGCCTTGAACAGATTCAGACTGCACGCCTCGGCGTGCGCCGTGCTGCTGTGCGCCACCGCCTGCGGCGGCGACGGCGGCGGCGACGAACCCGCCTCCCCTGCCGCGCTCGCGCCCGACTGCACCGCCCTGCAGAAGCTGGACTTTGCCAACACGGTGATCCAGAGCGCGGTGCATGTCGAGCAGGGAGCCACGGGCACCGACGCGGTCCGCATGCCGGCCCACTGCCTGGTGACCGGCGAGATCGCGCCGCGCATCGGCGCCGCGGGCGTGCGCTACGGCATCGGCTTCGAGCTGCGGCTGCCGCTCGACTGGAACGGCCGCTTCCAGTTCCAGGGCGGCGGCGGCGTCGACGGCACCATCCCGCAGGCCTTCGGCACGCTGCGCGACGGCGTGGTGCCGGCGCTGGCGCAGGGGGCCGCGGTGGTCACCAGCAACATGGGCCACACCGGCACCAGCACCCGCGACGCCACGTTCGGACTCGACCCGCAGGCCCGCATCGACTGGGGCTACAACGCGATGGACAAGGTGACCGTGCTCGCCAAGGACCTGGTGGCGCGGTTCTACGGCAAGGCCCCGGCGTATTCGTACTACGTGGGCTGCTCCGGCGGCGGGCGCCAGGGCATGATGATGTCGCAGCGCTTCCCCACCTACTTCGACGGCGTGGTGTCGGGCGCGCCGATCCTGGAGCAGCACGTGGCGCAGATCGCCTCGATGCAGATCCTGCAGGAGTTCCGGGCCATCGCGCCGGCCGATGCCAACGGCGCGAAGATCCTCAGCCGCGCCTACTCGGACAGCGACCTCAAGCTCATCGCCGACGGCGTGCTCGCCAAGTGCGACGCCCTCGACGGCGCGGCCGACGGCCTGATCGAGCACTACGGTGCCTGCACCTACGACGTGGCCGCGCTGCAATGCACCGGCGCGAAGCAGGACGGTTGCCTCTCGGCCGCCCAGGTGGGCGCCTTCACCCGCGTGATGCAGGGCCCGAAGAACAGCGCCGGCCAGCAGCTCTACCCGCCCTACCCGTGGGACACCGGCATCGCCGGCTGGCGCACCAACCAGCTCGGCACCTCCACCACCGCCACGCCCAACTCGGCCAAGTTCACCAACCAGTCGATCCGCTACGTCTTCATGACGCCGCCGGTGCCGGACTTCGACTACTTCTCGTTCGACTTCGACCGCGACCCGGCCACCATGCTGGCTTCGGCCGCCTACACCACCACCAACGGCACGAACTACGAGGGATTCAAGGCCCGCGGCGGCAAGACCATCGTCTACACCGGCCTGAGCGACTCGCTCGTCAACCCGGCCGGCGTGAACCGCTGGTACCGCGAGCTGGTCGCCGCCAACGGCGGGCTCGAGGCCACGCAGCGCTTCGCACGCTTCTTCAACGTGCCGGGCATGGAGCACTGCCGCGGCGGCAAGGCGCTGGACCGCTTCGACCCGGTCACCGCGCTGTACGACTGGGTCGAGAAGGGCGTCGCGCCCACCACGCTGACGGCCACCGGCGCCAGCTTCCCCGGCCGCACCCGCCCGATCTGCGCGTACCCGCTGATCGCCCGCTACACGGGCGCCGGCAGCGTCGACGACGCCGCGAACTTCCGTTGCGAAGCTCCCTGATCCCGGATTTTTCCCCGACCACGAGAACAACCTCCATGAAGAGACACTTCGACACCACCGCCGCTGCCGCCTGCGTCCTCGCCCTCGGGACAGGCCTGGCCACACCGGCCCTTGCACAGGGCACCGCGGCCGGCAACGTGACGATCTACGGCCTGGTGGACGCCTGCCTGGCCCGCGCCGACCTCGGCGCCAACCACCTGAACGCGCTGAACAGCGGTTGCCTCTTCGGTAGCCGGCTGGGCTTCCGCGGCACCGAGGACCTGGGCGGCGGCCACCGCGCCTACTTCACGCTGGAAGGCGGCCTGTCGCTCGACAACGGGCAGCTCGGCCAGGGCGGCCGCATCTTCGGCCGCAAGGCGCTGGTGGCGCTGGGCGGGCCGTGGGGTGCCATCGAGATGGGCCGGGACTACGCGCCGGCGTTCTACCTGGTGCAGCCGGTCGACCCGATGGGCCTGGGCATCGGCACCGCGAGCAGCAGCCTGTGGACGGGCTCCGCCGCCACGACGGCGGCCCGCAACGACAACGCGATCAACTACCTCTCGCCCACCTGGGGCGGCCTGTCGCTGCGGCTGCAGCTCTCGGCCGGCGAAGGCGGAGCGGGCGGTGCCCGCAAGTCCAAGGGCTTCAACCTGCTCTACCGCAGCGGCGGCACGACGGCCGGTCTGTCGCATGCCCGCGTGGCCAACGCCGCCGACACCGACGAGGACCGCGCGACCACCGCCGCGGTGCGCCACGAGTTCGGCGCCTTCTCGCTGTCGGCCATCGTGCAGTCCGGTGCGTGGGAGGGCTCGCGCACGGCCACGGCGCCGGCCAGCGCGAGCAGCGTCTTCAGCCGCAAGTACCGCAGCTACCTCGTCGGCGGCACGGTGCGCGCCGGGGCGGCCGGCAAGGTCGCCGCCTCCATCAAGCGCTACGACGACCGCACCTCGCGCAACTACGACCTCACCCAGTTCAGCATCAACTACGTGCACTCGCTGTCCAAGCGCACCGACCTGTACGCCGGCTACTCGCGTCTGAAGAACGAGCGCGGCTCCACCTACGCGGTGTCCGACGCGGTCAACTCGTACAGCGGCGTGAGCACGGGCGCCACCACCTCGCTGCTCGCGGCGGGCATCAAGCACGTGTTCTGAGGAAGGAAGGCGACGCGATGAATCCACAACGCCGATCGATCCTCGCCGGCGGCGCCGCCGCCGCGCTGGCTACCTGCCACCCCGGCGCCTGGGCGGCGGACGGCGGCTACCCGAACAAGCCGCTGCGCATCATCGTGCCGCTGGCCCCGGGCGGCTCGGCCGACGCGATGTGCCGCCTCGTCGGCAACGGCCTGGCCAAGGTGTTGGGACAGACGGTGATCGTCGAGAACCGCGCCGGGGCGGGCGGCGTCACCGGCCTCGGCGAGGTGGTGAAGTCGCGGCCCGACGGCTACACGCTGGGCTATTCGCTGGCCGGCGCGCTCACGGTGGCGCCGCACATCGCGAAGAACATGCCCTTCGATCCGCTGAAGGACCTGGCGCCGCTGACGCAGGTGGTCGCGGTGCCGGAGATCCTGGTCGCCCACCCGAACGTCGGCGTGAAGACGCTGCAGGCCCTGGTCGCCAAGGCCAAGGCGGAGCCGGGCCGGCTCAATTTCGGTTCGGCCGGCAACGCCACGGTGCCGCACCTGGGCGGCGAGCTGCTCAAGCGCGAGGCCGGCATCGACATCGTGCACGTGCCCTACAAGGGCTCGGGTCCGGCGCTGAACGACCTGCTGGCCGGCCAGGTGGAGCTGATGGTCTCCGACATCACGCTGGTGCGCCCGCACATCGCGGCCGGCCGCCTGGTCGCCCTGGCGGTGGCGGGCCCGGCACGGGTGAGCGAGCTGCCCGAGGTGCCGACCGCCGCTCAGGCGGGCCTGCCGGGCTTCACCATCGCCAACTGGCACGGCATGGTGGCGCCCGCCGGCACGCCGGCCGCGCTGCTCACCCGGCTGCGCGACGCCATCGCGCAGGTGGTGCGCCTGCCCGAGGTGGCCGCGCGCATCGACCAGGAAGGCGCCGAGGCGGTGGTGAGCACGCCGGCCGCGTTCGCAAGCTTCCTGCAGCAGGAAAGCGCACGCTCGGCCACCCTGGTGAAAGCACTGGGCATCCGCTGGGAGTGAGCGCAGGCAGGGCGGGCAGAATCGCCCTGATGCAGACCCCCAAGGCCACCGGATTCCAGCTCGATATCGCCGCCGACCTGCACAAATGGCGCACCTTCCTCGCCATCGGCGAGCTGGGGAGCCTGACACGCGCCGCCCTCTTCCTCGACAGCAACCAGTCGCTGCTGAGCCGGCAGCTCAACGCGCTGGAGCGTGAGTGCGGGGCGCGCCTGTTCACGCGCACGGGCCGCGGGGTTGAGCTGTCGGAAGTGGGCCGGCGCATCTTTCCGCAGGTGCGCGCGCTGCTGGCCGACGCCGAGCAGCTCGAGCGTGAGATCCGCGGCGAGGCACGCGAGCTGACCGGCCGCGTCACGCTCGGCTCGCTGCCCTCGATCGGCCACCCGCTGGTCGGCCGGCTCTTCACCGAGGTGCGCAGCCGCCACCCCGGCGTGCACCTGAAGATCCTCGAAGGCTCCAGCGGGCAGGTCGAGGAGTGGCTGGCCGATGCACGGGTCGACATCGCGATCCTTTACCGCTACGGTGCCTCGCTGCCCGAGCATGAGCAGGCGCTGGCCACCGTCGACAGCTACCTGATCGGCGCGCGCGGCGACACGCTCACCACGGCCGCCGAGGTGCCGTTCGCCTCGCTGCACGAGCTGCCCTTCATCCTGCCCAGCGCGCCCAATGGCCTGCGCACCGCGCTCGATGCGATGGCGCGGCAGGAGCGCATCACGCTGGCCCCGGCCATCGAGGCCGACTCCCTGCCGCTGCAGAAGCTGCTCGTCGAGCAGGAGCGGCTCTACACCGTGCTGCCGCTGCACGCCGTGTGGCAGGAGATGCAGGAACGCAAGCTGCAGGCGGCGCGCATCGTGTCGCCGTCGCTGCAGCGCAGCGTGTCGATGGCGATGGCAAGGCAGAAGGGCCCGGCCAAGGCGGTGTCGGCGGTGGCCGCGCTGATCGTGCAGATCGTCGACGAGATGGCGCAGCGCGGCATGTGGCGGCCGAGCACGCCGGAGTAGCGCGCGCCGTTGCGGGGCCGGCGCTACCCGCCGGCAAGCACCGGCAGACCCGCTGCGTCCAGCGTGGCGTGCAACACGGTGCCCGTGGTCGACTCGGTGCAGTAGAGCGTGCGCCGGCCGGGGCCGCCGAAGGCGACGTTCGTCAGCGAGGCGCCGGCCGGGCTGCGCAGCACCACTTCCGGCTCGGCACGGTGGTTGAGCACCCAGGCACAGCCCAGCCCCGGGTTGGCCACCACCAGCCGGCCGCCTTCGTCCATCGCCAGGCCATCGGGGCCGCTGGGCCCGTACGACGTGAAGAACGCGCCGACCTTCGACACGCTGCCGTCGGCCTGCAGCGGCACGCGCCACACCTGGTTGCCGCGCGTCACGGCCAGGAACAGCACGCGCTCGTCGGCCGACAGCACCAGGCCGTTGGGGCTGGGCACGTTGTCGAGCAGCAGGTCGAGCTGCCCGCCGGGCCGCAGCCGGAAGACACGGCCGGTCGGGTCGTGCAGGCCGCTCTGACCCTGGTCGGTGAAGTAGAGGTTGCCTGCCCGGTCGAAGGCCAGGTCGTTGACGCCCTTGAACCGCTCCGAATTGCGGCGCTCGAGGAACGGCGACACGCGCCCGCTGCGCACGTCGACCTGCATCAGGCCGTTCTTGTAGTCGGCCACCACCAGCGTCCCGGCATCGAGGAACTTCATGCCGTTGGGCTCGCCGTCGTACTCGGCCACCAGCGTCCAGGCGCCCTGCGGATCGATGCGGAAGATGCGGCCGAACGGGATGTCGGACACGTAGAGCATGCCCTGCGCATCGAACACCGGCGCCTCGAGGAAGCTGTCGACCGGCTCGCCGCCGCGGTTGGCATCGGCCCAGGCCGAGCGCACACCGGTGCGCCTGAACGCATCGGGCATGCGCGTGAAGACCTCCGCGTCGCGGACCTCGGGACGGTTCAGCAGGAACATGCCGCGCCCCTCATTCCTTCTCGAAGGCCGTGTTGGAGGCCACCTTGCCCCAGTACGCCGTGCTGTCCTGCAGCATCTTCGCGAAGGCTTCGGTGCCGGCGCTGGCGGGCACTGCGCCGAGGCCGTCGGCGTAGGCCTTCACGTCGGCCGAGGCCACGGCGGCGGCCACCTCCTTCTGCAGCCGCGCCATCACCGCCGGGGGCGTGCCCTTGGGCGCCCACAGGCCGGTGAAGTTGATGACGCTGAAGCCCTTCAGCCCGGCCTCGGCAAACGTGGGCGTGCCGGGCAGCGCCGCCACCCGCTTGTCGCCGCTGATGGCCAGCAGGCGCGCCTTGCCGCCCTGCACCTGGCCGATCACGCCGGGCGTCGAGGCCATCTGGAAATCGATGGTGCCCGACAGCAGCGCCAGCGTCGCCTCGCCCGCGCCCTTGAACGGCACGTGCAGGAAGCTCACGCCCGCGGCGATGCCCAGCGCCTCGCTCGAGAAGTGCGGCGTAGTGCCCGCGCCGCCGGTGCCGTAGGTGAGGCCGCCCTTGTTGGCGCGCGCGGCGTCGAGCAGCGCCTGAAGCGTCTTGTACTTCGAGTCCTGCGCCACCACCAGCGCCATCGGCGCCGTCATGAAGGTGCTGACGGGCACGAGGTCGGTGCCGTGGTCGAAGGGCAGCTTCTTGAAGATGTGCGGCAGCAGCGAGTAGGTGCTGTCGTTGGCCATCAGCGTGTAGCCGTCGGGCGCCGAACGCGCCACTTCCGACGCGCCGATGGTGCCGGTGGCGCCGGCCTTGTTCTCGACGTAGAAGGTCTGGCCCGTCTGCTCGGTGAGCTTCTGCGCGACCTTGCGGGTGACGGCGTCGACTGCGCCGCCCGGCGGATAGGGCACGACGATGCGCACCGGCTTGGCGGGGTAGGCCTGGGCCTGTGCGAGCAGGGGTGCGAGGGCGGCCAGGCCGAGTGCCAGGGCGCCGGCAGCCAGGCGGGCGGTCTTCTTCATGGGATGTCTCCGGTTCGAGGTTCAGCCGCGCGGTCCGTCGCGCGGTCGGGGTCGCGCGATCAGCCGTTCAGCGCGGCGAGCACGTTGTTCGCAGCCGCCACGCCCATCTTCACGTAGGCGTCGGCGGTCACGCCGCCGATGTGCGGGCTCAGCACGATGCGCGGCTCGCCATGGAAGGGGTGCCCCGCGGCCATCGGCTCGACCACGAAGCTGTCGAGCCCGGCCGAGGCCACCTGGCCGCTGCGCACCGCGTCGAGCAGCGCGGCTTCGTCGATCAGGCCGCCCCGCGCGGTGTTGACGACGATCACGCCGCGCCGGCAGGCCGCCAGCGTGGCGGCGTTCAGCAGCCCGGCGTTGTCCGCCGTCAGCGGGCAGTGCAGCGAGATCGCGTCCGACTCGCGCCAGATCGTCTCCAGGCCCACCGGCTGCACGCAGGCCGGCAGGTCCTTCGCGTAGGGATCGAAGCCGAGCACGCGCATGCCCATCGCATCGACCATGCGCGCCAGCCGCAGCCCGATGGCGCCGAGGCCGACGAGGCCGATGGTGCGGCCTTCCAGCTCCACGCTCTTGTGCGTGGCCTTGTCCCAGTGGCCGGCGTGCATGCGCCGGTCGAGTTGCACCACCGACTTGGCGCAGGCCAGCAGCAGCGCCAGCGCCTGCTCGGCCACTGCCGCGGCATTGGCGCCCACGGCGGCCGCCACGCGGATGCCGCGGTCCGCGGCCGCGAGCTTGTCGATCGTGTCGGTGCCGCTGCCGTGCTTGGAGATCACCTTCAGCGACGGCGCCGCGTCCATCGCCGCCGCGCCCACCTTGCTGTAGCGCACGATGATGGCCACCGGGTCGTGCGTGCGGCACAGCGCGACGATGTCGTCCTCGGTCGGCTTGGCGCCGGCATAGACCACGTGGAAGTCCGACAGGATCGCCAGCGCCTGCGGCGCCAGGTCGGCACCGGTGACGAGGAGGACGGGCTTCGTCACAGCGTCTCCCCTTCCTTGATCACGCCGGCGGCACGCAGCGCGGCGTCGAGCCACGACGGCCGCAGCGCCTCGCGGTTGCGGATGCCGGCGATGCGCTTGGTCTCGGCGGCCACCTTCTCGGCCGCCAGCGGCAGCATCGCCGCCGCCTTCTCGCGCTCGATCACGGTCACGCCGTCGCAGTCGCCCACCACCAGGTCGCCCGGGCGCACCGCGACGCCGCCGATGGAGATCGGGTGGTTCAAGCGGCCAGGCACGTACTTGGTCGGGCCGTTGGGATTCAGGCCCGCGGCGAACATCGGGAAGCCCAGCGCGCGGATGGCCTCGCTGTCGCGCACCGCGCCGTCGATGACCACGGCGGCCACGCCCAGCGCCACGCACTGCTGGGACATGATCTCGCCCATCAGCGCGCTCGACAGGTCGCCCTTGCCGTCGATGACGATCACGTCGCCCGGCTTGGCCAGCGCCATCGCGGCATGGATCATCAGGTTGTCGCCGGGGCGCACTTCCACGGTGAGGGCGGGGCCGGCGAAACGCATGGCCGGCGACAGGCCCTGGATGCGCCCGTGCAGCGCGCCGCGGCGGCCGGCCACGTCGGCCAGGATGGAAGAAGGGAACTCGGCGGCGCGGGCGACGACATCGGCGGGCACGCGCTCGATC
The DNA here is from genome assembly GCF_036621135.1 of Aquincola agrisoli. Lineage (NCBI taxonomy): Bacteria > Pseudomonadati > Pseudomonadota > Betaproteobacteria > Burkholderiales > Sphaerotilaceae > Aquincola > Aquincola agrisoli. The sequence goes on from NZ_JAZIBG010000003.1 coordinate 105,629, forward strand.
TCGCGGATCACGTCGGGCAATGCAGCGGCTTGGCTCATGGGAATCTCCTGCAGGTGAAAAGGCGGGCGGTCAGTCGATGCGCACGCCGGCGTCCTTGACGACCTTGCCCCAGCGGGCCGCATCGCTGCGGATCAGGGCGGCGAACTGGTCCGGGGTGCCGCTGATCACGTCGGCACCTTCGTCGCCGAGCTTCTTGACCAGCGACGGCTGCTGCAGCGCCTTGTTGAACTCGGCGTTGAGCTTCGCCACCACGTCGGCCGGCGTGCCGGCAGGCGCCAGGAAGCCGAACCAACTCACCGAATCGGCGCCCTTGAAGCCCGCTTCGGCCAGCGTGGGAACGTTCGGCAGGTCGTCGACCCGCTTGCCCGACGTGACCGCCAGCGCGCGCAGCTTGCCCTGCTTGATCTGCCCCAGCAGCGTGGGCACCGTCGAGAAGTACAGCTCCACCTGGCCGCTGATCACGTCGGTCATGGCCTGCGCCGCGCCCTTGTAGGGCACGTGCTGGTACTTGACGTCGGCGGACCGCTGGAACACCTCCGAGGCCAGGTGTCCCACCGTGCCGTTGCCCGCCGAGGCGAAATTGATGGCGCCCGGCTTGGCCTTGCCCGCCGAGACCGCTTTGGCCAGCGTCTTGAACGGCGACGACGCGCCGGTCACGATGACCATCGGCGCTTCGGCCACCAGCGCGACTGGCACCAGGTCCTTCTGCGGGTCGTAGGGCATCTTCGCGTACAGCGAGGGGTTGATCGACAGGTTGCTCGTCTGCCCCAGCACCAGCGTGTAACCGTCGGCCGGCGACTTGGCCGCCGCATCCACCCCCAGGTTGCCGCCGGCGCCGGGCTTGTTCTCGATCACGAAGGTCCACTTCGTCGTGGCCGCGACGGCCTGCGTCACCTCGCGGGCGATGATGTCCGTGCCGCCTCCGGGCGGGAACGGCACGAAGACCCGGATCGGCTTGCTCGGGAAGGCCTGTGCGTGGGCGGGGCCGGCGCCCGCGAGGGCGGCCGTGGCAGCAAGGGCGAAGCCGAGGACGGCGCGGCGGGAGGTGCTCATTCGTTGTCTCCAAGACGCCCCGGGATGGGGTCTGTGGCCTCAGTATTGGCGGCCGCGGCCTCACGGTCCAATCGATTATTCTTTGCGACCCATCAGATCGGCTTTTGCAATGGACCTGCGAGACCTGCGCTACTTCGAGACGATCGCCGAGTTGCAGCACGTCGGCAAGGCCGCCGAGCAGCTGCACCGCACGCAGCCGGCGCTCACCGGCGCGATCCGGCGGCTGGAGCAGGAGGCGGGCGCGCCGCTGTTCGAGCGCTCGGGCCGCGGCATCCGGCTCACCGCCGCGGGCCGGGTGATGCTGCGCTGGGCGCAGCGCGTGCGCTTCGACGTGGAGGACGCGCAGCGCGAGGTGGCCGACATCGGGCGCGGCCTGGCGGGGCATGTGCGCATCGGCATCGTGCCCACCGCCGCGCAGTTCCTGCTGCCGCAGGCCGTGCGCCAGCTGCTGCAGGAGGCGCCCGACGTGACGCTGAACACCACCGTCGCGCTGGTCGACGTGCTGCTGCCGATGCTGCGCGGCGGCGAGCTCGACCTCGTGATCGGTACCGAGGGCCGGGCGCAGGCCGGCTTCGAATCGCAGCGGCTCGCGGAAGACTGCATCGTCGTGGCCGCCCATGCCGGGCACGAGATCTTCAAGGCCAAGCCGACGCTGAAGGACCTGACGCGCTACCGCTGGGTGCTGCAGAGCCCCGGCGCGCCCACGCGCGACTGGCTGGACCACACCTTCGACCGCAAGCGCCTGCCGCGTCCGGTGGTGCAGGTGGAGAGCAGCATGCTGCTGATGCTGCCGGCGCTGATCGCCGAGACCGGCCTGCTCAGCTTCATCTCGCGCCACCACCTCGACGAGAAGGTGCTGCGGCTGCCGCTGCGCGAGGTGGCGCTGAAGGAGACCACGATGCTGCGGCGGCTGGTGGTCACCCACCGCAGCAACGCCTACCTGTCGCCGGCCGCGCGGCGGCTGATGGAGCTGCTGGGCACGGCCGCGCGCACGGCGGCCGGCTGACCGGGTGGCCCAGGAAGGCTGCGCCTACGCGCGCGGCTTCAGGTGCCGGTCGAGCCAGCCCTGCAGGAACTCCACGCACACCCGCACCTTCGCCGAGGTGTTCAGCCGCGAGGGGTACACCGCCCAGACGTTGGCCTCCTGCGTGTACTCCGGCAGCAGGTGCACGAGCTTGCCGCTGGCGATCAGCGGACCCACGTCCCAGGTGGAGCGCAAGGCGACGCCCCGCCCGTCGACCGCCCACTGCACCACCATCTCGCCGTTGTTGGACGACAGGGGGCCGCGCACCTTGATCGTGCTCTCCTGGCGGCCCTTGTGCAGCCGCCAGACCCCGAAGGGATGGTCGCGCTCCTTGATGATGAGGCAGTCGTGCGTCGAGAGGTCGGCCAGCGTGCGCGGCGTGCCATGGCGCTTCAGGTACGACGGTGCGGCGCACAACACGCGGTGGTTCGATGCCAGCCGGCGGGCGATCAGGTGCGGGGCGATCTCGTCGCCGACCCGCACGTCCAGGTCGAAGCCCTCGGTGGCCACGTCGACCAGCCGGTCGAAGACCTCGAAGCGCACCTGCAGCGCCGGGTGGCGCTCGGTGAATGCCGACAGCGCGGGCGCCACCACGCGCCGGCCGAAGCCGAAGCTGCTGCACACCCGCAGCGAGCCGCGCGGCGCCTGCCGGGTGATGCCGATCTCCTCGACCAGGTGGTCCACGTCGTCGAGGATCTTCATCGCCCAGTGGTAGACGCGCTCGCCCTCCTCGGTGACCACGACGCGGCGCGTGGTGCGGTGGAAGAGCCGGGTGTTCAGCACCGATTCGAGGATCTGGATGCGCTTGGTCACGTAGGACGGCGAGACGCCCAGCTCCTCCGCCGCCCCCGAGAAACTGGACTTGCGTACCACCCCGCAGAACACGCGCAGGTCTTCGGGCAATGGATCGTTATTCATGATCTGTGCACAACGGATTCACATTTCGGCTGATTGTAGAAACGCCGACCCCCCCTAGCATCGCATCGCAGGACACGTACCACAACAAGGGTTAGCTGATGACGAAGCCGCTGAAGATCGCCGTGATTCCCGGGGACGGGATTGGGCAGGAGGTGATGCCGGAAGGCGTGCGCGTGGTGGCCGCCGCGGCGCGCCGCTTCGGCATCGCGATCGAGTTCGATCCCATCGAGTGGGCCAGCTGCGACTACCACGAGCGCACCGGCTCGATGATGCCCAGCGACTGGAAGGCCCAGGTCGGCGGCCACGATGCGCTGTACTTCGGCGCCGTGGGCTGGCCGGCCAAGGTGCCCGACCACGTCTCGCTGTGGGGCTCGCTGTTGAAGTTCCGCCGCGAGTTCGACCAGTACGTGAACCTGCGGCCGGTGCGCCTGTTCGAGGGCGTGCCCTGCCCCCTCGCGGGCCGCCAGCCCGGCGACATCGACTTCTTCGTCGTGCGGGAGAACACCGAGGGCGAGTACACCAACCTCGGCGGCCGCATCTTCGAAGGCACCGAGCGCGAGATCGTCATCCAGGAGTCGGTGTTCTCCCGCCGTGGCACCGACCGCGTGCTGCGCTATGCGTTCGAGCTGGCGCGCTCGCGGCAGCGCAGGCAGCTCACCGTCGCGACCAAGAGCAACGGCATCGCGATCAGCATGCCCTGGTGGGACGAACGCGCCGATGCGATGGCCCGCGGCTACCCCGAGGTCATCGTCGACAAGCAGCACATCGACATCCTCTGCGCGCGCTTCGTGCTGCAGCCGCAGCGCTTCGACGTGGTGGTGGCCAGCAACCTGTTCGGCGACATCCTGTCCGACCTGGGGCCCGCGTGCACCGGCACGATCGGCCTGGCGCCTTCCGCCAACCTGAACCCCGAGCGCAACTTCCCTTCGCTCTTCGAGCCGGTACACGGCTCGGCCCCGGACATCTTCGGCCTTGGTATTGCCAACCCGATCGCGATGATCTGGTCGGGCGCGCTGATGCTGCAGTTCCTCGGCCACCAGGCGGCGCACGACGCGATCCTCCGTGCGATCGAGCTCACGCTCAAGCAAGGCCCCCTGACGCCGGACCTCGGCGGCACCGCCACCACGGCGCAGATCGGCGCCGCTATCGAGGAGATCGTGCTCCGCCAGCCTGCGCCCTAGCGACTTCCATCCCACCACCCACAGGAGACAAAACATGGATAAGAACCAGAGCCCGCGGCCCCGCGCCGCAGGCCGGCGAACCACGCCCGTCGCAGCCCTGCTGCTCGGCGCCGCGGCCTCGTTCGGCGCGGCCGCGCAGCCGGCCGCCGGCATCCCCGCCGGCGGGCCCACCTCGCTGGCGGCCACCATCCAGGCACGCCAGCACATGTTCGGCTTCGAGAACGTGAACCCGGCCAACGGCGACGTGCGGCGCGACCGCGTGATCTTCGCGTGGCTGACCACCACCACCTTCGCGGTGGCCGCCAACGGCAAGGTGTTCATGCTCGACGGCTACATCGACGACGACCAGATCGTCGCCGCGCCGGCCCGCAAGCGCACGCCCACCGGGCTGCAGGAACTGGTCGACCTGAACCCCGAGTGGATCTTCATCGGCCACGGCCACAACGACCACACGGCCTACATCGCCAACGTGGCCTACCGCACCGGCGCCACCGTCTTCGGCGCGGCGGAGCATTGCGCCGGCATGCAGGTGGACGCAGGGCGGCAGTTCGGCACCGGCGCAAGCGTCAAGTGCACGGCCGTGCTGGCCGCGGGCGTGCCGATCGGCACCACCGCGATGAACCTGCCCGACCTGAAGCCGGCCCTGTGCCTGAACGTGATGCGCCACCTGCACGGCGCTGCCACACCGCCCGACACCAGCATCCCGCCCAACGGCATCGACTTCCGCGACGGCGAGGACCCGCGGGAGTTCGAGCTGTGGGGCACGGGCCCGGCCGCCTATCCCAACGTGCGGGCATCCGGCGGCGGCGGCAGCCTGAGCGTGCTGTACCAGTTCACCGTGCCCGGACCGCGTGCGTTCTCGTTCTCGGTGTACGACAGCGTCGGACCGTACAAGGAGCTGGCGCCCGAGCTGATCCCGGCGCTGAACGCCTGGCCGGCCACCGACGTGCTGATCGGCGCCGTCAGCGGCGCCAACAACCCGACCAACGGCATGCGCGACGCGGCGATCTACATCCGCGACATGCAGCCCAAGGTCTTCGTCCCGAGCCACCACGACGAATCGCAGCGCCGCCGCGGCGCGGCCGGCAACTCGGGCGAATGGTGGAAGCGCAACCTGCTGACCTCGATGACGAACATCGGCATCCCGCTGGCGCAGCAGCCCGAGGTGCGCTGGCTGAACGACCCGTACGACTACATCCGGCCGTCGCTGCTGACCTTCGATCCCGCGTCGCCGCGGTGGGTCAAGGCAGGCACCCGCACCAACGCCACCTGCAACTGAACAACCAACCCCTCGGAGACAAGACCATGGGACGACAACACAAGCTGCGGGTGCGGCCGCTGTATCTCGGCGCGATCGGCGCCGGCGTGGCGCTGGCCATCGTGGCCTGCGGGGGCGATGGCGGCGGCGACTCGTCCGGCCCGGCGGAGCCCAACATGCCGGTGCCGCCCGCCGCGCCGGCACTGGCCGACCAGATCGCTGCACGCACCCACTACTTCGGCGCCGAGAACGTCGACGCCGCCACCGGCGAGGTCCGCAAGGACCTGGTGATCATGTCGTGGGCCTCGAACACCACCTACGCCGCGGCGATCAACGGCAAGGTCGTGCTGATGGACGCCGCGCTGCTGCGCCGAGAGCAGGCCCCCGGCCGCACGCCGACGACGCTGGCCGAGCTGGTGAACCTGATGCCCTCGCACATCCTGCTCGGCAAGGCTGCCGCGGGCCACGCGGACCTGGCCGCCGACATCGCCTTCAAGACCGGCGCCACCGTGCTCGGCGCGCAGGAGCACTGCGACGTGGTGGAAGGCGACGCGCGCCGCCAGCAGAACTGGAGCGGCACGGCCAAGCTGCTGAAGTGCCAGGCCGTGGTGCCCGCGGGCGAGGCGATCGGCACCGTGGTGCATGCGGTCTCGCTGCCCGAGCTGGGCGCCTGCCTGCGTGCCGTGAAGCACACCGACGGCAGCACCGCCGCCGCCGACCCCGCCCTGCCGGCCTCGGCCTTCGACTGGAGCCTCTACAGCGACCCGCGCGACGCGAGCTGGTGGCCTGCGGGCACCGAGGCGGCCGACGGCGTGGCCACCACCGGCGCTGCCGACGGCCCCAGCGTGGCCTACCACCTGTCGCTCGGCGCCGCGCGCAGCTTCGGGCTGGCATGGAACGATCGCGCCGGCTCGCTGAAGGAGAACGCGCCGGCCGCCGCCACGCTGTTTCGCTCGCTGCCGAAGACCGACGTGCACATCGGCTCGGTGGACGTCGGCAACGCCGCGACCAACGGCCTGCGCGATGCGGCGCTGTACATCCAGGCGCTGCAGCCCAAGGTGTTCTTCGCCGCGGGCCACGACGCGGCCTCGCAGCGCGCGGGCGCGTTCAACACCGGCGAGCTGATGAAGCGTGCGCTGGAGGAAGCCATCGACAACGTCGGCATCGTCTCGCCGCCCGAGCTGCGCATCAACTTCGACCCGACGGACTACGTCAAGCCGCACTACATGACCTTCGACCCCGCGGCCGCCGGCTGGCAGCAGGCGGGCGACAAGGCCTCGTCCACCGCGTGCAGCTGAACCCTCCGACGAAGGCATCCACACCATGAAGACCCCCCGCTTCCTCGCCGCCGCGTTCACCGCGGCCCTGTTCGCCGTGGCGCCGCTCGGCGCCCAGGCACAGGCCTATCCCGCCAAGCCACTGACGCTGGTGATCCCCTTTGCGGCCGGCGGCCCGACCGACCTGCTGGGCCGCGCACTGGCCCAGTCGATGGGCACCGCGCTCGGCCAGACGGTCGTCGTCGAGAACCGCGCCGGCGCCGGCGGCACGCTGGCCTCGGCCTACGTGGCCCGGGCCACGAACGACGGCTACACGCTGCTGCTGCACCACATCGGCATGTCGACCGCGCCAGGCCTGTACCGCAAGCTGGCCTTCGATCCGCTGAAGGACTTCGAATACGTGGGCCAGGTGGCCGACGTGCCGATGACCCTTGTCGGCCGGCCCGACCTGCCGGCCAAGACACCACAGGAACTGATCGCCTACCTGAAGCAGGACGGCGCCAAGGTCAACCTGGCGCACGCCGGGCTGGGCGCGGCCTCGCAGCTGTGCGGCATGCTGCTGCAGCAGGCCGTGGGCGCGCAGAGCACCACCGTGCCGTACCAGGGCACCGCGCCGGCGCTCACCGCGCTGATCGGCGGCCAGGTCGACGTGATGTGCGACCAGACCATGCAGACCGTGCCGCACATCAAGGCCGGCAAGGTCAAGCTGTACGGCGTGACCACACGCGAGCGGCTGAAGCCGCTGCCCGAGGCGATGACGCTGCGCGAGGCCGGCCTGAAGGACTTCGAGGTGGTGGTGTGGCACGGCGTGTACGCGCCCAAGGGCACGCCCGCGCCGGTGATGGCGGCGCTCAACACCGCATTGAAGTCGGCGCTGAAGGACCCTGCGCTGCTCAAGCGCCTCGACGAGGTGGGCGTGCAGGTGGTGCCCGAGCCGCTTCAGACACCGGAGGGCCTGCGCACGCACCTGAAGGCCGAGATCGACCGCTGGGGCGCGCTGATCCGCCAGGCCGGCACCTACGCCGATTGAGCCCGGCGCGGCGAAGGAGCACACGATGCACGGATCGAACATCCTCGTCGGCCTGCTGTGCACACTGGCCTTGTCGTCGCCGGCCCGCGCCTGCGGCGACTGGCTGCCCAAACACGGCGGGCAGATGAACCACGACGGCGGCGAAGTCGCGTTCGAGCTGGTCGGCCAGGGCCGCGAGGTCACGCTGCACCTCGAGGACCACGGCCAGCCCATCCCCACCGCCGCCGTCCAGGGCGTGCTGTCGTTCGAGCGGGATGGCAAGGGGCTGACGTCGACACTCAAGCCCGCTGGCGGCAACCGCATGGCGGTGCGCCTGCCCTCGGCGCTGCGCAAGGGCGACAAGCTGGTGGCCGACATCAGCCTGCCAAACGGCGCCATCGCCAAGGGGGCGTTTGTGTACGGCGTGGAGGTGCAGCTGCGCACGCGCTTCGGCGCGCCGATGAACTTCGCGGCGCCGCCGCGCTGAGCGGCGGGCGGCGGCACCGGCGGCCGGCGGCGCGGTGCCGCTCGCCGAGAATGCGGCCATCGCCACCCGCCCCGAAAGCCGCCCCGCCCATGCCCACCGACGACGCCGCCGCCCGGACTCTCCAACGGTTGCGCGCCGGCGAGCTGCAGGGCAGCACGCGGCTCGACCTGCGCCACGGCGGCCTCGCCGAGCTGCCCCCGGAGGTGCTGGCGCTGGCCGACACGCTTGAAGTGCTGGACGTGTCGAACAACGCGCTGGAGGCCCTGCCCGACGCGCTGGCGCGCTGCACCCGGCTGCACACGCTGTTCGCTTCGAGCAACCGCTTCACCGCGCTGCCCGCCGTGCTGGGCCGCCTGCCGGCGCTGGACACGCTGGGCTTCAAGGCCAACCGCATCGCCGAGGTGGATGCGCGCGCACTGGCGCCCACGCTGCGCTGGCTGATCCTCACCGACAACCGCATCACCTCGCTGCCCGGATCGCTGGCCGAGTGCACGCGGATGCAGAAGCTGATGCTGTCGGGCAACCGCCTGTCGCAACTGCCGCGGGGCCTGGGCAGGCTGCAGCGGCTGGAGCTGCTGCGCCTGTCGGCCAACGCCTTCGATCGCGCCGACCACGCGCTGCCCGACGAGCTGCTGGCGCTGCCGCAGCTGGCCTGGCTGGCCCATGCCGGCAACCCCTTCAGCGCCCGCCGCGAGCAGGCCGCGCAGGCGGCGGCCGGCGCGCGGCCCATCCCGTGGCATGAACTGGCCCTGCAGGCCCTGCTGGGCGAAGGCGCCTCGGGCCACATCCACGCGGCGCGCTGGCAGCCTGCCGCCGGGCCCGCGCAGGACGTGGCCGTCAAGCTCTTCAAGGGCGCCGTCACCAGCGACGGGCTGCCGCAATGCGAGCTGGCCGCCACGCTGGCCGCCGGCACGCACCCGCACCTGGTGGGCGCCGTGGGTGTGCTGGCCGGCCACCCGCAAGGCACCCAGGGCCTGGTGATGCCGCGCCTGGCCGCGCAGTGGGCGCCGCTGGCCGGCCCGCCCAGCATGGCCAGCTGCAGCCGCGACGTGTACCGCGAGGGCCTGCGCCTGCCCGCAGCGCAGGGAGCGGCCCTGGCCCGGGCCGCGGCCGATGCGCTGGCCCATCTGCATGCCCGAGGCCTCAGCCACGGCGACCTGTACGCGCACAACCTGCTGGTGGACGGCGAAGGCCGGGCACTGCTCAGCGACTTCGGCGCCGCCTCGTTCCTGCCGCTCGACGACGGCGCCCGCACGCAGGCCCTGCAGGCGTTGGACCGCCGCGCGCTGCAGATCCTGGTCGACGAACTGGCCGAACGCTGCGAGGCACCCGACGCGGTGCGCGCCGCGGCCTGACGCCCTCAACGCCGCGCTTTGCCGCCGCCGGACGGCCCGACCACTTTGTGCACCGGCGCCTGCTGCGGTGCCGGCTCGTCCGCCGGCCGGGCGCGCCACGCGGCCGGCGTGAGCTGGGTCTCGCGCTTGAAGGCCCGCTGGAACGCCGCCTCGGACGCATAGCCCACCGCCTCGCCGATCGCGGCGACCGACTCGTGCGTGTCGCGCAGGCGGCGCGCCGCCTCGGCCATGCGCACGGCCGTCAGGAAGGCCGCCGGCGACACGCTGGCCGCGGCCTGGAAGGTGCGGATCAGCGACGAGCGCGACAGGTGGGCACGCTCTGCCATGTCCTCGATCGACCATGCGCCGCCGGGCTCGGCCAGCACGCCCAGCACCACGCCCTGCAGCCGCGGATGGGCCGCCAGCGCCAGCAGCCCCGGCGCCGGCTCGGGGCCGTGCACCGCGCCGCGCAGCGACAGGCCGAAGAGCGCGGCGGACAGGTGGCGCAGCACGCCGGCGCTGCCGGGCGGCAGCGTGTCGGTCTCCGCCTTCAGCAGCGCGACCAGCGTCGCGCGGCGGCCGGCCTGCGCATCGTCCGTGCCCGCCGCACGCACGACGATCAGCGGCGGCAGCAGCGTGCGGAACAGCGCCCAGGCCGCGGTCGAGACGATGAAGCGGCCGCACAGCAGGCCGCCCGCGTCGGCGGCGCCGGCCTGCCGCAGGCGGTGCGCGCCGCCGGCCGTGAGCAGCGCCACGTCGCCCGGGCCCAGCGGGGTCGGCGGCAGCCCCGGCCCGTCGATCACGGCCGTGCCGGCCAGCAGCACGTGGTAGGGCATCTCGCGCTCGGCCCGCGCCGCTTCGTCGATCTGCCAGCCGGGGGCCAGCTCACAGCGCACGTCGAGCCGGCCATCCACGGCGGCCAGGTCCAGCAGGCGGTCGAGCAGGTCCGTCGGGGCCATCGAAGGGGATCGGGTCAGGTTGGAACGAACGGGCATGACGCTGCGCCGAACGGGCATTCGCACGCGCGGCGCGGATTTCTACAGTGGCTGCACCGCCCATCGCGGCGCTTTCGAAACCCACCGGAGTTGACCATGTCCCGCCTTCCCACCCTCCCCCTCGCCGACGCCCCCGAGGCCGCGCGCCCGCTCTTCGAGCAGATCCGCCGCGCGGCCGGCATGGTGCCCAATGCCTACGCCGCGATCGGCGCCCACAGCCCGGCCGCGCTCGCGCTGATGCTCGGCGGCGACGGCGCACTGGCACGCGGCACGCTGTCGAAGGCCGACATCGAGGCCGTGCGGCTGGCCATCAGCGCGCAGAACGGCTGCGACTACTGCGTCGCCGCGCACTCGATGCTGGCCGGCAAGGCCGGCCTGAAGCCCGAGGCCCTGCACGCGCTGCGCACGGGCGAGCCGACGGGCGACGAGCGCCGCGACGCGCTGGTGCACTTCGCACGCGCCACCGCCGGCACACGCGGCACGGTGCCCGAAGCCGAGCTGCAGGCCGTGCTCGCCGCCGGCTTCACGCCCGCGCAGGTGACGGACACGCTGCTGGTGATCTCGCTCATCACCTTCACCAACCTCTTCAACCGCGTGAACGACACGGTGATCGACTTTCCGACGCCGGCATGAGCACCGGCGCGCCTTGACCCCACCGGCATAGCAGCGATGCCGGCCCGGGCGCTGGCAGGCGGCAGGGGCGGCCTTTAAGCTCGGCCTCCGCCGAGAAGGAGACCTCCGCCCATGCCGCGCATCACGCTGCCCCACCCCGACACCATGACCCCCGAGCAACGGCGGGTGCACGACAGCATCGTTTCCGGCCCGCGCGGCCGCATCCAGGGGCCGCTGCGCGCAGCGCTGCACAACCCCGAGCTGGCCGAACGCTGGTCGGCGCTCGGCGAGCTGCTGCGCTACCGCACGCTGCTGAGCCGCCGCCAGGCCGAGCTCGCAATCCTCGTGACCGGCCGCGCCAGCCAGTCGCCCTTCGAGTGGTACGCGCACCGGCTCGAGGCGGAGAAGGCCGGCATCGACGCGCCCACCATCGACGCGCTGCTGGCGCTGGAGGTGCCCGAAGGCCTGGACGACACCGACACCGTGATCGTGCAGGTGGCGTACGAGCTGAAGCGCACGCATTCGATCTCCGACGCCACCTACGCGCGCGCGCTCGAGCTGCTGGGCGAACGGATGCTGGTCGAGCTGACCGCGCTGGTCGGCTACTACACGATGGTCGCGATGACGCTCAATGCGCACGAGATCCCGCTGCCCGAAGGCGTGACGCCGGCCTTCCCGCTGCCGCAGCACCAGCAGGACGGCGCATGAGTGCCCCGAAGCCGGCGGGCGGTTGGGACTGCCACGCCCACCTCTTTGGTCCGTACGAGCGCTACCCGCTCGCGCCGGACCGCAGCTACACGCCGCCCGAGGCGGTCGAGGCGCAGTACCTCACGCTGCTCGGCCGCCTGGGCCTGGACCATGGCGTGCTGGTGCACCCCAGCGCCTACGGCGAGGACTACAGGCTGCTGTTCGACGCGCTGGCCGCGCAGCCGCGGTGGCGGGGCGTGATCGTCGCCCGCCCCGGCACGCTGCCGACGCTGAAGGGCCTGCGCGAACGCGGCGTGCGTGCCGCGCGCTACAGCCACCGCAGCGGCGCCGGCGCCAACTTCGCCGGCAGCGCCTCGTTCGAAGACCTGCGCTCGATGGCCCCCGCGCTGGCCGATGCCGGCCTGCACGCCGAGCTGTGGACCGACTGCCAGGCCCTGCCCGACATCGCCGAGGCGATCGTCGCGCTGCCGGTGCCGGTGGTCATCGATCACATGGGCGGCTTCGACGTGGACGCCGGCGTGAACGACACCGGCTTCCTCACGTTGCTGTCGCTGCTCGAAACCGGCCACGTGTACGTCAAGCTGTGCGTCTACCGCAACCTGCTGAAGGCCGCCGGCCTCGACGCCGGCCGCCCCTTCCAGGCCGCGATGCTGCGGGCCAACCCCGATCGGCTCGTCTGGGGCAGCGACTGGCCCCACCTGCGCGTGGAGCCCGCGCCCGACGCCGCGCAGCTGCTGGCCTGGATGAAGAACGGCGTGGCCGACGAGGCGCTGGTGCGCCGCATCCTGGTCGACAACCCGCAGCGGCTGTACGCCTAGCCGGTTGGGCTCAGGCCGGCGAGACGGCCTGCAGTTCCACCTCGCGCCCCGTGCGGGCGCTCTCGGCCAGCGCCTCCAGCGTGGCCGCGATGTCCAGGCTGGCCGCGGCCGCACGCCCGATGGCGTCGACGTCGCGCGCATGCACCACCCGGGCGAACGCCTCGACCGCGAAGCGGAAGCCGCTGCCGGTGCCGGCATCCAGGTCCTCGAACGGGATGGTGTTGAACACCCCGCGGCGCACGCGCAGCCGGCTGGGCAGGTAACCGTACGGGTGGCCGCCCGCCTGCGCGCTGGTGTGGTTGAGGTACTCGGTCTCGATCGTGCCCCGGGTGCAGGCGATGGTGGCGTAGCGGTGGGTGGCAGCGTCCATCGCGCACGACATCTGTGCGCAGCGGCCGTCGGCGTAGTGCAGCGTCGCGGCCATGCCGATGTCGACGCCGGTGTCGGCCCAGCGCGCGTCGGCGCGCACGCGCTGCGGTGCTCAGCCCATCACCAGGCGGATCAGGCTCAGCGGGTAGCTGCCCGCGTCCAGCAGCGCACCGCCGCCCAGGTCCGCCTGCATGCGGATGTTGGCCTGCGGGTTGCCGAGCGTGAAGCCGAAGCCGGCATGCACCGAGCGGACCTCGCCGACCTCGCCGCCCTGCAGCAGCGACAGCATCCGGCCCGTCTGCGGCTGGAAGTAGTACGGATACGCCTCCAGCAGCAGGACGCCGTGGCGCTGCGCGGCATCGAACATCGCACGGGCCTGCGCCAGGCCGGTGGCGAGCGGCTTCTCGCACAGCACGTGCTTGCCGGCCTCGGCCGCCTTGATCGCCCATTCGGCGTGCAGGCTGTTGGGCAGCGGCAGGTAGACGACGTCGACCTCGGGATCGGCCAACAGGGCCTCGTAGCTGCCGTGGTGGCGGCCGATGCCCTGCGCGGCGGCGAAGGCGGCGGCCGTCTCGGCGTTGCGGCTGGCCACGGCCACGATGCGTGCGGCCGGGCTGGGTGCCACGTCGCGCGTGAACTGCCGCGCGATGTTGGCGCAGCCGAGGATGCCGATGCGGATCGGGGGCGGGGCGGAAAAGCGGGTGTTCTTCTTCATCCGACGAGCCTAACCCAGCCCAGGCCGGGCCTGCGGTTTTCCCTGAGCCGCAAGCTGTTCCGGGAGATGGCGCCGAGGCGCAAAGTACAGCTCTCACGAGACCGGAGACGAGACATGATCCCACCCCTGTGGACAAGACGCGGCGCCCTCGCACATGCGGCAGGCCTCGGGCTGGCGGGCATGTGGCCGGCAGCCCTGCTGGCCCAGGCCGGGGCGTGGCCGTCGAAGAGCGTCCGGTTCGTCGTGCCCTTCGCGCCGGGCGGCAGCTCGGAGATCGTCGCGCGGTCGGCCGCGGCCGAGATGAGCAAGCTGCTCGGCCAGAGCGTGTTCGTCGACAACAAGCCCGGCGGGGCCGGCAACGTGGCGATGCAGGAGGTGGCCCGGGCCACCGACCAGCACACGGTGATCCTGGGGCACATCGGCACGCTGGCGGTCAACCCCTTCATCTTCGACAAGCTGCCCTACGACGCCAACAAGGATTTCAAGCCGGTCTCGCTGCTCGCGAAGGTGCCGAGCCTCTACCTGGTCAACAACGACGTGCCGGCGAAGAACCTGAAGGAGTTCATCGCACTGGCCAAGTCGAAGCCGGGCCGGCTGAACTACGGCTCGGCCGGCAACGGCAGCGCCGGGCACCTCGCCTTCGAGTACCTGAAGATGGAGACCGGCACGTTCATCACGCACGTGCCCTACCGGGGCACCGGGCCGCAGCTGACGGACCTGCTGGCCGGCCGGCTGGACGCGGCCTCGGTGGGTGCCCCCGCGGTGCTGCAGTTCATCAAGACGGGCAAGCTGCGCTGCATCGCCACCGGCACGCCCCAGCGCATCCCCCAGCTGCCCGACGTGCCGACCGTGGCCGAACAGGGCTTCCCCGGCTTCGAGATGACGCAGTGGTACGGCCTGCTCGCGCCTGCCTCGCTGCCGCAGCAGTTCATCGACGTGCTGGCCGCCGCCGCGGCCAAGGCCGTCACCTCGCCGTCGGCGGTGGAGATGCTCAGCAAGGAGGCGGCCATCGCCGTGGGGAGCACACCGGCCGAGTTCGCGAGGTTCATCGCGACGGAGCAGAAGCGCTGGCAGCCGGTGCTCAAGCGTGCGCAGGTGAAGCCCGACAACTGAGCTGCGCGGCCGCGCTCCACAGCGCCTCGGCCGCCCGCGGCAGCGCGGCCTGGCCGCGGAAGAGGCGGATCTCCACCTCGACCGCCCATTCGCTGCCGCCGGCCTCCAGCAGCCGGCCGGCGTCCAGCTCGTCACGGATCAGACTCGCGGGCAGCCAGGCGATGCCGCGGCCATCGAGCGCCATCGTCTTCAGCACCGAGGCCAGGTGCGCGGTGAACACCGGCTCGGCCTGGGCCTGGTCCAGCAGGGCGCCGCGCATCGCCCGCACCACGCGGCCGATGCCCGACTCCGCGCTGTAGGCCAGCACGGGCACGCGGGCCTGGCCGGGCGGTGAGAGCCGGTGCAGCGGCGCGCCGCCGGGCCCCGGCGCCGACACCGGCAGCAGCGTGTCGCTGCCGACCCGCACCGAGCGGTACGCCGCCGGATCCAGCCGGCCCGGCACCCGTTCGTGCCAGTGCGACAGCACGAACTGCACGCGGCCCTGCAGCAGCAGCGTCTCGCACTGCTGCAGCACATCGGACACCAGCTGCACCGGCCCGACCGTCGTGTGCGATTCCAGGCTGCGCAGCCATGACGGCAGGAAGGTGAACGACAGCGCGTGCGTCGACGCCAGGCGCAGCGTGGCCGAGCTGGCATCGGCCACCGCGCGGGCCTCGTCGGGCACACGCGCCACGCGCGCGAGGATCTCCTGCGCCACCGTGCGGAACCATTCACCGGTGTCGGTCAGCGTCGCAGGGTGCGAGCCGCGGTCGATCAGCACGACGCCCAGCCACTCCTCCAGCGCACGGATGCGGCGGCTGAAGGCCGGCTGCGTCATGTGGCGCTCTTCGGCCGCGCGGGAGAAGTTGCCGCTGGCCGCCAGTGCCAGGAAGTCTTCGAGCCACGAGAGGTTCATGGGCGGTGCTTCAGGGTCGGTGCTTTGCGGGCATGCAAGCAGAAAAAACGGGCATTGGCCTTCGGCGATCCCGGCGGCCATCATTCCTTCACCGATGACGCCGGGCCGGAAGCTTCCCCGGGGGCGGCATTGTCAACCCAGGAGACATTCGTGCCCACGATCCAGAACTACCGCGGCATCATCCCCGCCATCGCCTGCCCTTTCACACCCGACCACCAGATCGACGAGCCCGCGCTGCGCCGGCTGGCCAGCTGGCTGGCCCGGCAGCCCGGCGTGGTAGCGGTGATGACCAACGGCCATACCGGTGAAGTCTTCTCACTCACGCCGCGCGAGCGCGCCCAGGTCACCCGCATCGTGGCCGACGAGCTGAAGGGCAAGTTGCCGGTGATCTCGTCGATCGTCTGCGAAGGGCTGAAGGACGCGCAGGAGCACGCGGCGCTGGCCCGTGAGGCCGGCGCGCAGGCACTCGACGTGATGCCGCCGCACCACTGGCTGCGCTTCGGCTTCCGCCCCGACCACGTCACCGACTACTTCGCCGCGATCGCCGAGATCGGGCTCGACCTGGTGGCGCACGTGTACCCGGCGTGGACGCGGGCCTCGTACTCGTCGGCCACGCTGGCCGCGCTGGCGAAGCTGCCCTACGTGCAGGCCTTCAAGGTGGGCCAGCGCGACATGAACCGCTACGCGGCCGACATCAAGGCCATTCGCGACGCCGATCCGTCCAAGGCCATCCTGACCTGCCACGACGAATACCTGCTCGCGACGATGGTCCAGGGCGTGGACGGCGCGCTGGTGGGCTTCGCGACCTTCATCCCCGGACTGATCAACGACCTGTGGGAAGCGGTGAAGGCCGGCGACCTGAAGCGTGCGATGCAGGTGCAGTCGGTGATCACGCCGCTGAAGGACGCGGTGTACGGCGGTGGCGAGCCCACCGGCGAGGCGCATGCGCGCATGAAGGCCGGCATGTACCTGGCCGGCGTGATCGACGACGCCACCGTGCGGCCGCCGACCGAGGCGCCGAACGAAGCCGAGATGGCCGCGCTGCGCGAGGCGGTGAAGCAGGCCGGCCTGCTGAAGCGTTGAAGGAGGCCACCATGATTCGCAGGCACTTCGTGCGCGCGGCTGCGGCCGCAGCGATGCTGGCGGCCGGCACCGCCGCCATGGCCAACGGCTACCCCAACAAGCCGGTCACCTTCATCATCCCGTTCCCGCCGGGCGGCACGCTCGACGTGGTGGGCCGCCAGCTCGCGCAGAAGCTGGGGGAGCAGATGGGGCAGACCTTCATCGTCGACAACCGCCCCGGCGGGGCCGGCACCATCGGCGCGATCCTGGTCCAGAAGGCGGCGCCCGACGGCTACACGCTGCTGTTCAGCCCGTCGACGCTCACGACCACGCCGATGACGATGAAGGCCACGCCGTACGACGTGGTGAAGGACTTCGCGCCGGTGGCGCTGGTGGCCAAGGCGCCGCTGGCGATCGCGGTCAACAAGAACCTGCCGATCACCGACGTGCCCAGCCTGATCGCGCATGCCAAGGCCAACCCGGGCAAGCTGAGCTTCGCGATCGGCTCGACCGGCTCGGCCGGGCACCTGTCGACCGAGCTGCTGCGCCGGGCGAGCGGGATCGAATACCTGATCGTGCCTTACAAGGGTTCGGCGCCGGCCTATCAAGACCTGATCGGCGGGCAGATCGACGGCTTCATCGACCCCATCCTCGGCTCGGCGCCGTTCGCCAAGGCGGGGCAGCTGAAGGTGATCGGCGTGACGTCCAAGGCGCGCCTGCCCAGCCTGCCCGACGTGCCGGCCGTGAGCGAGACCGTGCCCGGCTATGAGTTCTACAGCTGGTACGGCCTGTGGGGCCCGGCCAAGCTGCCGGCAGAGATCGCGCAGCGGCTGAACACCGAGGTCAACAAGGCGCTGGCCGGCGAGATGAAGGCCAAGCTCGAACAGCAGGGCCTGCTGCTCACACCGGGCTCGATCGACGACTTCGTGCACTTCCAGCGCGACGACATGCTGCGCGCCGGGAAGATCATCACCGAGGGGAAGATCCGTGCCGAGTGAAGCGACGGCCGTCGTCACCGGCAGCAGTTCGGGCATCGGCCTGGCCATCGCCGAGCGGCTGCTGGCCGACGGCTGGCATGTGAAGGGCTTCGACGTGAGCCCTGCGCGCATCGCGCACGCATGCTTCGAGGCGGTGCAGGTCGACCTGACCGACGGCGCCGCCACCGAGGCCGCGGCGCAGGCGGCGGCCGAGGCCTCGGCGCTGGTGCACGCGGCCGGCGTGCTGCGCGTGGGCCCGTTGGGCGCGCTGCAACCGGCCGACGCCGAGCTGATGTGGCGCCTGCACGTGGACGCGGTGACGCGCATCGCCAACGTGCTGCTGCCAGCCATGGCCGCGCGCGGCGAAGGCCGGGTGGTGCTGCTCGGCAGCCGCGTGGCGCAGGGCAAGGCCGGGCGCAGCCTCTATGCCGGCACCAAGGCGGCGCTGATCGCGCTGGCACGCAGCTGGGCGGCCGAGGTGGTGGCGTCGGGCGTCACCGTCAACGTGGTGTCGCCCGCGGCGACGCAGACGGCGATGCTCGACGACCCGGCGCGCCAGGCGGCCGCGCCGCAGCTGCCGCCCCTAGGCCGGCTCATCCGGCCCGACGAGGTGGCCGCGCTGGCGAGCTTCCTGCTGTCCCCGCCGGCCGCGGCCATCACGGGACAGGACATCCAGATCTGCGGCGGCGCCTCCTTGGCCCGCTGATTCCATCGACTCCACTCACCGGGAACACCATGAAGATCGTCGACATCGTCGAAACTACCCGACCCATCCAATCCAACATCCGCAACGCGTACATCGACTTCTCGAAGATGACGCTGAGCCTCGTCGCCGTAGTGACCGACGTGGTGCGCGACGGCAAGCGCGTGGTGGGCTACGGCTTCAATTCGAACGGCCGCTACGGCCAGGGCGCGCTGATGCGCGAGCGCTTCCTGCCGCGCCTCCTTGAGGCCGATCCGGCGACGCTGCTCGACGCCGAGCGCGACAACCTCGACCCGCACAAGGTGTGGGCCACGATGATGACCAACGAGAAGCCCGGCGGCCACGGCGAGCGCTCGGTGGCGGTGGGCACCATCGACATGGCGGTGTGGGACGCGGTGGCCAAGATCGAGGGCAAGCCGCTCTTCCAGCTGCTGGCCGAGCGTTATGGCACCGGCACGCCGAACCGCAAGGTGTTCGTCTACGCGGCCGGCGGCTACTACTGGCCGGGCCAGGGCATCGAAGGGCTGGAGCGCGAGATGCGCAGCTACCTCGACCGCGGCTACTCGGTGGTGAAGAAGAAGATCGGCGGCGCCTCGCTGGCCGAGGATTGCAAGCGCATCGAGGCGGTGCTGAAGCTGCTGGGGCCAGGGCAGAAGCTGGCCGTGGATGCCAACGGCCGCTTCGACCTGAAGACGGCGATCGAGTACGCGAAGGCGCTGTCGCAGTACGACCTTTTCTGGTACGAAGAGGCCGGCGACCCGCTCGACTACGCGCTGCAGGCCGAGCTGGCGAACCACTACGCCGGGCCCATGGCCACCGGCGAGAACCTCTTCTCGATGCAGGACGCGCGCAACCTCATCCGCTACGGCGGCATGCGGCCCGATCGCGACTGGCTGCAGTTCGATTGCGCGCTCAGCTACGGTCTCGTCGAATACCTGCGCACGCTGGAGATGCTGAAGGAGAATGGCTGGTCGCCGTCGCGCTGCGTGCCGCACGGCGGCCACCAGATGTCGCTGGCCATCGCGGCCGGCCTGGGTCTGGGCGGCAACGAGTCGTACCCCGACCTGTTCCAGCCCTACGGCGGCTTCCCCGACGGCGTGAAGGTGGACAACAGCCACGTGCTGCTGCCCGAGCTGCCGGGCATCGGCTTCGAGGGCAAGGCCGACCTGTACGCCGAGATGAAGGCGCTGGCGGCGTAGGCCGCCGGGCGCCCGGCCTGCGTCACAGCATCATTCCGCCCGAGACCTCGATGCGCTGGCCGGTGATCCAGCCGTTGCCTTCCGAGAGCAGCGCCGCCACCGCGCCGCCGATGTCGTCGGGCATGCCCACGCGGCCCAGCGCGGTGACAGCCGCGATCTGCGCGTTGACCTGCGCGTTGTCGCGCACGGTGCCGCCGCCGAAGTCGGTCTCGATCGCGCCGGGCGCCACGGTGTTGACCGTGATGCCGCGCGGCGCCAGCTCCTTGGCCATGTAGCGCGTCAGCACCTCGATGCCGCCCTTCATCGCGGCATAGGCCGCGTAGCCCGGCAGCGTGAAGCGGGCCAGGCCGCTCGAGGTGTTGAGGATGCGGCCGCCGTCGGCCACCAGCGGCAGCAGCTTCTGCGTGAGGAAGAAGGTGCCCTTGAGGTGGATGGCCGCCAGCTGGTCGAACTGCGCCTCGGTCGTCTCGGCAAACGAAGCGTGCACGCCGACGCCGGCGTTGTTGACGAGGTGGTCGAAGCTGCTGCGCTGCCAGGTATCGGCCAGCGCCTGCTTCACCCGGCCGGCAAAGGCCTCGAACGAGGCGCTGTCGCCGACGTCGAGCTGCAGCGCCACGGCGCGACGGCCCAGTGCCTCGATCTCGCGCACCGCGGCGTGGGCGTCGGCTTCGTTGCGCTGGTAGGTCAGGATCACGTCGCTGCCCTGGCGGGCCAGGTGCACGGCGATGTTGCGGCCAAGGCCCCGGCTGCCGCCGGTGACGAGTGCGATGCGGGGGGTGGTGGATGCAGTCATGTCGGTCTCCAGAAGAAGGGGTGGAACGGAAGCGATGAAGAGACTTTAGGTGTTCCTCTCTTCGACATAAATCACTCCGATCGACTCACACTGTTTCTCCATGCAGGACAATCAGCGCATGGAACTGCATGAACTGCGCGTTTTTGCGCTCGTCGCCGAACTGGGCAGCTTCACCCGCGCGGCCGAGCAGCTCGGCATGGCCAAGGGCCGCGTCTCCGCCACGGTGCAGCAGCTCGAAGCCCGGCTGGGTACGCGGCTGCTGATGCGCACCACGCGGCAGGTCAGGCTCACGCCCGACGGCGAGCAGTTCCTCGACCGGTGCAAGGAGCTGCTGGCCGATGCGGAGCAGATGCAGGCGATGTTCCAGCCCGCCGCGAGCGGCCTGCGCGGGCGCGTGCGCATCGACCTGCCCACCTCGCTGGCGCGTGAACTCATCATTCCGCGGCTGCCCGAGTTCCTGGCCGCGCACCCGCTGCTGGAGGTGGGCCTCAGCACGACGGACCGGAAGGTCGACCTGGTGCAGGAAGGTTTCGACTGCGTGCTGCGCATCGGCCAGCTCGCCGATTCGGAGCTGGTGGCCCGCCCGCTCGGCCACTTCGCGATGAGCAACCTGGCCAGCCCGGCCTACCTGCAGGCGCACGGCACGCCGCGCACGCTGGCCGACCTGGCGCAGCACCGCATCGTCCACTACGCCGCGAAGCTGGGCACGCAGGGGGCAGGCTGGGAGTACGAGGAAGGTGGCGCGAGGCGCCTGCTGCCGATGCGCAGCGCCGTGGTGGTCAACGGCATCGATGCCTACGAGGCGGCCTGCCTGGCCGGGCTGGGCCTGGTGCAGTCACCCACGCACGGCGCGCGGCGCCTGCTCGATGCCGGCCGGCTGGTGGCGGTGCTGCCCGAGTACACCGCGCCGCCGATGCCAGTGTCGCTGCTGTACGCACACCGGCGCCAGCTCGCGCCGCGCGTGCAGGCGGTGCTGAACTGGATCGCCGGCGTGGTGCAGCCCTACCTGGCCGGCCCGCGCAATGCGCCGGTCGCCAAGCCTCGGCGCACGCGCGCCGCTCAGCCGTCGGCCGGCGCCGTGGCGACGAAGGAAGGCCGCGCGTTGACTTCAGCGGCCCAGCCCGCCAGCCGCGGGGCCAGCGCGCGCCAGCCGAAGGCGTCGAAGCGGTAGTCGAGGTAGCCGAGCGCGCAGCCCAGTGCCACGTGGCCGATGCCGAAGGGCACCGCGGCCAGCGCGGCGGCCTCGCCGTCCAGCAACTGCAGCGTGGCGCGGGTCTTCAGGTCGAACGCATCGAGCAGCGCCGGCAGCGGCACTTCGCGCTCGCGCTCGTTGCGCCAGAGGATCAGCGCATCGAGCAGGCCGTCGCCCAGCGCATGCCAGCGCAGCGCCTGCCACCGGGCATCGCCCTCGGCCGGGAACAGGCGGCTGCCGCTTTCGGCCAGGGTGTCGAGGTACTCGCAGATCACCGCCGAATCGAACAGCGTGCGGCCGTCGTCGAGCACCAGCGTCGGGATCTTCGACAGCGGGTTGTCGGCCATGATGGCCGGGTTGGGCTTGAGCATCGCCGCCACCGAGCGGATCAGCTCGATGCGCGGCAGCAGGCCCCGCTCGTGCGCGCAGACCATCACCTTGCGCACGTAGGGCGACTTGGGGGACCAGTGGAGTTTCATCGTCGCAGTGTCCGTGTTCATCCGATCACGCCGGCCTGGCGCAGCGCGGCGATGTCGGCGGTGCCGTAGCCCAGCTTCTCCAGGATCTCGTCGCTGTGCTGGCCCAGCAGCGGCGGCGCGTCGCAGGTGGGCAGCTGCGCCTCGGCGAAGCGCATCGGGCTCGCGACCTGCGGCACGTCGACCCCGCTGGGGTGCGGCACGTGCTTCAGCATGCCGCGCGCCACCACCTGCGGATCGCGGAACACATCGGCCACCGAGTTGATGGCGCCGCACGGCACGCCGGCCTTGTCGAGCGCGGCGATGAGGTCTTCGCGCTGCCAGCCGGCGAAGGCCTCGCGCAGCAGCGGCGCCAGCTCGCCGATGTGGCGCACGCGCTGGGCATTGGTGGCGTAGCGCTCGTCGGTTGCCCATTCGGCACGGCCCAGCACATCGCACAGCTTGGCGAACTGGCCGTCGTTGCCCACGACGAGGATCACGTCGCCGTCGGCGCAGCCGAACACGTCCTGCGGCTGGATGTTGGGGTGCGCGTTGCCGTTGCGCTGCGGCACCTTGCCGGAGACGAGGAAGTTCATTGCCTGGTTGGCGAGCGAAGCCACCTGCACGTCGAGCATGCCGATGTCGATCGCGTCGCCGCGGCCCGTCTGGTCGCGGCGGGCCAGCGCGGCCAGCACGGCCACGGCGGTGTACATGCCGGTCATCAGGTCGACGATGGGCACGCCCACCTTCTGCGGGCCGCCGCCGGGCCGGCCGTCGCGCTCGCCGGTCACGCTCATCAGCCCGCCCATGGCCTGGATCAGGAAGTCGTAGGCCGGCTGGTCGCGGCGCGGGCCGGTCTGGCCGAAGCCGGTGACGGAGCAGTAGATGAGCCGCGGGTTGATCTTGCGCAGCGAGGCCTCGTCGAGCCCGTAGCGTTCGAGCGTGCCGGCCTTGTAGTTCTCCAGCACGATGTCGCATTCCATCGCCAGCTCGCGCACGATGCGCTGGCCTTCGGGCTTGTCGAGGCTGACGGTGATGGAGCGTTTGCCGCGGTTCACGGCCAGGTAGTAGCCGGCTTCCTTCGTGTCGCGGCCCTCGGCGTCCTTCAGGAAGGGCGGGCCCCAGCTGCGCGTGTCGTCGCCGGCGCCCGGGCGCTCGACCTTGATGACCTCGGCCCCCAGGTCGGCGAGGATCTGGCCGGCCCAGGGCGCGGCGAGGATGCGGCTCAGGTCCAGCACCTTCACATGCGACAAGGGAGCTTGGGCGGGGTTCATCAGGAAAGCCTTTCTTGCGGATCGCTGGGGCAACTGTAGGGATGCCGCGGCGCCCTGGCTACCAGCCGGGCGGCAAGGCTGGCATGAGCCGAGGCGCATACCGTGCCCGCACCGATCACGCCCCGTCGTGCTGCGTGTCCGCCAGTAAAAAATCGCGCAGCAGGCGCGCGCTGGGCCCGATGCGCCGGCCGTGCACCAGGTAGATATCGAGCGGCGCGGTCTCCAGCTCCGGCAGCAGGCGCACCAATTCGCCCGCTGCGAGCGGCGCCGCGGCGTCGTAGGCCGGCAGGCGGGCCACGCCTTCGCCGGCCAGCACGAAGGCCAGGCGCGAGGCCGCGCTGTCGGTGACCACGTCGCCCTGCACCGCGACCTCGACCGCCTGCCCGCCAAGCATGGCGGTGAACGAGCGCTGCGTGGGCGGGTAGACCACCCAGCGTTGCTGCGCGAGATCCGCCACCGTCGCCGGGGCGCGGTGGCGGCGCAGGTAGGCCGGCGATGCGCACAGCATCGTCGGCTCGCGCACCAGGCGGCGCGCCACCAGGTCCGAATCGGCCAGCGGGCCGGCCCGCACGGCCAGCTCGATGCCCTGCTGCACCAGGTCGACGTTGGCATCGTTCATCGCCAGGTGCAGGCGGATGGCCGGGTAGCGCCGGCGGAACGCCAGCAACGCCGGCAGGATGCGCTGGTTGCCGAAATGGTGGGAGCAGGTGATGCGCACTTCGCCGCGCGGCTCGGCGCGCAGCAGCTCCATGCCGCGGATGCCGTCGTGCGCCTCGTCGAGCAGGCGCTCGCAGTGCACGCGGAACGCCTCGCCCGCCGGCGTCAGGCTGAAGCTGCGCGTGCTGCGCTGCGCCAGCGGCATGCCAAGCTTGGTCTCCAGCACCCGGACATGGTGGCTCACCACCGCGCGGCTCAAGCCCAGTGCGCGGGCCCCTGCCGCGAAGCTGCCGGCGCGCACGACGGTGGCGAAGACCGCCATCGACCGCAGCTCGTCGAGGATGGGGGACGGGTTCGGGCTCATCCCGTCATTGTCAAATCTGGTGAGCCAATCAGTCAACACGGACCCACCTACCCGGACCGACCTTCGCGTCCTAAGCTTCCTTTCACTCGGGAGCCACCGAGTTCTTCGACCCCAAAGGAGTAAGTCATGAGTGTCAAGCATGTTCTGTTCGTTGTGACAAACGCCGCCGCGATCGGCCCCCACCAGCGCGCCACCGGGTTCTTTTTCCCCGAGATCGCCCACCCGTTCGAAGCGCTCGACAAGGCCGGCATCGCCGTCGAGTACGCGACGCTCCAGGGCGGCAAGCCGCCGGAAGACGGCTTCGATGCCGCCGACCCGGTGCAGGCCGAGTTCCTGGCGAGCGCTTCGTACCGCCGCATGGCGCACAGCCGCAAGCTGTCGGAGGTGGACGTGCTGGACTACGACGCCGTCTTCTTCCCGGGCGGCCTGGGCCCGATGGTCGACATCGCCCGCAACCCACAGGTGCAGGCGGCCGTGCGGCGCGCCTGGGACGGCGGCAAGGTCGTGGCCGCCGTGTGCCACGGCCCGTCGGCGCTGCTCGGCGTGACGCTTGCCGACGGCACGCCGCTGGTGCGCGGCCGCCGGGTCGCCGGCTTCTCGACGGCCGAGGAAGACGGCTATGCCCGCGCCGACGTGCCGTTCGACCTGGAGAGCGCGCTGCGCGAGGAAGGCGCGCGCTACGAATCGGCGCCGCCGTGGCAGCCCAAGCTGGCGGTCGATGGCCGGCTGATCACCGGCCAGAACCCGGCATCGGGCAGCCTGGTCGGCGAAGCGATCGTCGAAGCCCTGAGGCAGCCCGCGTGACGGCCGCGCCTGCACCGATCGTGGTGGTAGCCCGCTGGCAGGTGCGCAGCGGTGCCCTCGGCGATGTGCTCAGCCACGTCGCCGAGCTTCGCCAGGCGTCGCTGGCCGAGCCGGGCTGCCTGGGCTATGAAGTGTTCCAGTCCGCCGATGCGTCTGGCACGCTGCTGCTGCTCGAACACTACCGCGACGACGATGCGCTGGAGGCGCACCGGCATTCAGCGCACTACCGGGCGTGGGTGGTGGATCGCATCCTGCCGCTGCTGGCGGTGCGGGTGGTCGAGGTCCTTCGGCCCCGCGATGCCGCGTAGGGCGGGCGGCGGCCGGCCCTGTGCTGCAATGGTGCCCTCCATGCACC
Source organism: Aquincola agrisoli (assembly GCF_036621135.1). Taxonomy (NCBI): domain Bacteria; kingdom Pseudomonadati; phylum Pseudomonadota; class Betaproteobacteria; order Burkholderiales; family Sphaerotilaceae; genus Aquincola; species Aquincola agrisoli. The sequence goes on from NZ_JAZIBG010000003.1 coordinate 131,230, forward strand.
TGCCCCGCCGATTCGACGACGCCCTGATGCACCCGCCCGAGGCCGGCGGCGCCGGGGATGCATCGCTGCTGGCATCGCTGCGGACCTGGTGCGAGGGCGGCGCCTCCTCGGTGCCGGCGGAGCCGCTGCGCATCGCCAGCATGGCGCCGCACGCCGGCTTGGATGCCGCGGCGTGCGTGCTGGATGGCAGCGACGAACTGGCGCGCCTGGGCCGCTGGCGCGGGCTGCTGTGGCGCCTGCAGATTCTGTGGCGGGAACAGGGGGCGGGGCCGGGCGCGCACCCCGGCGACCCCTGGGATTGCGGCTGGTGGCGGCAAGGCCCGCTGGGGCCCGCCGCAGCGTTCCGGCCGCGCCGGCCCACGCTGTTGATGCTTCGTGAACCGGAGCCTGGCGCCGCCGCGGCGCTGATGGATACCTTGCGCGCGAGCAGTGCGGCCTATGCCAGGCCGTTGCGGGTGCTGGTGGTGTCGGCTGCGCCGTGGGCGGGGATGGAGCGGCTGTAAACGAGCGCTCGCCACGTCGCGCGTGTAATGCTTTTGGTGTGGTGGCGGCTTAAGGCTGGCTGCAGGCGCTCAGATTTCTGGGGCCGGCGTCGGCGATCACCGAAACCGGCCGCTCAGGATTCGATGGGCCAGCGGACCGCTGTGGTCAGTTTCCCGCCTTTCGTCCCGAGACTTATGGGTGCGCGGTCGGCCGCCAAGAAACCGAGTCTAGCGACCGCTCTCGTGTTCCACGAAGTGGCGCTGCCGACCCTTAAGAGACATACGCAATCCTTATCTCGGCGCCGCGAAGCGGCCGGTCGAATACTGGTCAGTACCCCAACCGGACGATGCCGTTGCTGACCCCGTTCACCTTGGCGTCGCGCAGCCACTGAACGGTGACGTCGTACACGAGCTGACGGTTCTTCTCCCACATCGCGTTGTGCGACGAGCAAGCCAGATCCACCAGAACCTTGTTCTCACTGCCCAGGTCCTGGAGCAGTTCCCCGACACGCGCCGGCGGTACTTGCACGTCATGCTCGCCGGTGATCATCAGGTAGGGCGCCTTGAAAGACGCGACGGTCACTTGGTTGAAACCCCAGGTCGGAACGTTTGGCGCTCGCCGCGCACCTTCACCCCATTTCGCACCCACGGGATCGGACTCGAGCATCTCGTCAAAGATCTTCGTCGCTGCCGCTGGGTCGTATTGATTGGAGCAGCCCACCTGACGGTCCCAGTTGGCAATGAAGTCCTTACGCGATTGCATCGACATCACCCCGTTATTCAAGGTGGGCAGAGGATCGGGTTGTGTTCCCAGGCCGGTGCGGTTGTAAGCCGGCGCGAGCACGACGATGCGGTCGACCTTGGTCGGCTGCAACGCAGCGTAGCCCGTGACGCGCGGTCCGCCCTGGGACCAAGCCACCAGCGAGACGCGATCCACGCCGCGCAGACGCCGAACGTAATCCACAACCGCGCCGAGGTCGTTCCAGTCAGAGGTCATCGTGGTGATCGGGGATCGATAAGTCGGTTGGCAAGGCGCTGGCACATAGCCCGCCTGCTGTGCACTCGCGATATTGCAGGGGTCGCTCATCGGCGCCGGCCGGGTGGAACCGCCGTACCCCGTCATGCTGACGGAGAACACGTCAAAGCCGGCACTCGCCACTGCGCGCATCCAGCTGTAGTCGTCCATTCGCGAGTCGAACGAAACCTCGGCGGGCGTTCCGGAACCGTGGACGAACACGACCACCGGCGGGGCAGAGGCGCCTTCAGGCTTGATCTCGCGCACATACAGCTGCGCGGTTTGCCCGGTCATGGACGGCGCGGTCGAAGTGACCGCAACGCTGTGCTCCGACCTTTGCAGGTCGTCGGAATCCGATGAGCCGCCGCAGCCGGCTATGGCCGCGGACGTTAATGCTGCTAGAACCACTCGAAACATGGTTGTCTCCTTGAATAACGTCTATGTCAATGACCGGCGGCTAGCAGTGAAGCTCTTTGCTCCGGCTGTGCTTGCAGATCGGGCTGATCGCCCTGCATGTGAGCGTCGGACGGAGGCTCCAGGCGGTGCTCGAGTAGCAACATTGCCGCAGCCAGCTTGTACGCTCATGCAGAGAAGAATTGCAATAGGTGGCGAAGAGCGTTTCAACTGCGCTGCCTACGTGCCTCGCGTCGCCCAAGCGCGATCCGGTTCAGCAGTGCTCACCGCGTAGCGGCATGGCTCGCATGCTTGCACATGCTCCTCTGGATTTCCAAGTTCTCGCATGCACTCGGTGCTCGAACTCGGTCGTGAGGTTTGCCCGCTGAACCCTGACGAGACGCACAAGAGTTGGCGCCCTTCTTGATCCAAAACTTGCCCGCGCCCGGAGAAGGCTACGCCTGTAAGCAGACGTTCCTACTGCACCGCTCGTGGCCGGGTTCGGGTCTTCACAACCGCACCCGACAGCTGTCAGTCGCGGCCTGATGGCTTGGCGCGGCTGCGCCGCGGGGACTCGTCCCTAAGTTGGAGGCCAGCTAACCGCAGCGACAGCTTCCGGGAACAGTCGGCCAGGAACCGCTGGTCGCGGCGGCCGGCCCGGCGACCGGTCCAGGCTGGAAGCGGTCGCTCTCGCTCCCCGAGCCTGAGGCAGAACTGCATGCGACGACGGGTGAGTCCCGGCAAACGTCGGTCGCCACTAGGTAGCTGTATATTTATACAGCATGCAACTTCTCTCCACATCCCATCGAAGCGGCCATGCCGGCGCGGTGCAGGGCTGGCCTGAGGACGTGCCATGCCGGGTCCCCCGCCGAATGAGTGATATGCCTCAGGGGCGTCAACGCATAAACCTGTTACAAAAGGCGCCCGCGAAATCCGGGGGGAGCAAAACGATAGCCATGGACATCATCCATGAGAAGGCGCCACGCGAAACTGTTGGCCGAGACACCATGGTGCGGTTCCGGATGCAGTTTCAAGCGGCTGCATTCGCGGCGCTCGAAATTCTGAGCGGCAAAGAAGTCGACCGCGTCTACTGCGACTACCACGACGACTTCGTTGTGCGCAGAACTGTTGCCGGCGTTGTCGAGTACCACTTCTTCCAGGTCAAGACCAAAGGCCGGGCTAACCAGCAATGGGACGTCGACGGAGTCTTTTCTCTAAAGAAGACCGGGGACCTTGATACACCCGAAAAGTTGGAGGCGATCCGCAGCAGCATCGCTGGGAAGCTGTTCGTTCACACGGTTGAGTTCGGCGAGCAGTGCCGTGCGGTCACCGTCCTTAGCAACGTACACTTCAGGGATGAGGTTTATGACCTTGTCGCGGACCTAGCTGCGGGCACGTCCAGCAAGAAGTACGTCCGTCAGCTCATAGAGAAGTTCGCGGCCATCGTTTCACCCGGCAAGGTGTTGTCGGCTGAGCAGGTCGAAGCGGCTCGAAAAAAGCTAACGTTGCAGCCCAATGTTCAGTATATCGGCGACACCCTCGAAGCCTTCGGTGTTGCCGCCCATAACGCCATCTGGAACCACTCCGAGATTGAGCTTCATCAGCATGAGGTGGAGCGAATCGCCAAGAGTCTGGTGGCGCTAGTCGAAGAGAAATCCTGTGCGTCGATCAGCGGCTTGTCCAAAGCTGACATCGACTTGACAACTGGAGTCGGTCTAGATGACCTGCTTCGGGTCCTGAGCATCTCGACTCAGGTGTACCAGACGCTGCGGCAAGGCGGTGACCCTGCGGCAATCAAGACCGCATCGATCCTTCAGCGGAAGCTGAAAGAGGCAGGCACCCCGGACACATTGATCGAGTCCGCTTCCCGGGCGAAGGTCTCCTGGGATGTCTGGATGAGAAACGCCCGTCATACGTTCCCCGACTTCACTTTGAACGTGCTGCTCGAGGAAATTGACAAGAAGTGCAGGGCTTGGCTGCTGGGTGGTGGCGCCCTCGCCGACTTAGAGAAATGCATCACAGAGCTCAGGGAATCACCCATCGGCAAGCAGTTTCCTGCGCTCGACGTTGACCTGCTGTTCGGCGCGCTTTGTGCCGCCATCGTGAGGAGGGCAGCGCGGTGAGCTCGACTGAGTTCTTCAGCGAAGCCAGGCGGCTCGGCCTGAAGCTGAACCTGTCTGGCGAAGGCTCTTCGCCGGCGCACACCCTCGACAACGAGGCCTTGTTCCAGTTGCCCTTGCTTGCCATGACCATCCTGGCCATCTGCAAGGGGCGGTCGAAGCCTGAGCTGCCCGAGATTGGCCAGCTAGTTGGCGAGTGCCTTGAACGGACCGTGGCTGGGTTTAAAGGGTCCTCACAGGCCATCGGGTGGTCCGGCAACTTGCGCATTCGGACGATCAAGGCCTTGACGTTCTTGGAGTCGACAGGGCAGGTCGTTATAGACAGGGCGACCCGCGAAGTCTCTGCCACCGACTTGGGCAAAAAGGTCTACACGGGCGCTGTGGAAGGGGAGAGTCTGCTTGCTCACTCCATGAGAACTATCGAGCTCAGCTACCAGAACATCAGGGATGAAGCTCGCATCAGAGGGGAAGTGAAGCGCCCCGGAGTTCGCGGAGGCCAGTTGCTTTGAGTCAGACGTTGATCGCGGCCTGACCAGCGCGGTTGGAATGGTATCGGTCCTCGAACTCG
>NZ_JAZIBG010000004.1:0-598 GCF_036621135.1 Aquincola agrisoli
TAACATTTTAAGACCTTTTCTTCAGAAAACTTATTTTTCTCTAAAGGTGGTTGGTCAGGAGCCACCCTCCAAAAAAGCATTAGATAGAGTTGCATTCCTACAGAGCAAAGGTGTGGTGGGCTATAACCAGAAAAAGAATTAACTCAAGGGTCCCAGGTTACAAACATTAAAGCTACTACTTACACCAATTATATTAATCAATACACTGCCAGGGACACAGCAGGTAAGGGATATGGAAACTTAGCAGCAAACAATGGCCCAACAAGTGAAAAACCATTCACCAATACAATTTCTAATCAATCTTGTAACTACTCAAAAGAATCTGTGTTTAGACAGTTTAGAACATCTCCTGCCTCTCACAGTTGGGAGGCTCTGAACAATCACATGTGGCCGGAAAAACCTATTCAGGCAGGCTAGAGGATTTCCAAAGGAGTTTGTAGGTTAAACACTGTCACACCCAGGAATTATTAACTGGAACTGTAAGCTAACTCTTTTTTCAGAGAGAGGTAGTGGGGGAGAGCCCCCCGTAAAGTCAGAGGTTTAGGTGAAAGCACAAGCAGAAAGTAGGCAGACTCTGGTTTTGGGGGTATATGCTCGA
>NZ_JAZIBG010000005.1:0-646 GCF_036621135.1 Aquincola agrisoli
TACCCGGGTGGTGAACCCCCCAAATGTACAATTTGTCAAATTTTTCATTGTTTGGTATAGTAACTTTCAATGCTGGATATTTGTAATTTAAGTGGGTCAACCAATTCAATCTACTAAAGAAACTGTTACCAGAACCCCTTTTGCAAGAAGCGCTTTTTCCATTTTGAGTGACTCCTGTCCAATTGAAACTTTCATTGTTAAATTCCAGTGTACCGGATGAGGCAACTATTGATCTGAGGGAGGCATAATCCGGAACATCATAAGGGTAACAGTTGCTGTAGGCTTTGCTGCGTTCAACAAAAAGGTCCCACTTCTTATTCTGAAAGCCATCACATTGAGGGTCTCCCAATAGGGCATCTATTAGTGTGCAGTTTCCTCCATCAAGGATCTGATAAGGACTGTTGCATATTCCACCTGTTGAGGAGCTCTGAACCAGTTCAGTAGCATTAGTAACTTCAATTTGGTCATTCGTGATTGTTTTCACCATCGTTCCGTTTGGCACTGCATGGTGCCCAAGGCACAGCATTGCCATGTTGTTGTCATTTCCTGGAGATTTTTGAGCGAAAACCAGAAATAGAATGTAGCTCAAAGCAATGATAGTCTTCATGGTTAATAGAATTATCCCCTGCTTTTGCTGATCACGCGT
>NZ_JAZIBG010000006.1:0-8385 GCF_036621135.1 Aquincola agrisoli
CCGCCTTGGCGCCCACTTCCCCGCCCGACACCGGCGCGTCCAGGTAGTCGCAGCCCAGCTCGTTGATCTGCCTGGCAAACGCCTTCGTCTCCATCGGCGAGATGCTGCTCATGTCGACGACGGTCTTGCCCCGGCTCAACCCGGAGGCCACCCCGTTCTCCCCGAACAGCACCTTCTGCACGTCCGGCGTGTCCGGCACCATCAGGAACACGATGTCGGCCTTCTGGGCCACTTCCTTCGCGTTGGCGCAGGCCACCGCGCCGGCTTCGGCCAGCACCGCGGGCACCTCGCTGCGGGTGTGCACGTACAGCTCATGCCCCGCTGCGCGCAGGTGGCCCGCCATCGGGGTGCCCATGATGCCGAGGCCGATGAATCCGAGTTTCATGTCGAAGGTCCTTTCAGTTCAGTGCCTGCCCGTCCGGGCAAGCGTCGTTCAATAGCCGGAGGGCGCCTCGGGCGCCTGGGTGGCGCGCATCCTGGCCAGCAGCTCCTGCGCGCCGGCGGCCATCAGCCGCGCGTCGGAGCTGACGGTGACGAAGTCGAAGCCCTTGGCGATGCGCGCACGCGCCACGTCGGGCCGCCCGTTGTGGATGCCCGCGCGCAGGCCGTGGGCCTTGGCACGTTCGAGGATGTGGTCGATGGCCTGCGCGGCCAGCGGGTCCACGTCGTCGAAAGTGGGCTTGCAGCCGAGCGCGAGCGACAGGTCGGACGGGCCGATGTAGATCGCGTCGAGCCCTTCCACCGACAGGATGTCGTCGAGGTTGTCGAGCGCCTGACGCGTCTCGATCATCGCGAAGGTCACGATGGTGTCGTTGGCGTGCTCCGCGTAGTCGGCGCCGCCGTAGAGCAGCGCGCGCACCGGGCCGAAGCTGCGCGTGCCGCGCGGCGCGTAGTGTGTCCACGCCACGAGCTTCTGCGCATCCTCGCGCGTGTTCACCATGGGGCAGATGACGCCGTACGCGCCCGCGTCCAGCGTCTTCATCAGGATGCCGGGCTCCAGCCACGGCACGCGCACCACGGGCACCGTCGGCGTGGTCGAGATCGCCTGCAGCATCGTCACCATCGCCTGGTAATCGACGACGCCGTGCTGCAGGTCGACGGTGAGCGAGTCCCAGCCCTGGTGGGCCATGGTCTCGGCGGAAAAACTGTTGGGGATCGCCAGCCAGCCGTTGACCACGGCCTGCCCCGATGCCCACAGGCTGCGCAACCGGTTCTCTCTCATCGCCTTGCTCCTTTACAGCCGATGCGGTGGTCAGTCGAGCTTGATCTTGCCCTGTGCGACCACGGATGCCCAGTTCTTGCGCTCGCGCTCGAAGAAGGTGGTGAATTCGGTCGGCGTCATGGTGTAGACCTCGGCGCCCTGCGCCGACAGGCGCGAGCGCACCTCGGGCGAACGGATGATGCGCGTGAGCTCGGCCGACAGGCGCGACACCACCGCGGGCGGCGTGCCGGCGGGCACCAGCACGCCCTGCCAGGTGCCGGATTCGAAGCCGGTGACGCCCTGTTCGGCGATGGTGGGCACGTTGGGCAGCAGCGGCACGCGGCTGGACTTGGACACGCCCAGCACCTTCAGCTTGCCGCTCTGCACGAAGGGCAGCGTGGCGAGCATGCCGTTCATCACCACATGGGTCTGGCCGGCGATGGTGTCGGTGACGGCCTGCGAGCCGCCCTTGTACGGGATGTACTCCCACTTGGCCCCGGTGGCCTTCTCGACCGCCACGCCGGCGAGGTGCGGCGCGCTGCCCACGGCGGTGATCGCGAAGTCCATCCTGGAGGCCTTGGACAGCGCGACCAGCTCCTTCAGGTTCTCCGCCTTGACCGACGGGTGCACCGCCAGCAGGTGCGGCGAATAGGCCAGCATGGTCACGCCCTTCAAGTCCTTCGACGGATCGAACGGCAGCTTGGTGTAGACCGACGGCGTGATCGACAGCGCGCCCACGTCGCACAGCAGCAGCGTGTAGCCGTCGCCCGGCGCCTTCGCGACCATGTCGCTGCCGGTGTTGCCGTTGGCGCCGGGCTTGTTCTCGACGATCACCGTCTGGCCGAGCGCCTCCTGCAGCGGCTGGCTGATCGCGCGCGCGATGATGTCCGAGGAGCCGCCGGGCGTGTAGGGCACCACGATCCGGATCGGCTTGCTGGGCCAGGCCTGCGCCGCGGCGAAGCCGCTCGCGGCCAGCAGCGCGGCGCCGGCCAGGGCGTGGAAGGCACGGCGGGAAGGGGTCTTGATCACTGATGTCTCCTGCGGTGGCGCGTGGGCCACCTGTTAGCGTTAAAAAGAAAAACCGTGGCGGCGTTCGGGCGGGTGCCGGCGCAGGGCGCGGTCAGCCCCGCTGTTCGGCCAGGGCCGTCGCGCGGCGGCGGCGTTCGCGGCTGTTGGCGAGGTGCGTGCGCATCGCGGCGCGCGCGCCCTCCGGGTCCTGGTTGGCGATGGCGTCGTAGATGCTCTCGTGCTCGCCGTTGACGCGCCGCAGGTACCCGCGCCGCTCGTCGTCGATCACGTCGCCGCCGTTGAGCCGGGCGCGCGGAATGATCATCGCGCCCAGGTAGTTCATCAGCCCGACGAAGTGCGTGTTCTGCGTGGCGCGCGCGATCTCGACGTGGAACTGGAAGTCTGGCGACACCGTGTCGCCGTCGGTCTCCAGCGCCTCGGCGAAGGCGGCCAGCGCGGCGCGCATCGCGGCGAGGTTGTCGGGCGTGCGCCGCTGCGCCGCGAGCCCCGAGGCCTCCGTCTCCATCCCGATGCGCAGTTCCAGCAGCGCGATGACGTCGCGCAGGGTGCCGAGTTGCTCGCGGTCGATGCGGAAGGGCTCGGCCGCATCGCCCAGGCCGCGCACGAAGGTGCCGATGCCGTGCCGCGTCTCCACCAGGCCCGAGGCCTGCAGCTTCGAGATGGCCTCGCGCACCACCGTGCGGCTGACGCCGAACTCCCCCATGATGGCCGCCTCGGTGGGCAGCTTGTCGCCGACCTTGAGGTGGCCCTCGCGGATGCGGTCGCCCAGCGACTCGACGAGTTCGAGCGCCAGCGTGCGGGGGCGGCGGCGCATCGGCGGGGGCTCGGTGGCGGGACTCACGGGGGACTGCAATGGCTTCACGTCAGCTCTGGCGGCGTTGTATGACGACCGACAACATGGATTCGGCCCAATGTAGCAAAAGTCCCGGGGGCCGTCACTGCGGCATCGCCTACTTCACGGGCGCCACGTAGGCGATGAGCTTGCCGAGCTTGCCGACGAAGTCGCTGGTCGAGATGCCCAGCGGCCGGTCCTTCTTCGTGTAGGGCGCGACCAGCGGCGGATCCTGCGGGTCGTACGGCGAGGTGTCGTAGGGGTCGCCCACGTGCTTGCTGCGGTAGGCATCGCCCGCGTACTCTGCGCTCGGGCCGTTGCCGCGGTAGGCATTGGTGACCTGCGACAGCGGCGTGAGCCAGTGGTCCTTGGTGCCCAGGTCGTCGATCAGGGCCTGGGCATCGGCCTCGCTCACCGCGGGGCTGGTCATCACTGCGCCGGCCATCAGGTCGGCGAAGTCGACCTCACGCAGCGAGAAGTACTTCGGCAGCTCGCCGGCCTGCGTGACCTTCAGCGGCGAGCGCGCGGCCATCTCGGCCACGGCGGCGTCGCTCATGCCGGCCAGCTCGTCGTAGGTCTTCTGCAGCGCGGCGATGTTGACGTTGCGGCCGGCCGAGTAGTGGCTGGGCGTGTTGCGGTGGTCGCCGTCGACGTAGTAGGCGCCGTTCCAGATGTTCGAGCCGTAGCGGTGCACGAAGCGGGCCTGGTTGGTGCCCAGCGCGACGAAGGTCGGGTGCGTGCGCCCACCGCCGAGCAGCGGGTTCTCGGCGATCTGCTGCGCGGTGAGCTTGCAGGTCTCCAGCCACGCCAGCGCCTCGGGCACGCGCGCCAGGTAGTTGCGGTCGCCGGTGATGCGGAAGTAGTTGAAGAGCTGCTGCACGTTGGTCTGCGTGGTGTGCGTGGCCAGCGCGCGCGGCTCGTAGCTGCGGGCGCCCGCCGGCGCGCCGGCCGGGCGCCCGCCCTGGTCGGCGGCCAGGTGCTGCAGGCCCCAGCCCGCCTGCGGCGCGGGCTGCTGCAGCCGGCGCAGGCACTCCATCGCGCGGTGGATGGGGGCGACGAGGTCGGTGCGGCCCAAGCCCTTCACGCACAGCAGCAGGAACTTGATGTTCTCGCCCGCCACGTCGTCGTTGAAGGTCACCTGCTTCGTGTAGTCGCCGTCCTCCATGCCCTGGAAGGCGCCGGCAGGCAGCAGCTGCGGGTTGGGGCGCGGCATCGAGGTGATGGCATTGGCCGCCGCCGGGAAGCGCTGCGGCCAGCCGCCGTCGGCCACGCCGCCGCTGAACTGCGCGGCCAGCACGAAGCCGATGGCCTTGTCGACCGCGGCCTTGAAGCGTGCGTCCTTCTTCTCGAGGTACATGCGCAGCATGAACTGCGACGACACGGCAGTGCCGGCGTCGTCGAAGGTGGCGTTGCCGTAGTAGTGCTGGAACTCCTCGAGCCGCCAGCCGTTGATGCCGATGGTTTCGTACCAGTGCTTCAGCGACTCCTCGCCCGCGAAGTCGTGGATGTAGTTCCAGCCGCCCGCCGGATGCTGCGCCTCGACGAGCGCCAGCGCGGTGCGCTCGGCCGCGGCGTAGAAGGCCTCGTCGCCGGTGGCGTGGTACGCGTCGAGCATCGCGTGGCCGCAGGTGGGCGTGCCGGGCGGCTGGATCCAGCACATCGTGCGCTTGGCCTCCATCTCACCCCAGGTGACCGACAGGTCCGGCAGGTACTGCCACACGTAGCCGCCCCGGTAGGAAACCTGCTGGTCCATGAACACCGCGGCGCGCTTCATCGCGTTGCGGGCCTGGGCGGCGGTGCTGCCGCCGTTGTCGTCGCCGTCGCTGCCGCCGCAGGCGGCCAGGGCCAGGGGCCCGAGGGAAGACAGGACGAAGGTTCTGCGCTTGAGCATGTGTCTTTCTCCTGGAAAGAAAGCCCGTCGCGGTCGTGCGCCGCGCTGCCGGGCGGGATCCCGCAGCCGTGGAGGCCGGGGTGCACGCGGTGGCGTGTCGTAAGTCATCGTACAAGTGCAGCGCCGCACCGCCACCAAGACAAATCCGCTGGGCAAGCAGGGGGCGCCGTGCCATCGCGCCCGCCCGCGCACGGCCCGCGCGCGCGTCAACTATTGGTGTGCGACGCATCGCCAGCCGCCGCAGGCCCCATACCCGCTGCGTTTGCCGGCCTGCAGGCGGCGGCCGAACTGCTGCCACGGCCTGCCAGGGCGTCTTCGCCGGGAAAACCCTCGGGGCCCACAGCTTGACAGGCCCCGGCCGCTCATCGACCATTGAGCCGTTGTATGACAACTGACAACTGCGATGACGTCTACCGCCCCGGTCGCCACCACTTCCCTGCGCTTCTCCCGCCTGCTGCTCACCGGCGCGGCCGGCGGCCTGGGCCGTGAGCTGCGACGCCGGCTCAAGCCCTACTGCGACACCCTGCGCCTGTCCGACATCGCCGACCTCGGCGCAGCCGGCCCCGGCGAGGAACTGGCGCCCGCACGCATGGAAGACGCCGACGCAGTGCTCGAAATGATGCGCGGCGTGGACGCCGTGGTGCACCTGGGGGGCGTGTCGACCGAGCAGCCCTGGGAGCCCATCCTGCAGGCCAACATCGTCGGCGTCTACAACCTCTATGAAGCCGCCCGCAAGCTGGGCACGCGCCGCATCGTCTTCGCCAGCTCGAACCACGTGACCGGCTTCTACCGCCAGGACGAGATCGTCGACGCGCGCATGCCGATGAAGCCCGATGGCCTGTACGGCCTGTCGAAGGCCTTCGGCGAGAACATCGCGACGCTGTACTGGGAGCGCTACGGCATCGAGACCGTCAGCCTGCGCATCGGCTCCAGCATGCCCGAGGCCACCACCCGCCGCATGCTGGCCACGTGGATGAGCTACGACGACCTGGAGCGCCTGGTGATGGCCAGCCTGACCGCGCCGGTGGTGCGCCACAGCGTGGTGTTCGGCGTCTCCGACAACCACACCCGCTGGTACGACAACCGCTACGGCGACCACGTCGGCTACCGCCCGCAGGACAACTCCGAGCGCTTCCGTCCCGCCGTCGAGGCCAAGGAGCCGGTGCTTGACCGCAACGATCCCGCCACCGTCTACCAGGGCGGCTGGTTCGTGCGCACGGGCCCGTTCGACAACTGACCGATCCCCACCCCGCCGCCGCGCGGGCCGCACGAGGAGACACGTTCTTGACGCCGATATCCGACATCCGCGACCAGGTGGGCGAAAGCCCGGTGTGGTCCGTCGCCGAGCAGGCCCTGTGGTGGGTCGACATCGACGGCTGCGCGCTGCGCCGCTTCGACCCGGCCAGCGGCGAGGTCCGCAGCTGGCCCACCGCGCAGCGCACCGGCTGCATCGCGCTGCATGGCCAGGGCGGGCTGCTGGCGGCGATGGAGACGGGCCTCTTCCACGTGCAGCCGCAAGCCGACGGCACGCTGGCCTCGCAGCCGCTGGCCACCGTGCCCCACGCCCGCGACGGCATGCGCTTCAACGACGGCCGTACCGACCGCGCCGGCCGCTTCTGGGCCGGCACGATGGTGCGCGACATGTCGCTCGCTTCCGACGCCGGCGCGCTCTACCGCTACGACCGGCGCGGGCTGGTCAAGGTGCTCGACGGCTTCATCACGCCCAACGGCCTGGGGTTCAGCCCCGACAACCGGACGATGTACGTGTCCGACTCGCACCCCAGCGTGCAGAAGGTCTGGGCCTTCGACCTGAGCGAGGACGGCACGCCGTCGAACCGCCGCGAGTTCATCGACATGAACGCGTATCCCGGCCGGCCTGACGGCGCGGCCGTCGACGCCGAGGGCGCCTACTGGATCTGCGCGAACGACGCCGGGCTCGTGCACCGGTTCCTGCCCGACGGCCGGCTCGACCGCTCGATCGAGGTGCCCGCGGCCAAGCCGGCGATGTGCGCTTTCGGCGGCCCCGACCTGCAGACGCTGTTCGTCACCTCGATCCGCCCCGGCACCGCGCCGGCCGGCATCAGCGCGGAAGCCTATGCGCTGGCCGGCGCCCTGTTCACCCAACGCACGGGCACCCGCGGGCTGCCCGAGGCAACCTTCCAGGCCTGAAGGGCCGCTTCCCCCGGAGACACCACCACCATGCGTACCCCCCTGCTCCTGGCCGCGCTGATCAGCGCCGCGTTCGCCGCCCAAGCCGTCGAGTTCCGTTCGGCCGACGTGCACAACAGCGACGACTACCCGACCGTCGCCGCCGTCAAGCACATGAGCGAGCTGCTCGATAAGCGCAGCAACGGCAAGTACAAGATCAAGGTCTTCAACAAGAGCGCGCTGGGCACCGAAAAGGAGACGATCGACCAGGTGAAGATCGGCGCGCTGGAGATGAACCGCGTCAACATCAGCTCGCTGAACTCGATGTGCCCGAAGACGCTGGTGCCCACCATGCCCTTCCTTTTCGATTCCATCGCCCACATGCGCAAGTCGCTGGACGGCCCGATCGGCGAGGAGATCCTGAAAGGCTGCGAATCGGAAGGCCTGGTCGGCCTGGCCTTCTACGACAGCGGCGCCCGCTCGATCTACGCGAAGAAGCCTGTCAAGACCGTGGCCGACGCCAAGGGCCTGAAGATCCGCGTGCAGCAATCCGACCTGTGGGTCGCGCTGGTCGGCGCCATGGGCGCCAACGCCACGCCGATGCCCACCGGCGAGGTCTACACCGCGCTCAAGACCGGCCTGATCGACGCCGCCGAGAACAACATCCCCTCGTACGACGGCTTCAAGCACTACGAGGCGGTCAAGGTGTACTCGCGCACCGAGCACTCGATGGCGCCGGAAGTGCTGGTGATCTCCAAGGTCATCTTCGACAAGATGCCCAAGGCCGACCAGGACATGTTCCGCGCTGCGGCCAAGGAATCGGTCGCGTTCCAGCGCAAGAAGTGGGACGAGCAGGAAGCCAAGTCGCTCGAGGTCGTCACCAAGGGCGGCGCGCAGATCGTCTCCGACGTCGACAAGGCGTCGTTCCGCGCCGTGATGGGCCCGGTGTACGCCAAGTTCATCTCGACGCCCGACCTGCAGCGCCTGGTGAAGGCCGTGCAGGACAACAAGTGATGGCGCCCGGCGGCCGCGCATGCCCGTGCGGCCGCCGGCCCTTCCGGAGAACTCCATGAATACCGCCTTGCCGTCGGCCGCCAGCGCGGCTGCCAGCGCCGCCGTGAGCCCGGTTGCCCCGGCGACCGACCCCCACACGCAGCGCCCGCCGTCCACCCACGCCTACTCGCGCTTGTGCGCGGCGCTGTCCAAGGCCAGCCTGGTGCTGGCGGTGGTGATGCTCGTGGCCATCATCCTGTGCGTGCAGTACCAGGTCGTCGGGCGCTATGT
>NZ_JAZIBG010000007.1:0-500 GCF_036621135.1 Aquincola agrisoli
CACCAGCTTGAGGAAGTCGAGCACGTTGCGGGCGTAGAGGCTGGAGCTGTCGGCCGCGACGAGCGCGGGCAGGTTGGTCTCGCCGACCAGCGTGACGCCGTGCTTGACCACGGTGCGGCCGGCCTCGGTGAGCGGGCAGTTGCCGCCGGCCGGCGACCCCTCCGAAGCGGCGGGGCCCTTGCCCGCCGCGAGGTCGACGATCACCGAACCCGGCTTCATCGCCATGACCATCTCTTCCGTGACCAGCACCGGCGCGGCGCGGCCGGGGATCAGCGCGGTGGTGATCACCACGTCGGCCTGCGCGACACGCTTGGCCACCTCGGTCTTCTGGCGGTCGAGCCAGCCCTGCGGCATCGGCCGCGCGTAGCCGCCCACGCCTTCGGCAGCTTCCTTCTCCTCGGCCGTCTCGTACGGCACGTCGATGAACTTGGCGCCCAGCGACTCGACCTGCTCCTTGACCGAGGGCCGCACGTCGCTCGCCTCGATCACCGCGCCCAGCC
>NZ_JAZIBG010000008.1:0-140615 GCF_036621135.1 Aquincola agrisoli
TGCCCGGCGTCAACGGCGGCGGGACACTGGCCAGCATCAGCTTCGACGTGCTGCGGGCAGGCAGCAGCGCGCTGAATTTCTCGGACGTGATGCTGTCCAACTCGAACTTCGGCGACATCACGGTCACGGTCCAGAACGGGTTGGTCAGCGCCGTGCCCGAACCGGGGACGTGGCTGCTCTTCGGGCTGGGCCTGGCGACGTTGGCGCGGCGCGTGCAGCGCCGTCAGGCGACGGCCTGAGTGGATTGGCGCCTTTGGCGCCAACTCGTCGGGCTGTGGAATCAGTCGACATGGCCAAGTCGTGTCGGGCCGCTGCGATCAAGTCGTCCAGTACTGATCTTGCTTGCGTCGACAACTCGACTGCCTCCAACACGGCTGCCACTTCGTTGAGCTGCCTGCACAGCTCGTGAATCCTTGTTGTGTCGCGGGCGAAGCTGCCGATGCGCGCTTGCATCCGCACGACCGCCGCGTACACCTCGGCATGCGATCCGATGTGACGGACGAGCGGGTCGAAGGCGGCATGCAGCAGCTCACCGAAGCGCGGCGCAGGCACCACCAGCCGCAGGCGGCCGTCGACCAGCCGCTCCGGCTGCGGCATCTCACGCGCCGCCAGCAGAGCCAGCAGGTGGCCCAGCCGGTGGATGCAGGCGATGGCGGTGCTGGGGTCGTGCACGCTGGGCGACAAGGCCTTCAGCCCCACGTCCACCAGCTGCTGAAGGCCATGGAACACGTCCTGATGCACCGTGCGTTCGGCCTGCAGCACGAAGCAGCTGCACAGGCCGTCGTCCGCCTCCTCGGGGCGCCCGGGCCCCGCCGCGGCGGTGTACACGCGGCACAGCGGCTCGTCCCGCAGCACGAAGTCGCCCACCCTCGGCACCACCTCGATCACCTGGTCACCCCCCACCGCAGCGCGCAGCAGTCCGTCGGCGTCGATGGACACGAGGTAGCCGCTGTCGGGCGCAAGCACGATGCGAGCCTCTGCGGCAGGCCGGGGCGGCGGCATCAGCGGTGTGGCCTGCTGGGCGCTGCCGGGCGGCAGGCTGACGTCGGCCGGAAACAGCCGCTGGATCGCCGCTTCGGTCTCCTCGCTGATGCGCCCGACGATGGACGACACCTGGATGGCCGAAGCCACGTGGTGGATGAAGTAGATCAGCAGCGCCACCGCGGCCAGCGCCAGCAGCACGCCGCCCAGCACCGCCACCGAGGGCACGAAGTCGCCTTCGTCGCTGCCGCGGATGGTGCGCAGCACGATCAGGCAATAGGTGAATACCGACACGAAGGCGCCCAGCACCACCTGCGTCGTGCGGTCGGACATGAAGTTGCGCAGCACCCGGGGCGAGTACTGGCTGGCCGCCAGCGACAGCGACACGATGGTGATGGAGAACACCACGCCGGCCACGGTGATCATCGACGTGGCGATGGCGCTGAGCATGCCGCGCGCGCCCTCCGCACCGGCGCCGAACAGGCGCGGCCAGTTCCTGGCCAGTTCCGAGCCGGTCAGGGCCTGCGACTCGATCAACGCCAGCGCCAGCACCATGCTGCCGCACACCATCACCGAGGGGATGAACCAGAGGCTGTCGCGCACGCTCAGCCAGACGGTGCGCACGCCGTTCATGCGCGTCCCGCCGCCGCGTCAGCGTTCAACGCAGTCGACCCAGATGGATTCGATGTCCTTGAAGCGCCCGGTGGCGCCGCGCAGGTCGCTGGTCTGCCCGCCGGGCTCCAGCAGCGGGACGCGCTCACAGTAGCCTTCCTCGGTGAAGGTGCCCACGCGGGCGTTGGTGCCCACCATCACGCTGTCCCAGTCGCGCCAGGCTTGCCGTCCACATGCCAACGACAACGCGCCGGCCATCATGCACCTGCTCTTCATCGATGGGCTCCTTTCAGCGGCCCGGTCAGGCCTCCTGGAACGCGACCTCGCGCTTGCCGCGGACCGCGGGCAGCGCGACCAACGCCACCAGGATGCCTGCGGCAATCAGCGGGCCCGCCGACAGCGGACGCTTGATCGGCGTTGGTGATGGGTCATGCTGCTCTTCTTGCCGAAGGGCGGGTTGGCCAGCACCAGGTGCACGCGCTCGCGCGGCTCGGCGATCAGCGCATCGCTGCGCTCGATGGCCGGCTCGCCGTCGATGTCGCCGATGGCGTGCGTTCAGGTCAAAGTCCCAGCGCCGTGAGCCCTGGGTGGTCGTCCGGGCGTCGGCCGAGCGGCCAATGGAACTTCCGGTCTTCGGCCTTGATGGGCTGATCGTTGATGCTCGCGTGACGATGCGTCATCAATCCCTGTTCGTCGAACGCCCAGTTCTCGTTGCCGTGGCTGCGGAACCAGTTGCCGGCGTCGTCGTGCCACTCGTACGCAAACCGCACCGCGATGCGATTGCCGTCGAAGGCCCAGAGCTCCTTGATCAAGCGGTAGTCCAGCTCTCGCGCCCACTTGCGCTCCAGCAGGGCTTGCGCCTCGGCGCGGCCCCGAGGGAACTCCGCCCGGTTGCGCCAGACCGTGTCGGGGCTGTAGGCCAGCACGATGCGTGCGGGATCGCGACTATTCCAGCCGTCTTCGGCCAGGCGAATCTTCTGAATGGCCGTTTCGCGAGTGAACGGCGGCAGCGGGGGGCGGGTGTCCATGGCAGTGGCTTTCAGTGAGTGGTCAGGATGGGCCGCAGACCGGCGGCACGTAGACAGATCTGTCTACGTACGAATTCTGGCGCATGTAGACAAGTCTGTCTATAGTGCAGGCATGACCCCACGCACTGATGTCAACATCGGCGACCTGCCGGCAAGAGAACGCATCCTGCACACGGCGCACGACCTTTTCTATACCGAGGGCCTTCGAGCCACCGGCATCGACCGCGTCATCGCCGAGGCCGGCGTGACCAAGGTGACCTTCTACAGACACTTCCCGAGCAAGAACGATTTGATCCTGGCGTACCTGAACCGTCGACATGACCTGTGGATGACGTGGTTCACGGAGGCTTTGGCGCGCCATGGCGGCGCGTCACGGGGCGCACATGCGCTGCCGCCCGTGATGAAAGAATGGTTCAGCAGCCAGGCGCTCGGCGTTTTCCGGGGCTGTGCCTTTATCAACGGCGTCAGCGAGATGGGCCCCGCGATACCTGCGGTCGTTGAGGCCACCCGACTGCACAAGCAGCAGATGACCGATGCCATCGAAGCCTTGTTGCCGCCGTCGGGTCAGCGGAGGCGGACGGCCGAGGCCTTGGCCATCGCCGTGGATGGCGCCATCGTGCAGGCCCAGTACAGCGATGATCCGGCGCTCGCCGTGCGGGCGCTCCAGTTGATTGCCGACCAGTTGAACAACATGGCCTGAGTGCGGCAGGCCGATGCGGTCGAGCGGCTGCACCCAGTCTTGTACCGTCATTGGACACCCCCGACGAACGCGCTGACCGAGGCCGTAGGTTCACGTCCCACCCGCAATCCTCCCGTCGCAGCGCGCCCCGGCTTCCATCGAAGCCGCACCTGCCAACGCTCGGCAGTGCCCCCAGGCAGCGAGAGAATCACCGCCTGCACTGCCCCGTCCGGCCAGGCAGCCTGTCCCTCTCCCCAGCCGGCGCCGCCAGACCCCTCATGACCGACGCTCCCTACACGACCTTGCCGCAGTGGCCCAACGCTTATCCGGCCAGCGGCGCCAGCGCCACGCTGAAGAGCCTCAACGAGGACTTCATCGTCACCGAACTGCCGCTGCAGTTGCCCTCCGGCGAGGGCGAACATGTCTGGCTGGACGTCGAGAAGAACGGCGCCAACACCGCCTTTGTCGCCCAGCAGTTGGCCGAGGCCGCCGGCGTGCAGGAAAGGGACGTGGGCTATGCCGGCCTCAAGGACCGCTACGCGATCACCCGCCAGTGGTTCAGCATCTACCTCCCGAAGGGCGACACGCCCGACCTGACCCAGCTCCAGCACCCGGAGTTCAAGGTGCTGCGCCAGAGCCGCCACGTAAAGAAGCTGCGCCCCGGTGACCTGCAGGGCAACCGGTTCCGCATCGTGCTGCGTGACGTGGCCGGTGATCGCGGCGCGATCGAGGCCAATCTTCAGGCCGTTGCGTCCCAGGGCGTGCCCAACTATTTCGGCGCCCAGCGTTTCGGCTTCGAGGGGGGCAACGTCGAGCAGGGCCGGGCCATGCTGGCGCGCGAGGTCCGCGTGCGCAACCCGAAGAAGAAAGGCATCTACCTGTCGGCGGTGCGCTCCTTCGTCTTCAATGAAGTGCTGGCGCTGCGCATCCAGCAGGGGCTCTGGGGCCAGACCCTGCCCGGCGACGTGATGGACGAGGCGGGCCGGCCCACCGGGCCGCTCTGGGGGCGGGGCCGCGTGGTCACCACCGATCAAGCCCAGGCCCTGGAGAACGGCGTGGCCGAGCGGCACGCCACCTTGTGCGACGGCATGGAACACGCCGGCCTCGACCAGGAGCGCCGCGCCCTGGTGGCGAGCCCGGTGGACATGTCATGGGCATGGCCCCAGCCCGATCAACTGGTGCTCGCGTTCTCCTTGCCCGCCGGGAATTACGCCACTTCGGTCCTGAACGAACTGCTGCGCACCACGGAGCCTGACCGGCACACCGAGAACGAGCCTGCGGCCGCCGATTGACGTCCTCCTTGACTTGAGGGGGTTCCGGCTAGCTTCTGACCAACAAAAAGCGAATCGCATTTCGTTTTTGCCAATCGGTGCTTACCGTGACGGTTCATAAGGGCCGCATCGCCGGGCCTATATTTTTTCAAGGAGATGAAGTGATGTTGAAGATCCGCAGTTTGCTCGGCATGAGCGCCTTGCTGGCCCTGGCGCCAGTTGCCCACGCAGGCGTGGCCTGGAACGAAGCGACCAACGGCGATTTCTCGGACGATGGCCTGGCCCCGACGTTCGTGGCGCTGGCCCTGGGCTCCAACGAGATCCGGGGTGCGTCGGGCGACCTCTTCGGCGGCGGCCCCGACCTGGACTATTTCCGCATCACCATCCCGGTCGGCGCGGTGCTGTCGTCAATCACGGTGCTGGCCGGCACCACGCCCCCCACGCTCGCCTTCATGGGCATCCAGGCGGGCACGCAGGTCACGACCAACAGCGCCGGCCCGCTGCTGGGCTACATCCTGTACGAGATGAACGACATCGGCCGGGACATCCTGCCCGTCATGGGTGAAGACCTCAACACCATCGGCTTCACCGCGCCGTTGCCGTCCGGCGACTATGCGTTCTGGATCCAGGACTACGACTCGGGGGCCTCGCCGTATCAGTTCGACTTCACCGTCACCGCGGTGCCCGAGCCGGCGTCCGCACTGATGTTGGCCTTGGGCGTGGCCGGGCTCGGCGGGCTGCACGCGCGTCGCCGCCGCAGCGCCGCTTCAGCGGCGGCCTGAACGCGCGCCTCGGCGTTTGCCTTTCAAGCCCTCCGTACGCCATGCCGGTGCTGCCGGCTGGCGTCGGCAGGGCCTTCAGGCTACTTCTTCGTCAGCAACAGCTTGCCGGCTTCCTTCAGCCGGCCCTTGAGCGCCAGCGCGATCGTGCCAAGCAGACCGGGGAGAAGAACCTCGATCGTGACCGCGTTCTCGCCCACGTCCACCACGCCCGAGACCGACTGTCCGACGGCGGTGATGCCAAAGCTGAGCCGATCGCCGTCCCAGGACCTTGTGCTGCCGCCGCTGATGCCCGGGATCTGGTGCAGCATCTGCGCAAAGCCCCCTTCGATGCGGCGCCGGGCCTCCGCGCGGCCGAGCTGATGGGGAATGGTGATGGTCAATGGCGTCATGATCGTCGTGTAGACAGCCACATCACCGCTGCACCGGCGGCGAGCACCAGCGCGTCTTCGACCAGCCCGCTGCGGGTCTGGCCGATGCCCGCCATGGCGCGCTTGCGTGCGGCCAGCGTCACATAGGCAAGGGGCACTGCCGCTGCGACGGCGACGGCAGCGCCCGCCGGCTCCCGCCCCCGCGGCGCGAGCGCGGCGCCCGCGATGCCGGCGCTGGCGATGCGCGCCGCCAGGCCGAGGAACACGGTGCGGTCAGGCGCCGACTTCATCTTGTCGCCGGCCAGCTCACCGGCGCCCATCACGAGCGCGCCGGCCTTGAACAGCGAGCGATCCAGCAAGAACACCTCG
Source organism: Aquincola agrisoli (assembly GCF_036621135.1). Lineage (NCBI taxonomy): Bacteria > Pseudomonadati > Pseudomonadota > Betaproteobacteria > Burkholderiales > Sphaerotilaceae > Aquincola > Aquincola agrisoli. The sequence continues at coordinate 6,091 of NZ_JAZIBG010000008.1, forward strand.
CCGGGTGTGCGGCGGCCGGCCAGCCGCGCCGCAGCGATGAGCGCCATGGGCGTCATGGATCGTGCGCTGGCGATGCAGCCGATGAGGACCGAAGGGAGGAGACGGGAGATCGTCATGGCAGGGGGGCTCTGGCGAAGTGATGCCCCGGTGCAGCAAACAGCGTTCCTCCGTGGCCAACACGCCCAGGCCGATCGCCCCGTTCCCGCTCGGCGCGCTCAGCCGGGGCCGGGTTCGGCATCGGCATCCAGCGCCGCCTGCAGCTGCGCCCGCAGCGTGAGCAGGGGCTCGGCGAGCTGCTCGACCGCGGGTCCGAACGCCTGCTCGGTCGAGATGCTGACGTTCAGCACGTAGGTGCCGTCGGTCGCCTGCAGCGGCGCGGCCAGGGCCACCACCTCCGGCTGCCACGCGGCGGCGCAGTAGCCGCGGCGGGCCACGTCCTGCAAGGCCGCCTCGATGTCGGCACGCAGCCGCCGCCATTGTGTGCCGCGGCGCTGCATGAAGTGGGCGAAGAGGGCGCGGCGGTGGTCTTCGTCCAGCGTGGACAGGTAGGCCCGCCCCAGCGACGTCAGCTCCATCGGCACGCGCTGCCCCGACACGACGGTGCGCAGCGCCACCCGCCGGCTGTAGCGCACCGATTCGAGGTAGACCATCTCGTCGCGGTCGGCCGCGGCCAGGCCGACGTTGATGCGCCGGGCCTCCGCCAGCGCGCGCATCGCGGGCGCGGCGATCTCCAGCACCCTTGAGCCGGTGCGCATGGCATGCGCGAAGCTGAGCACCGCCGGCGCCAGGCGGTAGGCGCCGCTGCGCACGTCGAACTGCAGCATGCCGGCGTGCACGAGCGTCTGCGTCAGCCGGCTCACCGTCGACTTCGACAGGCCCGTGCGCTCCGCGATGTCGCCGTTGCCCAGCAGCGCCGAGCCGGGGCGGAACGCACGCAGGACTTCGAGGCCGCGCGCCAGTCCGCGCACGGCCGGCGCGGCGCTCGGAGCGACTTTGTCGCGGGGTGGGATGGCAGCAGGCATGGACCCCATTGTTCCACTCCATGGAACACGGGTCTCGCGCTCGGGTGCCCGGCTGCCTAAGCTGACGACTCGCAGCCACCTCCGCTGCAGCCCATCAGCCAAGGGTTCCACTTGGTTCACCGGAGACGACATCCATGTTCGAACGATTCCATGCCCTGAGCCGGATCGCGCTGCTGGCGCTGGGCCTCACCGCCGCAGCCGGCGCATCCGCGGCGTACCCCGACAAGCCCATCCGGCTCATCGTGCCGTTTGCGCCCGGCGGCGGCACCGACCTGATCGCCCGCACCCTCGGTGCCGAGATGGGCAAGGAGCTCGGCCAGCAGATCATCGTCGACAACAAGCCCGGTGCCGGAACGATCATCGGCACGGACGCCGCGGCCAAGGCGGCACCGGACGGCTACACCGTCGTCATCGCGAGCTTTGCGCACGCGGTGAACCCCAGCCTGCAGCCGAAGCTGCCGTATCCGGCCGACAAGGCCTTCGCACCCGTGGTCCTGATCGGCAAGGGCCCCAACGTGCTGGTGGTGCGGCCCGAAAGCCCGTACCGCAGCGTCAAGGACGTCATCGCCGCGGCGCAGGGCGCGCCCGGCAAGCTCACCTACGCATCGCAGGGCAATGGCACCTCGGCGCACTTCGCCGGCGAGATGTTCAACAACCTCGCCAAGGTCCAGATGGTGCATGTGCCCTACCGGGGCGCCGGGCCCGCGCTGACCGACCTGCTGGGCGGGCAGGTCGACCTGATGTTCGGAACGGCCGCCGCGGTCGCCAACCTGATCGATACCGGCAAGCTGCGCGCCCTTGCGGTCACCACGGCGGAGCCTTCGCCGGCCTACAAGGGCGTGCCCGCCATCGCCGAAACGCTGCCCGGCTACGTCGTCGACAGCTGGTACGGCCTGTACGTGCCCGCAGGAACGCCGGCCGAGGCGATCGCCAGGCTGAACGCCGCCGCGCGTAAGGCGGCCCGCAGCCCCGACTTCGCGAAGAAGGTCGAGCACGAAGGCCTGGTCGTCAGCGTCGGCGAGCCGGCCGAGCTGGAGCGGTACGTCAAGGCCGAGGAACAGCGCTGGCGCAAGATCATCCAGGACAACCACATCAAGCCCGAGTAAGCATCATGAGCGAACCCCTCGTTCTCTTGGAAGTGAGCGACCAGGTCGCCACCCTCACGCTCAACCGCCCCGACAAGCGCAACGCCATGAGCGACGGCATGCGCACCGAGTTCATCGCCGCCCTGGAGCGCATCGCGGCCGACCAGGCCATCAAGGCCGTCGTGCTGACGGGCGCGGGCAAGGGCTTCTGCGCAGGCGGAGACATCAGCGGCATGCAGCAGCGCATGAACGCCCCCGCCGGCGAGGTCGGCTTCAATGGCTGGCACCGGCAGCAGCGCGTGCACACCACGCAGGCGCTGCTCCACACCCTGCCGAAGCCGGTCATCGCCGCGGTCAACGGCGCGGCCTCCGGCCTGGGCGCCGACACGGCCCTGGCCTGCGATTTCGTCATCGCCAGCGAGGCGGCCAGCTTCACCTGGTCGTACATCCTGCGGGGGATCATCCCGGATGGCGGCGGCATGTACTTCCTGCCCCGCCGCGTCGGCCTGCCGCGGGCCAAGGAGCTGATCTTCTCCGGCCGCCAGGTCAAGGTGGACGAAGCGCTGGCGCTCGGCATCGTCGACCGCAAGGCCGGGGCCGACACCCTGCTGGCCGACGCCCAGGCGTGGGCCCGTGAGCTGGGCCGGGGCTCCGCGACGGCCCTGGCCCTGAGCAAGACCATCCTGAACCAGAGCTTCGAGCTGTCCGCGCACGACGTGTTCGCCCAGGGCAGCCAGGCGCAGGGCATCTGCTACACCAGCAGCGAGCACCGCGCGGCGGTCGAGGCCTTCCTCGCCAAGTCGGCGTCCAAGGAGTGATGCGATGAACGAAGCCATCGCCAGGCTGCTCTCGCCGCGCAGCGTCGCGGTCATCGGCGCCTCCGCCGATCCGAACAAGACCACCGGCCGGCCCGTGGCCTACCTGCAGAAGCACGGGTTCGCGGGGCGCATCCTGCCGGTCAATCCGAAGGTCGACCGCATCGGGGCGCTCACCTGCTATCCGGACGTCGCCTCCCTGCCCGAGGTGCCGGACGTGGCCGTGGTGCTGCTCGGCGCGGAGCGGGCGCACCTCGCGGTAAAGGCGCTGTCGGCGCGCGGTTGTTCCGCCGCCATCGTCCTGGCGAGCGGCTACACCGAAACCGGCGAGGAAGGCGCCCGCCGCCAGCGGCAGCTGGTGGAGGCCGCCGGCACGATGCGCCTCCTTGGGCCCAACACCATCGGCCTGGTCAACCTGACCGACGGCATCGTGCTCTCGCCCTCCGGGGCGCTGGAGATGGACACCTTCCCTGCCGGCGGCATCGGCGTGGTGTCGCAGAGCGGCGGGATCCTCGGCTCCCTGCTGTCCCGGGCGGCGGCGCGGGGCATCGGGCTGTCGAAGTTGATCTCCACCAGCAACGAAGTGGACCTGGAGCTCGCGGACTTCATCGACCACCTGGCGGACGACCCGGCCACGAAGGTGATTGCGCTCTACATCGAGACCGTCCGCGACCCGCTCAAGTTCCGCGCTGCCTGCCTGAAGGCCGCCCGCCTGGGCAAGCCGGTGGTGGCCTTCAAGATCGGGCGCTCCGAGGCGGGGGCGAAGGCGGCGGTCTCGCACACCGGCGCCCTGGCCGGCGCCGACCGGATGTACGACGCGCTCTTCAAGCAGGTCGGCGTGATCCGCGCCGCCAGCTTCGCCGATCTGCTCGACATCCCGGCCGCGCTGGCCACGGGCCGGCGCCTGCACGGGCGGCGCGTGGCGGTGCTGACCTCCACCGGCGGCGCGGGCACGCTGGTGTCCGACGACCTCGGCGTCGCGGGTTTCGACACCCCCGCGCCGGACGAGGCCACCGCCGCGGCGCTGCGGGCGCTGCAGACCGGCAGCGAAGCGGTGCTCGACCGCAACCCCATCGACGTGACGCTCGCCGGCCTTCGGCCCGACCTGCTGCGCGGCGCGATCGACGCGCTGCTGGCGAGCCCCACCTATGACGCCCTGGTGATCATCGTCGGCTCGTCGAGCCTGGCGATGCCCGAACTGCTGGCCGGAGCGATCGAAGATTGCCTGCCGAACTCCGACAAGCCCGTGCTCGCCTACGTGAGCCCGCACGCGCCGGAGATCGGCGCGCTGCTCACGCAGCGTGGCGTCCCGGCGTTCGCCGCGGCGGAGAGCTGCACCGCGGCGCTGGGCGGCCTGCTGCGCGCGACGACCTTCCGCCCCCCGGCGGACACGCCCCGCGCCGAGGCGGCGCCGGTGGCGCTTGCGGCGTTCGGCCAGGGCTCGCTCGACGAGGCCCAGGCCAAGCAGCTGTTCAGCGGCTTCGGCGTGCCCTGTGCGCGCGAACGTGTCGTGTCGGGCCCGATGGACGCGGAGGCCGCCGCCCGGGCGCTGGGCGACCGGGTGGTGCTGAAGATCCTGTCGACGCAGATCACCCACAAGAGCGACGTCGGCGGCGTGGCCGTCGGCCTGGCTGCCGACCAGATCCGCGAACGCCTGGCGGCGATGGCGCAGGAGGTGGAGGCGAAGGCGGGCGTGCGGCCGCATCGCTTCCTGGTCCAGGAGATGGTGCAGGGCGGTGCCGAGTTCATCCTCGGCATGCACCGCGATGCGCTGGGCACGGCCGTGCTGCTGGGCATGGGGGGCGTGACCGCGGAGCTCTTCCAGGACACGGCCCTGCGGCTGCTGCCGCACGACGGCGTGCGCCTGCAGCCGCTGGCGGCCGCCGATGCGCTGGGCATGGCGCAGTCGTTGACGGCCTGGCCGCTGCTGGACGGCTTTCGCGGCCGCCCGAAGGCCGACGTCGCCGCCCTGGTCGATGCGATCGTGGCGTTCTCCAGGATGGCGGCGCAGCTGGGCGACCGCCTCGTCGAGGCGGAGATCAATCCCCTCTTCGTGATGCCGCAGGGCCAGGGCGTGTGCGCGGCGGACGGCGTGGCGGTGCTCGCCTAGGCGGCTCGCTGCAGGGCCGGCGACATACTGGCGCGTGGGGCAAGGACGAGCAAACGAGGCACCGATGACGGAGCGTGGCAGCGACATGAAGCAGGACGACGGGCATGGGCACGAGGCCGCGCAGGTGCTCCGGGTCGAGACGGCCGGTGGCCAGGTGGCGTGGCGGCGCTTCGGCCGGGAGACGGCCAGGCGGCCCCTGCTGCTGCTGCATGGCGGGCACGGCAGCTGGCGCCACTGGGCCCGCAACGCCCAGGCCCTGGCCGCCGGGCGTGTCGTCTGGGTGGCCGACATGCCGGGCTACGGCGATTCGGACGATCCACCGCAGGGCAGCTTCACCGGCTTGCTGGACGCGCTGGCGGAAAGCGTCGCACGCCTGCCCGGCCTGCATGCCGGCCGGTTCGACCTGGCGGGCTTCTCGTTCGGCGGCCTGGTCGCCGCGAAGCTGGCCGAACGCCTGTGGGCAAGTGACGGCCCGCGGGTCGCGGGCCTGATCCTGCTGGGCGCGGCGGGGCACGGCGGCGCGAGGCGGCCCCGTGGGGCCCTGCAGGACTGGCACGACAGCGCCGCGAGCGGCGACCGGGCGGCGCTGGAGCGCGTGATGCGCCAAAACCTGCTGATGCACATGCTGCATGCTGCGTCGAGCGTCGATGCCTTGGCCGTGGCGATCCACACCGAGGCCTGCCTGAAGACCCGCTTCCGCAGCAAGCGCATCTCCCGTGGAGGCGGCCTGTTCGACGCCTGGGCGGCGCACCCGGGGCCGACGCTGGCGATCTGGGGTGCCGAGGACGTGACCGCGGAACCCGCGGTGCTGGTGCCCCGGCTCGCCACGCAGGCCCGCTGCACGGCGCACATCGTTCCCGGCGCGGGGCACTGGGTCCAGTACGAGGCGCACGCCGTGGTCAACGAACACATGGCCCGCTGGCTGGAGTCGCCCGGCGTCGCCTGCCCACCCGATGCGTGAGCCAAGGAGGTCCGGCATGTTTGCCACCGAAGTGTTTGCCGCCTATGCGGCGGAGTTCCGCCAGGCCGCGCTCGACGACGAGGTGCTGCACCACGCGAAGCGCGCGGTCGTCGACTGGTATGCCGCGCTGTTCCCCGGGCTGGCGGTCGCGCCCGTGCCGCAGCTGCACGACCTGATGCAGGACGAGCTGGGACAGGGCAGGGCGCGGCTGGCCGATGGCCGGCGCGCGACGGCCCGCGCAGCGGCGCTGATCAATGGCACGGCCGCCCATGCGGCGGAGGTCGACGACAGCTTCCGCGATGCGATGTACCACCCCGGGGCCGCCACGATCGCGGCCGCGCTGGCCGCGGCGCAGGAGCGCGGGGCGAGCGGGAAGGACTTCCTTCGGGGCATCGTGCTGGGTTACGAGGTCTCCACCCGGATCGGCGTGGTGATGGGGCGGCCGCACTACCGCTTCTGGCACAACACCGGCACCGTCGGCACCTTCGGCGCGGCGGCCGCCTCGGCGGGCCTGTACGGGCTCGGGGGCCTGCCCTTCGCGCATGCGCTCGCCACGGCCGCCACCTTCGCGGCTGGCCTGCAGCAGGCCTTTCGCATGGATTCGATGTCCAAGCCGCTGCATGCCGGGCGCGCGGCCGAGGCCGGCCTGCTGGCCGCCCAGCTCGCCGTGCGCGGCGTGACCGGCTCGCTGGACGTCCTCGACGGTGACGCCGGGTTCGGCCAGGCGATGGGCGAGGACCCGGACTGGTCGGCCGTCGGGCAGACGCTGGGCAAGGCGTTCCACATCCAGCGGCTGACCTTCAAGAACCACATCGGCTGCGGCCACACCTTCGCGGCGATCGACGGCGCGCTCGCGCTGATGGCGGCGCACGGGCTGCGGCCCGGGGACGTCCAGCGGGTCCACATCGCGACGTACGGGCCGGCCCTCGACATCGCCTGCCACCACGATCCCCGCACCGAGACCGAGGCCAAGTTCAGCCTGCGCTACGTCGTCGCGACGGCGCTCGTGCATGGCAGCGTGCGGCTGGCGGCCTACACGCCAGAGCGGCTGCAGGATCCCGCCACCCGGGCGATGATGAACAGGATCACCGTGGCCGTGGACCCGGCCATCGACGCGGCCTTTCCTGCCCGCCGTTCCGCCCGCGTCGAGATCGAGACGGTGGACGGGCGGCGCCTGGTGTGGCTGCAGCCGGACCGCAAGGGCGATCCCGAGCTGCCCTTGTCGGACGAGGAGCTGGATGGCAAGTTCCTGGAGCTCGCCTCGCCGGTGCTCGGCACCCCGGCGGCCAGGGCGCTGCTCGGCCAGCTCTGGCGCCTCGAGGGCCTGGCCGACCTGCAGCCGCTCGAGACACGTCAGTGATCGACCTTGACCAGGCGCCGACGCCGAAGCGCGACGGCACCGAGACCCATCGCGAGCATCAGGTAGGTCGACGGCTCCGGTACGGCCGAGATGGTGCCGATGCCGCCGATCGTCGTGCTGTGAAACCCGAAGTCGGTCCCCTGGTAGCCAGTGACGACGAAGGAGTACTGTGTATTGGCATCCAGCGTAACGGTGAAGCCCGAGGTGCCCGTGCCCAGGAGGTCGTCGTTGGCGATCATGCCTCCCGACAGCGGACTGGCCGGGTCGAAGGAGGTGTACAGGAACGTGAACGTGTCGAAGTCGCCCGTGGTCAGGAATGTGTAGTCGCCGGCGGCGCTGACCGTCACGGCGTACAGCTCGTAGCGAACGTCAGCGCCGACGGCGCTGGGCGCACTGAAGTCGTCGAGCGCACGTGTGTAGGTCATGCCTGCGGTCGTGTTGCCGGTGAAGGTCACGATGTCGGCATGGGCGGGCAGCGCGAACGTGGCAGCGGTTGCTGCAGCAGCAATCCAGGTTTTGGTGAACATTCGAATGATTCCTTGATGGAGAAGGACGGTGTGGCCTGCAGGGGTCATCGGCCGGGCGGAACTCAGCGGCCGCGGGCCGGAACGACGGCAGACGCCTTGCTGGACAGGTTGACGAACGTGTCCGTGGTGTTGCCTTCAAACGAAGCAGCCACTCGCTGATTCGGCAGCAGTTTGGCCTTGTTGGGCAGCGTGCAGGTGGCCAAGCCCTTGGCATTGGTGATCGCCGTGCACCCGGGGCCACCGCCCTCGATGCTGAAGGTCACGGTCTGGCCAGCGATGGGGCCCCACTGCGCATCGGGCGTGGTCTGCGCGGCGTCGGGATCGTTGGGCCCCCACCCGGAAGCGAGCTGCGCGGAAACCGTATTGAGGTTCGGCTTGAGTTCAGGGAACGTCAGCGACGTGACGCGCCAGACCAGTTCGACGGACGATGCATCCCGGGTCGAGAGCCAACCGGCTGCGCAGCCGCGCCACATGGCTGCGGCGCGCAGGGTGCGTTCGTGGCCGATGAAGAAGGGATTCGGATCGCGGCTGCCAGCGCGTTCGATCGCCTGCATGTGGACGGTGGTGCCATCCGACGTGGGGTGCGTGAGGAAGGTCCCTACGACGCCGTACTTCTTCACCAACTCGTAGGAACGCTCCGTGCCGCGGAGGTAGCTCCGGGCAGACGCCACCGCGCCGGGATGACCCTGACGGCCGCCCATCATCAGCTTGTGCTCGACGCCGTTGTGGCGAACCGGGATCACGAAGTTCATCATGCCCGGCGTGTGACCGGGGATGGATTGGAAGACCACCGTGGTGCCGCCTATCGTGCGTTCCTGGGGTTCTGCGATCGCCGAATCGATCTGCAAGGGGTTGTAGGCCTTGTTGCGGGCGTCTCCCGATCCGAGGTAGATGGCGAGGCTGGAGCCGAAGATCTCGCGCAGACGGTTCGCCCCCCCGTCGTGGTCACCATGGCCGTGCGAGATCATCACGGCCAGCAGCGGGTTGCTGGCGCTCAGGCCGAGCGACCGCAGGGCCGGCATCGTGTACTGGTCCACCTCGGCGCTGTTGTTGAGCGCGTCGATCAGGACGAAGCCGCCGCTGGCCGTCTTGAGGATGAACTGGCCGACGTACATGTCCCCGATGTACCAGACGTTGTCGAAGATCTGGGTCAGCGGCACCCGCGTCTCTCTCCGCTCGGCACTGGAGCGGGGGTACATCCCGGTGTCCTCGACCGCGTCACAGGAGTACTCCCGATAGTGGTTGAGCAGGGCGAGGTCGCCACCGGAGTTCTTGACCGCCGAGTCGAGGTGCCTCAGTGCTTCTGCCGACTGGGCCCGGGCCTCCGGCATGACCGCCGTCGTCACACCCGCGACGGTCAGTGCGAGTACCAGCATCGAAGTTGCTTTGGGCATGCGGCGCGTGGGCTGCGCCGCCTGCTTGAAGGTCTGCTGCCCGTCTTCCTGCACGTTCTGACTCATGTGGGTTCCTTTGTCTCGGAGGAGTTTTGTGGGCGGGGCCTGCGCGCGGCCGAGTGGTGACCGGATTGCGCGGACTCGCCAAGTGGCGCGCCGATCGGCTGGGTGTGGATGGGCGCTGACGAAAGTTTCCCCAGCGGCTTTGCCGTCGTCCAATAGATTCGGTTTCTCGATCAATAAATCTGGTCACCGCAAATGGACATGGAATCACCTATGGACAGCTGGGACGTGCCGGCCGAGAGTGTTCTTCGTCCTGCCCGCCATGCAAAGTTGAAATGACTGTTTCGCCACCGCCCTATCGAAGTTATTCATTGCGCCCGGCATTGAGCAGATCGGCCTTTTGGATCAGACTCGTTGGGTTCTGCAGCTTCAGCGTGCTCTCGGCCTGTTCGCATCTGCCGCAACCCAAAGGCTTGGAATGCGATGCCGCAGGACTGGCTGCCGAAGAAGGTGTTTTCTCTCTGAGCGTTGGCCAGGAACGATGGGGCCTGCCCGCATCGAATGCGGCATTCCTGCGGCCAGGCAACTCTTCCTTTGACAGGCTCATCGCGTCCACCCAGGTGCAGAGTTCATTGGCCTCCCGTGCGCAGCCACTCGCCGCGGCAACGCTGCCCGCCGCCAGGTCGCACTCGAGGTCTGCACTCGTGGGCGCGAAGGCTCCCCTCTTCGTCGAAGAGGTCGAATGGAAGGGCAGCACGATCTCGTACGTGATGTACCAGGCTCCCATGGGGGAGACGCACCCTGTGGCGGCGGCTGTCGTGGACCGGTCGCGATGGCGCTCGACGCGGGTGTCCTTGCTTGCCCTGTCTTCGCCCGCGGCCAAGGAGGCCGGAGCGGCCGTCGAGGTGGCGAGGTTGGAACACCTCTACACGATCGGGTTTCGGCAGGAAGCCAATGCCCGTTTCTGCCTTGTCGGCGACTGCGAATCCGAGCAGTTGCTTTCTCAGGCAGAAGCGCTGCAGCAGATCGCGCAGCGGCGCGAATGTGTCGCGGCGGCTTTGCCGGCCAGCGTGCGCACCACGGTGCCAGGTTGGCGCATCGTGACATTGCGTCCCCAGGAGGTATTGCCTGGCGACAATTCGGTGGTCACGGTCCGCGTATCCGACCAGGCTGGGCCGCTATCGGGAGTGCAGGTCATGTTCACCAAGCCCCCGCACGCCGCGTGTACTGCAACGAGTCGGGCCGATGGCACTGCAACCTGCCAGTTGGCAGACAATTATGGGCATGCAGGGGGTCATCCAGAATTTGACCGGGAACCCGTCGTGGCGACATTCCCCGGCAATTTGAAGGGCAATCCAATCTTGCTGCCGACAACGCAGCTCCTGCGTCCACCCAAAGCGCCAGAATTTACGGCACGGTAGTCTTGTCGACGGGCGATGGGAATTCGAACCGATGGATGTGCATTTCTCGGGACGGCGTGCTTCCCAATGGCCTGTTGTCGTCGCCTCCTCGATTCGGCGGGTTTGCGAGCAACGACATCAGCCGCGATGCCGATGGGGACAAGTAACTGTGGCAGCGATAGGTCACCACGAGTCTTCGCCGCATGGTGGCCTCTGGGATCGGCACCTCGCGCAATCCGGTCGACGCACTGTGCTGGCGAATATGGTGGCGAGACACGAAGCTCAGCAGGCCCGTCTGGGCGACGAGCGACGGCAACATCAACAGCATGGTGGATTCGACCTGAACCTTGGGCCTTGGCAGCTGACGGCGCTCGAACTCATGGTCAAGCCAGTCGCGCGTTGGCGCGCCGGGCGGCTGCAGGGCCCACCGATGCCTCGTCAGATCGGCCATGCTGGGTGTTCCGTTGAAGATCTTGTGGCCGGCACTGGCGGCCACGACGATTTCGTCTTCGGCCAGCAGATGGCTCACGTAGCCGGGTTCGGCAGGGCCTTCGGTTCCCACCAGCAGATCCAGCTCGCCTTTGCGCATCAGGGGCATCAGGGTGTCGACCAGGCCCACGACCGTGCGCAGCGTGAGGCCGGGCGCCTCTTGCAAAAGCTGTCTGGCTGCGGCGGGCAGAAGATACTCCGCGGCCGTCGGAACGATGCCGATGCGGATGTGGCCTGAGAGGCCCTTGCCTACGTTGGTGACTTCGCGTCGCGCGTCCTCCTCGTCGAACCGCATCCTCTGGGCCCAGCGAAGCAGCACCTCACCCGCATGGGTCAGCCGCACGCCGCGGCCAGATCGCTCGAACAGCGGCGTTCCGCATTCCGCTTCGAGGCGCCTCACGCAGCTGGTCAGTGCTGGCTGCGTGCGATGCAGCGCCTCTGCCGCCTTGCCGAAATGCTGGAGCGTGGCGATGGTCTCGAAGTACCGAAGGTCTCTGAGGTCCATGGGGTCGGGTGGTTGGGGCTCGCTGAATCGACAGGGCGCTGTGGGCTTCGAGACGGGCGTTTCGGCGTCACTGCGATGCGCCGGGATCGGCTCTGGCTCCCCGGGAGCGGCGTGCGTGGGCCCCCGCGTGCACGATGTTCATCGTTGTCTCCGTGGCTTGTTGCGCGAGGGTCTCTCGCTGCTTGGTTTGGCGCTACTCTAGGGCGGTGTATCAAGCCATACAACAGCGTTGCACTGGCTGAAACGGAGGACCGATTGAACAGGGGTGGTTCGAAGAGCGCTCAGGCATTTGAAACGGACTCCCAGGCCGCCATTGCCTGGGCAGATCCGAAGCCCGGCGCCGGAGCGACCGTCGCGGTGCTTCGAGCACTGTCCTTGCTGGGGGCGTTTCAGCTGGGCGAATCACAGCTCTCCCTGGCCGAGTTGAGCCGCAGGTGCAACATGCACAAGACGACGGTGCTGCGCATGGCGCGCACGCTCGCACGTGCCGGATACACGGTTCAACGCGACGATGGCACATGGCGGCTGGGTCCCGCCTGCGGGTGGCTCGGTGCGCGCTATCAAGCTGGCTTCGACGTGCAGAACGTCGTTGAGCCAACGCTGAGGCACCTGTCGCGCATCTCCGGGGAAAGCGCAGCCTTCCACGTTCGTGAAGGCAACGCTCGCACCTGTCTCATCCGCGTCGAAGGTCCGCAGGCGCTGCGCCACCATGCGCGGATGGGGGAGGCACTGCCTCTGGACAAGGGTTCACCCGGCCGTGTCATCCTGGCCTTCTCTGGCGAGGCCGGCGAGATCTACGAGACCATCCGCGCCCGCGGGTACCACTTCACGCTGGGAGAGCGGGACAAGCACGTGTCAACGGTTTCCGCTCCCGTGTTCGGCCTCAACTGGCGCTTGCTCGGGTCTGTCTGCATCGTCGGGCCGATCTCTCGCTTGCCGCAGACGAGACTGCGGCGGTTGGCGAAAGACGTCATGGCCGCCGCCAACGAGTTGTCGTTCAGCCTGGCGGGCGAGAGATCACCGGATACGCCGCGGGTCATCTCCAAATGGCATCCAGCCGCCAAATAGGTTCCGTCGTCGGCAACGCATCGATCTTGCATCGCCTGCCGGCAACTTGGGACTTCCGCATGCCCCGGCCCGGCTACACGCAGCGCGCCCCGTCCACCTCGATGCACACGCCCGAGATGAAGGCAGCCTCGTCGCTGGCGAGGTAGAGCGCGGCGTTGGCCACGTCGAGCGCCGTCGAGAAGCGGCCGAGCGGGATGGTCGCGAGGAACCTGGCGCGGCGTGCCTCGTCGACCGGCCCGCCGGCAAACTCGGCCGCGAGCCCGGTGTCCGGGTTGAAGACCGGGTTGATGCAGTTGACGCGGATGTTGTCCGGCCCCAGCTCGGCGGCCATCGACTTGCTCGTCGTGATCACCGCGCCCTTCGAGCCGTTGTACCAGGTGAGGCCGGGCCGCGGCCGGATGCCGGCGGTCGACGCGATGTTGATGAAGCTGCCGCTGCCTTGGCGCCGCATCACCGGCACCGCGTGGATCGCCGAGAGGTACAGGCTCTTGACGTTGATCGCGTAGAGGCGGTCGAAGTCGGCCTCGTCGACCTCCAGCATCGGCCGGTTGCGGTGGGTCCAGCCGGCGTTGTTGACCATCACGTCGAGCACGCCGTAGCGGGCCACCGCGGCGGCCACCAGCGCGCGCACCTCCTCGGTAAGCGTCATGTCGGCCCGGCAGAAGATCGCGGTGCCGCCGGCCGCGCCGATCTCCTCGGCCACGCGCCGGCCTTCCTGCTCCCGGATGTCGTTGACGACGATCTGCGCGCCTTCGGCGGCCAGGCGCCGGGCGATGCCCTCGCCGATGCCGCCGCCCGCGCCGGTGACGATGATGGACTTGCCTTTCACACGCATGGGTGCCGTCTCCTGGTCGAAGGTCAATCGTGCCGGATGGCGATGGTCTTGAGCACGGTGAAGCCGTACAGCGCCTCGAACCCCTTCTCGCGGCCGTGGCCGCTGGCCTTGACGCCGCCGAACGGCAGCTCCACGCCGCCGCCCGCGCCGTAGTTGTTGATGAACACCTGCCCCGCGCGCAGCCGGCGCGCCATGCGCAGCTGGCGGCCGCCGTCGCGTGTCCACACGCTGGCCACCAGCCCGTACGGCGTGCCGTTGGCGATGCGCAGCGCATCGGCCTCGTCGTCGAAGGGCATCGCCGCCAGCACCGGACCGAACACCTCCTGCTGCGCAAGCCGGTGCCCGGGCGGCACGTCGCGCAGCAGCGTCGGCGCCTGGTAGAAGCCGCCCGGCGGTGCCCCGGGGTCGATGCGGCCCTGCGCCACGACCGCGATGCCGTCGCGCCGCGCCTCGTCGATGAAGCCGGCCACGCGGTCGAGCTGCGAGCGGCGGATCAGCGGGCCGCAGTCCAGGTCCATCGCGGCGCTGCCCACGCGCAGCGCCGAGAAGGCTTCGCCCAGCCGCGCCAGCACGGCCTCGTACACGCCGCGCTGCACCAGCAGCCGGCTGCCGGCCGAGCAGGTCTGCCCGGCGTTCTGCACGATGGCGTTGACGACCACCGGCAGCATCGCGTCGAGGTCCGCATCGTCGAACACGATCTGCGGCGACTTGCCGCCCAGCTCCAGCGTGACCGGCGTGTGCTGCCCGGCCGCGGCCTGCACCACCGCCTGGCCGACGGCCGGCGAGCCGGTGAACGACAGGTGGTCGATGCCGGGATGGCGCACCAGCGCATCGCCCGCCTCGTGCCCGAGGCCGGTGACGATGTTCAGCGCCCCGGGCGGCAGGCCCGCCTCGGCCGCCAGGGCCGCCACGCGCAGCAGCGACAGGCAGGCGTCCTCCGCCGGCTTGACCACGCAGGCGTTGCCCGCCGCGAGGGCCCCGCCCACGCTGCGGCCGAAGATCTGCAGCGGGTAGTTCCACGGCACGATGTGGCCGGTGACGCCGTGCGGCTCGCGCAGCGTCAGCACGGTGTAGCCGTTCTGGTAGGGCAGGGTCTCACCGTGCAGCTTGTCGGCCGCGCCGGCATAGAACTCGAAGTAGCGCGCCACCGCGGCGGCATCGGCGCGCGCCTGCTTCAGCGGCTTGCCGCAGTCGCGCGCCTCGGTCGTGGCCAGGCCTTCCGCATCGTCCCGCAGCCGCTGCGCCAGGTGCTGCAGCAGGCGCCCGCGCTCGGCCGCGGCAAGGCGCCCCCAGTCGCCTTCGAAGGCGCTTCGGGCCGCCTGCACGGCGGCATCGACATCGGCGGCATCGCCGCGTGCGATGGCCTCGAAGGCCTGTCCGTCGGAGGGGTCGACGACCGGGATCGATGCGCCCGAGGCCGGGGGCACCAGGCGGTTGCCGATGAAGTGCAGCTGCATGCCGTTGTCTCCAGGGTGTCGCGCAGGGATCATAGGGGTCAGGCAACAAAGCCGGGCGCAGTGCGCGCCCCATGTCACGGCGCAGGCAGCAGGTCGACTTAAACTGTTTCAACACGTACGCGGTTTCAGCGCGGGCGGGAGTCCAAGCACGATGGGTCATGTCGATCGCCAGCCTCGCCCTCCGGATGCCGCCGACGCCTCGGCCGCAGGCGACGCCGCTTTCGTCAAGGCCCGGCGCCCGCTGTGCGAGACGCTGCGCTACACGCTCCATGCGGCGCTGTGGTGCGCCCCGGCGCAGGCCGACATCGGCTGCATCGTCAAGTCCGTACGGGCCGACCGGCCCAACGCCGCCGCGGCCGCCAACCTGCGCACCGAAGCCCAGCTGCTGAAGCTGCTCGGGAGCGTGCCGGGCTTGCCCCGCCTGCTGCGCGCCGAAGCGCACGGCGCCGAGATCGTGCAGACGCTGGCGCCCGGCGCGAACCTCTACGCCACCCCCGCGGCGCTGCTGCGCGACGTGCCCGCCACGCTGCGCCTGGGCGTGGCGCTGGCCCGCGTGCTCGGCGCGGTGCATGCCGAGCGCGTGGTGCACGGCGACCTGAGCCCGGCCAACGTGATGTTCGAGCCGGCCACCGGCATCGTCACGCTGATCGACTTCGGGGATGCCATCGCGCAGAGCCACGTCGACCTCGACTTCGCGCACGCGGCCCGGCTGGCCCGCACGCTGCCCTTCAGCGCACCCGAGCAGACCGGCCGGCTCGGCCGGGGCGCCGACTACCGCGCGGACCTGTACTCGTTCGGCGCGGTGCTGTATTGGGCGCTGACCGGCCGCCCCCCGCTGCCCCACAGCGATCCGCTCGACCTGCTGCACGCGCTGCTCACGCAGGCGCCGGAGCCGCCCGAGCGGCTGAACCCCAAGGTGACGCCGACGCTGTCGGCCATCGTGCGGAAGCTGCTGGCCAAGCAGCCCGAGCTGCGCTATCAGTCGGCCCACGGCGTTGCCGAGGACCTGCAGCGCTGCCTGGACGGCGGCAGCGGCTTCGAGCTGGGCCTGGCCGACCACCGCGTCGCGCCGGCGCAGCCGTCCCGTCTCTTCGGCCGCGAGGCCGAACTGGCGGTGCTCGAAGGACTGCTCGAGGCGCAGGCCGGCGGGCCGCGCGTGGCGCTGGTGCGCGGCTTTTCGGGGGCGGGCAAGTCCTCTCTGGTGCGCGGGCTGTATCCGGCGCTGGGCCGGCGCAACGGCGTCTTCGCCGGTGGGCGCTACGACGAGTTCCAGCGCCTGCAGCCCTTCAGCGGCCTCGTCGACGCGCTGGGCGAGCTGTCGAGCCACTGGCTGGCGGAGCCGCCCTCGGTGCTTGCTGGCCTGCGCACACGCCTGCTGGCGGCCCTGGGCTCCAACGCCGGCCTGCTGGCGCAGTTCGCGCCTGGCTTCGCCCGGGTGCTGTGGGCGGATGGGCACGGCCCCGGCGAGGGCGGGCATGCCGGTGTCGAGCCGCCCAACCCCACGCTGCGCCTGCAGCAGGCGGTGGGCGCGGTGCTCGGGGTGGCGCGCGAACGCGACGTGCCAGTGCTGCTGCTCCTGGACAACCTGCAATGGGCTGACCTGGGCTCGCTGGAGCTGCTGGAGTACCTGGTGCGCGAGCACGGGGCTGCGCCGCTGCTGGTCGTGGGCGTGTACCGCGACAACGAGGTCGGCGCGGCGCATCCGCTGGCCGCCGTGTTGCGGCGCTGGCGCGAGGCCGGCGTGGCGATCGCCGACGTGGTGGTGGGCGACCTGGAGCCGCAGGCGGTCGCGGCGCTGGTCTGCGATGTCCTGGCCGGCGATGCCGCGCAGCCGGCGGATGCGGCGCCGCTGCGGCCCCTGGCCGACGGCCTGCACCGCCGCACCGGCGGCAATCCGTTCTTCGTGCTGCAGTACCTGCAGCAGTTGTTCGATGCCTCCCATCTGCACAGCCGCAGCGGCCGCTGGTACTGGGATGCCCGGGCGCTCGATGCGCTGCCGGGTTCGGAGAACCTCGTCGCCGGCCTGATGGAGCAGTTCCAGCGCCTGCCGCCGGAGACGCTGCAGCTCGCCGGCGGCTGCGCGTGCGCGGGCGGGCTGATCGATCCGTCGACGATCGCGCAGGTGATGGAGGTGCTGCCGCAGCAGGTCGACGATTGGCTGCTGCCGCTGCTGCGGCGCGACGTGCTGCTGCCGGTGCACGCGGCCGAGGAGGGCGCGCCGCGGCGCCTGCGCTTCTGCCACGACCGCATGCAGGAGGCCGCGCTGGGCTGCCTCGGCGAGGCGGAGCGCGCCCGCTGGCACCTGCGGCTGGCGCGGGTGCTGCACCCGCAGGCGGCGGACGACGCGGGCCGGCGCTTCGTCGTGGCGCACCACTACATCGCGGCGCTGGCGCTGCTGGACGACGGCGAATGCCCTGCGGTGATGGAACTGCTCACCGCGTCGGCGCGCACCGCGCTGCAGGGCGGTGCGTTCGACGGTGCGCAGCGCTTCATCGAGGCCGCGCTCGCCCTGCAGCCGCGCAGCCCCCCGGACGGCCTGCAGCGGCTGCGGCTCGACGTGCTGGCGCACCGTGTGCTCTGCGGCCTCGGCCGCGACGCGCAGGCCGATGCGCTGTTCGCCACGCTGGAGCCGCGCTTCGAGCTCGACCGCGCCCTCGTGGTCGAGGCCGTCGGCCGGCAGTGCGCGCTGCTGGGCAGCCGGCTGCTGCTGCCCGAATCCACCCAGCTCGCGCTGCGGTATGCCGCGCGGCTCGGGCTCGACGTGCCGGCCGACGACGGCTGGCGGAAGGCGGCCCGCGACGAACAGGCCGCGTTCTACGCGCTGATGGCGCAACGGGGCGTCGAGGTCTTCGACGGCTTGCCGGCGATGGCCGACGACTCGGTGCGCATGGCTGCCACGCTGCTGAGCCGCGCGGCGACCAATGCGCTGCGCTGGAGCGCGCCGCACTGGCTGTGGTGCAGCCTGCGCGGCGTGCGGCTGGGGGTGGCGCACGGCTGGCACCCGGAGCTGCCCACCGTGATCAACGGCGCCGCCGGTTCGCTCGACACGCGGCGCGCGGACCATCCCGCCATGGCCTACCAGCTCGTGCAGGCGTCGCTGCGCATGCTCGCGCGCGAGTCCGATCCGGTGGGCCTGGCCCGCGGGCGGCAGCTGGCCGCGACGATCGGTCTCTTCTGGTTCGACCCGCTGCCGCGGGTCATCGCGTTCTCGCGGCCGAACTTCCGCACCTTCCTGGAGGCGGGCGACCGGGAGTTCCTGCCGTACTACACGATCCCGACCTCCGAGATGATCCTGGAGACGGCGCCGACGCTCGACGAGTTCGCCGCCGAACTGGAGGCCGCCATCGCCCCGAGCGCCGCCTGGGGCGACGACTATGGCGTCACGATGCTGCAGCCGTACCGGCAGTTCATCGCGGCGATGAAGGGCCGCACGCGGGCGCCCGGGAGCTTCGAGGACGAGGTCTTCGACGAAGCGGCACTCCTCGCGGAGTACGGCACCAGCATGCGCGGCCCGATGCGCTACGGCACGCAGCGCGCCATCTCCGCGGCGATCTTCGGCGACTGGGCCGGCGTGATGCACTACATCCGCATCGCCCATGCCTCGAACGGCCTGCGGGGGCGCACGCACATCGACGTGCTGGCACGCTGGGTGCACGCGCTGGCGCTGGGCAAGTCGCTGCTGGGCGCGGGCGAACCGGTGGCCGACCGCGAGGCCGCGCGCGGCGAGCTGGCATCGCTCACCGCGTGGCTGGGCCGCTGCGCCGCGGGGCAGCCCGAGAACTTCATGCACATGCACCAGCTGGCGGCCGCGCTGCAGGCCTGGGCGGCCGGCGACTTCCTCGCCGCGGTGCCGGCCTTCGCATCCAGCATCGCCGCGGCGCGCCGCCACCGGCGGCCCTACCACCTGGCGCTGGCCTGCGAACTCGCGGCGGAGTTCGAGGCCGCGCACGGCCTGGACGGCTCGGCGCACCGGCTCGCGGCCCTCGGCGCCTACGAGCACTGGGGCGCGGAGGGCAAGGCCGCGCTGCTGCGCCAGCGTGTACTGGCGATGAGCGTGGTGGAGGGTGCGCAATCCGCCGCGATGTCCACGCTGCCGATCACCTCGGCCTCGCAGGGCATCGACGTGGTGGGCATCACGCAGGCGGCGCAGCAGCTCGCGCTGGAGCGCAACCCCGAGAAGCTGCCCGGCCTGCTCTTCGACCTGCTGCGCCGCTACGCGGCCGCGGAGCGGGGCCTGTTGCTGTGGCGCGAGGGCCCGCGCTGGCGGCCGGGCGCGGGCTTCGACGCGAGCCGCCAGTGGGTGGACTTCTCGCTCGACGAAGTGGAGGCCGCCGAGCGCACGGCCATCGTGCCGCCGCTGGTGCGCAACTACCTCACCCAGGCACAGCAGCCCGTGCTGCTGCAGGATGTGGCGCACGATCCGCGCTTCGGCCGCGATCCGCAGGTCGCGGCGCAGGGCATCCAGTCGATCGTCGGCCTGCCCATCCAGCTGCGTGGCGACACCGTGGGGCTGCTCTACCTCGACAACCTGCGCGCTCCCACGCGGCTGGAGCCGCAGCAGATCGACACGCTGCGGCTGATCGGGCTGCAGTTCGCCGTGGCCTACGAGAACGCCTGGGTCCACCGCAGCCTCGAGACGCTGGTGGCCGAGCGCACCGCCGACATCCAGCGCGAGCGGCGCCTGTTGCAGACGGTGCTCGACGGCGCGCCGGCGGCCATCGCGCTGAAGGACGCGCAGGGCCGCTACCAGCTCGCCAACACGCGCTATGCGCAGATCGTCGGGCGCCCCGTCGCGCGCCTGCAGGGGCTGTACGCGGCCGACGTGTGGCCGGCCGAGGTGGCGCAGCGCTCACGGGCGCAGGACCTCCAGGTGCTGCGCGAAGGCCAGCGCCTGCGCAACGAGGAGTGGCTGCCGGTCGGCGGCGGCCAGCGTGTCTACCAGGTCAACAAGTTCCCGGTCTTCGACGACGACGGCGTGGCCTGCGCGGTGGGCAGCATCGCGATCGACGTGAGCAGCCTGCACGAGGCGCGCCGCGCGGCCGAGGCCGCCACGCAGGCCAAGAGCGCCTTCCTGGCGAACATGAGCCACGAGATCCGCACGCCGATGAACGCGATCCTCGGCATGGCCCACCTCGCGCTGGAGCCCGGCGTGCCGGCGCCGCAGCAGCGGCACTACGTGCGCAACGTGCAGCGCGCGGCCAAGGCGCTGCTGGGCGTGATCAACGACATCCTCGACTTCTCGAAGATCGAGGCCGGCAAGCTCGAGGTCGAGCGCATCGCCTTCCCGCTGCGCGACGTGGTTGCCAACCTGGCGAACCTCGTGGGCCTGCAGGCGGATGCGAAGGGCCTGGAACTGGTCTTCGAGGAGCCGGCGGGGCTGCCAGCCATGCTGATGGGCGATCCGCTGCGGCTGGGGCAGGTGCTGGTCAACCTGTGCAGCAACGCGGTCAAGTTCACCGAGCAGGGCCATGTGTCGGTGCGCATCGAGCAGTTCGAGCGCACCGGCGGCGCCGCCGTGCTGCGCTTCAGCGTGGCCGACACCGGCATCGGCATGACCGCGGCGCAGCAGGCGCGCCTGTTCCAGCCGTTCGAGCAGGCCGACGCCTCGATCTCGCGGCGCCACGGCGGCACCGGCCTGGGCCTGGCCATCAGCCGCCGGCTGATCGAGCTGATGGGCGGCACGCTGGCGCTGGAAAGCGCGCCGGGGCAGGGCAGCCGCTTCTTCTTCGACCTGCGCTTCGACCTGCCTGCCGACGCGCCCGCCGGCCCCGACACGCTGGCCGAAGGCCTGGCCGGCCGGCGGGTGCTGGTCGTCGACAGCCACCTGGTGGCGCGCCAGGCGCTGTGCGCGACGGCGGCGACGCTGGGCATGGAGGCCGAGGCCGCGGCCGACGGCTGGGACGCGATGCGTGCCGCCACCCTCGCGCAGCAGGGCCGCCGGCCCTTCGACGCCATCGTGCTGGCGGCCAGCCTGCCGGGCCTGGGCGGCGTGGCCGTCGCGCAGGAGCTGGCGGACGGCGCCCACGCAGGCCCCTTCGTGCTGACGGCCGGCCCGGGTGCCGGGGAGGCGACGCTGCGCGAGGCGCAGGGCCTGCTGGCCAGCGGCTGCGAGCTGCTGGTCAAGCCCGCGACGCGTGCCACGCTCGCCGACGCGCTGCGGCGTGCCCTCGGCCTGCAGGTCGAAGGCGCCGACGCGTCCGGTGCGGGGGCCGATGCCGTCGCCGCGGCGCGGGACCGCCTGCGCGGCACCCGGCTGCTGCTGGTCGAGGACAACCTGATCAACCAGGAACTGGCCATCGCCCTGCTGCAGGACGCGGGGGCCGAGGTGGCGGTGGCGGGCGACGGCCGCCAGGCGCTGGAGATGCTGGAGCACGGCGAAGGCGCGTTCGACGCGGTGCTGATGGACTGCCAGATGCCGGTGATGGACGGCTACGAGGCCTCGCGCCTCATCCGCGCGCAGGCCCGCTGGCACCGGCTGCCGGTGATCGCGATGACCGCCAATGCGATGTCGGGCGACCGCGAGCGTGCGCTGGCCGCAGGCATGGACGACCACATCGTCAAGCCGATCGACGTGGACGCGATGTTCGCCACGCTGGCGCGCTGGGTCGGCCGCGCGCCCTGACGCGCCCGCCGCTTCAGCCGCCGCCCGGCGGGGCGGCGCCGGGGTGCTGCAGCAGCGCCCTGGCCGCCTCGATGCGCAGCGCCATCGCGACGCTCTCGTCGTTCATGACCCGCAGCAGGAACCGCCGCGGGTCGTCGGTGGCCGCTGCGTCCGCGGCGGAGGCCGCCGGGGCCGCCGCTTCGCCCGTGCGCGGCGGGGGGGCGCCGGGGCCGAGCTGGTCGAGCGCAGCGCGGAACGCCGCCGGTTTGATCGGCTGCAGCCCGCGCAGCAGGGCGGCCTGGCCTTCCTCGTTCGGCGGGATGTCGAGCCACGGGGTGTCGTCGAACACCGGCGCCAGGTCGGGCGCGACGAAGGCGGACCAGCGGCCCTCGTCGTCCCGGCAGGCCGGGACCGGCAGCGCTTGCGGCGCGGAAGGCGGCGCCGACGCGTCGGGCGCCTGCAGCAGACGCACGCGCCCGGGCGCGACCTCGGGCAGGAAGCGCCGTCGCAGGCCGTCGAGGAAGGCCGGCCCCTGCGCGGCCGGGACCGGTTCCGCGAGCGAGAACCACAGCTGCAGGCCGTCGGTGCCCGAGACGGCGATGGCGGGTGCGGGCAGCGCCAGCTCGTCCTGCACGCCGTGCCAGACCCGGGCCAGTTCGTTCCAGGCCGGCGGGCGCGCCAGCTCCATCACGATCGCGCGGACGCGGTCCGCAGGGGCCTGCGGCAGCGGCAGGTAGAGGCGGTGCAGTTCGGACTGCAGTGGGTTCATGGCAGGGTGCGGCTGGACGGGGGAAGGGGGAAGGGGACTCTACCGGCTGCGGCCGTCAGTCGCCCGCGGCGGCCAGGCCGTGATGCCCAGCGACCAGGGCAGCTCACTCCAGCATGTCGGCCCAGATGTTCTGCGCCCAGGCCAGCGCGAGCCGGCCTTCGGCGGCCGAGCGCGCGGCCGAGACGCCGCCGGAGCCGGGCACGGTCTTGAACGTGCGTTCGTCGTCGGCGTACGCATGCACGCTCGCGACGTGGATCGCCTCCTCGGCACCGACGAAGCTGTAGCAGGTGTTGGTCAGCATCGGGCCCGGATCGGGTTCGAGGCCCGCGAGCTCGGCCACGATGGCGGCGGCCGCCACCTTGGCGTGGGCGTTGGCCATGTGGCCCGACTTGGGCATCAGCGGCGCGGCCTGGATCGCATCGCCGATCACGTGCACGTGCCTTGCCGCGGTCGATGCGAAGCTGCGGAAGTCGACGCGGCACCAGCGGCCGTTGGCGTTGGCCAGCCCGGCCTGCACCGCCAGCACGCCGGCGCGCATCGGCGGCAGCACGTTCAGCACGTCGGCGGCCACGTCGTCGTGCACCGCGAAGCGGATCGTGCGGCGCGCACCGTCCACCGCGGCGACCTGGTGCTGCGGCCGGTACTCCACCATCCCGCCGTACAGCTCGCGCCAGGCCTGCTTGAACAGCGGGCCCTTGGAGGTGACGTCGTCGTTGGCGTCGAGGATCAGCACCTTCGAGCGCGGCTTGTGCACCTTCAGGTACGCCGCGACGACGCTGGCCCGCTCGTAGGGGCCCGGCGGGCAGCGGTAGGGGGCCTCGGGCACGGTGATCGCGAAGACGCCGCCGTCGCGCATCGAGGCGAGCTGCCGGTGCAGCGCGGCGGTCTCGGGGCCCGCCTTCCAGGCCTGCAGCGCCAGGCCGTCGGCCTGCGCCTCGGCCAGGCCCGGGATGTCGTCGAACATCAGGTCGATGCCGGGCGACAGCAGCAGCTTGTCGTAGTGCAGCGGCGCGCCGCGGGCGAGCCGCAGCGTACGGGCCTGCACGTCGACCGCGGTGGCGGTGTCCTGCACCCGCGTCACGCCGTGGCGGGCGTGCAGCGCGGCGTAGGGCCGCGTCAGGTCGGCGAGCTGCCGCAGGCCGCCGACCACCAGGTTCGACAGCGGGCAGGAGACGAAGGCCGGCTGCGGCTCCACCAGCACCACGTCGAGCGCCTGGCCCGACAGCAGCCGCAGGTACTTGGCCGCCGTGGCGCCGCCGAAGCCGCCGCCGACCACGACGACGCGTGCCGGCGCCCCGGTGCGCACGGCCGCGCAGCCCGCCAGCGCCGCCGCGCCGCCGGCCAGGAATCCACCGAGCACGAGCCGCCGGCGCATGCCTGCTCCGTCAGCGGCCGCCGCGCGCCGCGAAGTAGCCGGCGAGGGCGCGGACCTGCTCGTCCGAGTAGCCCTTGCTGATCTGGTGCATCACCGTCGCCGGCCGTGCGCCGCTGCGGAAGGCCAGCATCTGCGCGGCGAAGTAGTCCGCGGGCAGGCCCGCGAGCCGCGGCATCTCGCCACCGGCCGCGGCCTGGCCGTCGGTGCCGTGGCAGGCGGCGCAGCTGGCGGCCAGGCTGCGCACGCGCAGTGCCTGGGCATCGACCTGCGCGCCCGCCGGCGCGGCCAGCCCCATGGTGCCCGCCAGCAGCGCGAGGGCTGCCGCAGTGCGGCCGGCGGGATGGGAGGCGGGCATGGCCCAGGAAGTTTAGGCCGCGATCCAACCGCTCGGGCTCACCAGTTTCCCTCGTCGTCCGCCCGGTGCGGCGCAAAGGCTTCCAGCAGGCAATCGACCAGCACGCGTGTCTTGGCCGGGAGGTGGCTGCGCGTGAGGAAGACGGCGTAGATGTCCGCCGGCGCCAGTTGCCATTCCGGCAGTACCGCCTGCAGCCGGCCGGCGCGCAGCAGCGGGGCCGCCTCCCACAGCGAGCGCACCACGATGCCGTGCCCGTCGAGCGCCCAGCCCAGCACGCATTCGCCGTCGTTCGAGGCCAGCGGCCCGCGCACCTTGACCGTCTCGGCCTGCGAGGCCGTCTTCAGGTGCCAGGTGCCGAAGGTCTCCTCGTGCTCGCGGATGAACAGGCAGGCGTGCTGCGCCAGCGCCCGCGGCGAAGCCGGTTCGCCGGCGCGCTGCAAATAGGCCGGCGATGCGCACAGCACGCGCCGGTTGCGTGCCAGCAGCCGTGCGGTGAGCCGGGCATCGGGCAGTTCGCCGAAGCGCAGCTGCAGGTCGAAGCCCTGCTCGACCAGGTTGACCGGCCGGTCGGTCAGGTGCAGCTGCACCTCGACGTCCGGGTACTGCCGCGCAAAGGCCGACAACGCCGGCGCGACGTGCCGGCGGCCGAAGCCGAGCGTGGCGCACACGCGCACCAGGCCCTTCGGCGCCACCCGGCTGCCGGCCACCGTGCGTTCCAGCGTGTCGAGGTCCTCCAGCACCCGGGCGCCGTCGGCAAGGTAGATCTCGCCTTCGGGCGTGAGGCCGATGCGCCGCGTCGTCCGGTGCAGCAGGCGCACGCCCAGGCGGCGCTCGATCGCGGCCAGCCGTTTGCTGACGGCCGGCGGCGTGACGCCGAGCTGCTGGGCCGCGGCGGCGAGGCTCCCGTGCTTGACCAGCAGCGAGAAGAAGGCGATGTCGGAGAAGGCGTCCATGCAGGGCGGGGGCGGCCGGCCCCCGGGGTTCGTCCGCCGGGCTCTGGGAGGCGGCCCGGCAGGGACCCGAATGATGGCCCGAACGCCCTGCGGCCGTTCAACGCCCCTGCCGGCGGGGACGCTTCACGGCGCGGACCTTGCCGCTCGGCCCGCCGCCGCAGTAGAAGAGGCCGGCCCCGTCGGACTCGAGGCCGCTGACGGCGGTGCCGGCGGGCATCTCCAGCCGCTCGAGCACGGCGCCGCTGTCCGGGTCGATGCGGCGGATGTCGCTGTCGTCGCCTTCCCACGTGCCGTGCCACAGCTCGCCGTCGACCCAGGTCACGCCGGTCACGAAGCGGTTGCATTCGATGGTGCGCAGGATGGCGCCGGTCTGCGGGTCGATGCGGTGGATCCGGCGGTCGCGGTACTGGCCGACCCACAGGCTGCCTTCGGCCCAGGCGAGGCCCGAGTCCCGGCCGCCGCCGGGGGCCGGGATGGAGGCGAGGATGTCGCCGGTGGCGGGGTCGATCTTGTCGATGCGCGCCTCGGCGATCTGGTAGAGGTGCTGGCCGTCGAAGGCGGTGCCGGCGTCGCCGGTGCGGTCGAGCGAACGGGCCACCGTGCCGGTGGCCGGGTCGATGGCGAGCAGCCGCGGGCCGGTCGCGGCCCACACGTGGCGGCCGTCGTGCGTGATGCCGTGGATGAGCTCGGCGCCCTCGAAGGGGCCGTACTCGCGCACGATCTCGGCGGCACGGGCTGGCGGCGTGGTGGCCGCCCGGGGCTGGAGGTCGGTCAGAGGGGTCATGGGGTCTGGCTCCGTCCGGCGCGTCGAAGGTGCGCCGCCGGGGCCAATCTACGTGAGCGGCAGCGCGGCGGGGAGTAACAAGATCGTCGTGAATCCGGCCAGGGGCGGCGAGAGCCAGCGCTGCGCCCGCCCTCGGCCGATGGCGCGCACCCGCCCGCCGGCCTCCAGCTCGGCGAGCGCGCGCTGCACCGTGCGCTGGCTGGCGCCCAGCGCCAGCGCCAGCGCCGACGTGGACCAGGCCGCCCCGTCGGCCAGCAGGGCGAGCAGGGCCGCCGGCTCGCCCTCGATGGGCGGCACCAGCACGACAACCTCACGCGCATCGCCCACCGCCAGCACGAAGCCGCGCGCGCTGGCCTCGACACGCGCCAGCGGCGCGACCAGCGCGCGCAGGCGGCTCATCTCGACCCGCAGCCGGGCCCGGTGCGATTCGTCGGGCCGGCGGGTGCGGAACACCTGGGCGATCAGCGTCTCCCGGTCGACGTCGCCGGGCCAGGCCTCGGCGAGCGCACGCGCCAGTGCGAACAGCACCGGCCGGCGGGCCAGCGGCGTCCAGGCGGGGCCGGCCCGCAGCCCGCGGCGGCAGGCGTCGACCACCAGGGCGCCCGAGGCCAGCAGCGCCTCGACCCCGGCCAGGCGCAGCGGCCGGTCGTCGCCCGCCTGCAGGCGCCGCGCGGCCGGCCGGTCGAGCACGCCGCGGGCCTCCGCCACTTCGGCGGCGAGCGCGGGCACGCCTGCGCGTTCCGCCGCCGCATGCGCGCGCACCAACGCGGCCTCGGCGGGCACGGTGCGCAGCGAACGCAGCGCGACCTCGGCCTCTGTGAGCGCCGCCACGGCCTGCAGGGCCGGCGGCAGCCCGTGCACGTCGAGCCCCGCGAGCGCCGCCGCGGCCTCGCCGGCGCGGCCGAGCAGCAGGAGGCGGCGCACCGCGATCAGCCGGGCCTGCTGCGCATTGGCGCGGTCGGCGTGCGCCTCGAGCACGGCCGATGCGGCCGCCAGCGCGCGTGCCGGGCTGCGCAGGTCGCGCATCGCCAGCGCCACCTCGGCTTCGGCGACGACGCAGCGGGCGCGGGCCAGCGCCTCGCGGCTGCCGAAGCCGCGCGCGGCGCGGCGCAGGAGTTCGCGGGCGCGGGGGTGTTCGCCGAGCTGCGCCATCGCCACGCCGCGCAGCGCAAGGGCCGGCGGGTCCTGGCGCAGGCTGACGCGCTGGAGGGCGCCGAGCACGTCGCCGGCCGCCAGCGCGCGCGCCGCGGCCGTGATGAGTGAGTCCATCGCCGCAAGGGTACTTCGCGCCGGCGCCCGGACGGCGGGGGCCCGGGGACCGAAGGCGAGAATGCCGGCTTTCCCGCTGTTGCCCCTGCATGACCTCCTTCGACACCTGGCCCTTTCCCGTCGCCACGGCCGCCGACGTCGCCACCCTCGAAGCCGCCGCCGACGTGGTGCACACGCCGTGCGGCGACGGACGCATGACCTGGCACACCTGGGGCGACGGGCCGGCCGTGGTGCTGCTGCACGGCGGTGCCGGCAGCTGGACACACTGGGTCCGCACCATCGGGCCGCTGGTCGCTGCGGGCCGGCGCGTGCTGGCGGCCGACATGCCGGGCTTCGGCGATTCAGCCGAGCCGCCGGACGGCCACGACGCCGACGTGCTGCCGCGCTGGATCGCCGAGGGCCTGGCCCGCTTGGCGCCCCGCGAGCCCTTCGACCTCGTCGGCTTCTCCTTCGGCGGCCTGGTGTCGGGCCTGCTGGCCGCCGGCGGCACCTGCCCCGTGCGCCGGCTGGTGCTGGTCGGCGCGCCCGCGTTGTCGGCCGAGACCATGCCGCCGCTGCCGCTGCGCGTCTGGGAACGGCTGCCGCCCGGCGAACGGCGCGACGCCGTGCACCGCCACAACCTGGGCGTGCTGATGCTCTCCCGGCCCGATGCGATCGACGACCTGGCCGTCTCGCTGCACGCCGCGAACATCGTGCGCGACCGCATGCGCCGGCGCCGGCTGATGCGCACGGACCTGCTGCTGCGCACGCTGCCGCACATCGGCTGCACCGTGCAGGGCATCTGGGGCGAGGAAGACGCGCTCTACCGCGGGCGCCTGGACGTCGTGCGCCACGCCCTCGCCCAGGCGCCGCGGGCCGGCGCGCCGGTGTTCATCGAAGGGGCCGGGCACTGGGTGCAGTACGAGCGGCCCGAGGCCTTCAACCAGGCCCTCGCGCGGGCGCTGGACGCACCCGCCTGAAGGGGCCCAGCAGCCCCGCGGGCCGGCTGGCGCCGGCCGGTGCTGCGTTCAGCGGGGGGCGGCTTCGGCCAGGGCGCGTTGCACCGCAGGGCGCTGCGACATGCGCTCCTGGTGGGCCATCAGGCGCGGGAAACGGCCGGTGTCGACGCCATCGCCTTCCAGCCAGCTGGCAACGGTGTAGAGGTAGGCATCGGCCACGCTGTAGCGCTCGCCCAGTGCCCAGGGGCCGGAGAGGCCTTCTTCCAGCAGCTGCGCGCAGGCCGTCATCGTCTGGGGCACCTTGGCACGCATGGACTCGAGCGCGGCGGGATCGTCGGCCCAGCGTGCGCCGCGGAAGCGGTGGGCGTGCGCGACGTGCACGGTCGATGCCAGGTAGCCGTTGAAGGCCTGCAGCTGCGCGAAGGCGTAGGGGTCGTCCAGCGGCGCGAGGCCCGCCTGCGGGAAGGACTGCGCGACGAAGGCCAGCAGCGCCGGCGTTTCGGTGATGACGCCCTGCGGCGTCTTCAGCGCGGGCACGCGGCCCTTCGGGTTGACGGCCAGGTACTCCGCGCTCTGCTGTTGCTGGGCCTTGAAGTCGAGCACGACGATGTCGACATCGGCGCCGGCCTCGCGCAGCGCGATGTGGGTGGCCAGGGCGCAGGTGTTCGGCGCGGTGTAGAGCACCCAGCGGTTCGTGGGAGGGGTCATCGCAAGCTTCTCCTTCGTGTGTTCTGTCGGTGGCCCGCGATCATGCCCGGCCCGCAAAGACCGCGTCAGCGCTCGACTTCCTGGCCGATGTAGCGCGAGACCTTGGGCGGCGACTCGCCCCGGTGGAAGGCCAGCCGCCGCGCGCGCAGCGCCACCTCCACCGCCGTCACGCGGTCGAAGCGGCGCAGGTGCTCGACCCACGACTCGTCGACGTAGTACTCCAGCCAGCGCCGGGGGTCGGCATGGTCGCGGAAGAGGCCCCACGACAGCGCGCCCTGCTGCAGGCGGCTGCGGCGGCTCTCGCGCATCAGGTCGGAGAAGGCATCGGCGTCGGCGGGGTCGATGTCGTAGGCCACGGTCACCATCACCGGGCCGGCGTGGGGGTCGATGTCGAGCGCGGGGGTGGGGCTGGCCCACACGCGCTGCGGCGTGAGGTCGTCGTCGGCGAGCGACTCGACCCGCTTGCCACGCAGCAGGACGAGCAGCACCAGGCCCGCGGCCGCCGAGGCCAGCAGGCTGCCGCGCAGGCTGCTGAGGCTGGCGACCTGGCCCCACAGCGCCGCGCCGCCGGCGCTGCCGGCCATCAGGGCCGTCTGGTAGGTCGCCATGCCGCGGGCGCGCACCCAGTCGGGCAGCGCGAGCTGGGCCGACAGCGTCAGCGAGTTGGCCACCGAGATCCACCCGGCGCCGGCCAGCGCCATGGCCGGCGCGGTGAGCCACAGGCTGGGCGAGAGGGCGACGATCACCGTGCCGATCGCGTTGGCCAGCGTGCCGTGGAAGATGAGGTCGTCGCGCGTGAGCTTCTCGCGGATGCGCGGCAGCATCAGCGCCGTCGCCACCGCGCCGCCGCCCATGCAGGCCAGCAGCAGCGTGAAGGTGCCCGCGCCGCCGCCCTGCGACTGCTGCGCGACCAGCGGCATCAGCGCCAGCAGCGCCGTGCTGTGCAGGAAGAACACGAAGATGCGCAGCAGGATCACCCGCATGCGCAGCGACTGCGACACGTACTGCACGCCCACGCGCATCGCGCCGACGAAGCGCTCGCCCGGCAGCGCGCTGGCGCGCGGCGTGTTGCGCCACCGCCAGATGATGCCGGCCGCGCCCAGCGACAGCGTCGCGTTGAGCGCGAACACCCAGGCGCTGCCCAGCCCGGTGAGGATGGCGCCGGCCAGGATGGGACCGGCGATGCGGGAGGCGTTCATCGCGATCGCGTTGAGCGCCATCGCCGAGGTCAGCTCGTGGCGCGGCACCAGCTCCGGCACGATGGCCGCGAACACCGGCCAGCGCATCGCCAGGCCGATGCCGTTGGCGAACACCAGCAGCAGCAGCAGCGGGGCGTTGAGCGCGCCGGCGAAGGCCAGGACGCTGAGCAGCACCGCGGTGCTCGCCACCCAGAGCTGCGTGAACATGAACCAGTGCCGCCGGTCGACGATGTCGGCCATCGCGCCGCTGGGCAGGCCGAGCAGGAACACCGGCAGCGTGGCGGCGGTCTGCACCAGCGCCACCCAGACCGGGTCGGGCGCGAGCTGCGTCATCAGCCAGGCCGCGGCCACGTCGTTCATCCACATGCAGACGTTCGCCGTCACGGTGGCGATCCACAGCATGCGGAACACCGGCCGGGACAGCGGCGCGAGCGTGCTGGCGCGGGGCGGGAGGGGCGGCGGCGGGGCGTCTGGCGTCATGGGGCGGGAACCGCCGACTTTAGCGCCCGGCCCGCCCCAGGGTCGATGTGGGAACTGCGGCTTCGCTGTTGCGCGGCGTGTGCTGGTGTTCCGCGGCTTGGCGCCGGCGCGGCTGCAGCGGACGCACGAGGCGGCGCCAGCCCACCACCACGCCGGTGAGGCTGAGCGCGGCGCCGCCCAGGCTGAGGGCGACCAGCACCGCATCCCACAGCGGCCGGCGCTCCAGCAGGGGCAGCCAGTCCCAGCTGTGCAGCATCGCGAACAGCCAGCGGCTGGTGCGGCGCAGCGTGTCGCTGCGGCCGATGACCAGGCCGGTGTGCGGATCGAGGTGCACCCAGGTGCCCGCGGCATCGCCGAACACGACCCGCAGCGCGGGCAGCGGCTTGTCGGTGCCGCCGGTCATGGTGTGGGCGGCCCGCGCGTAGTAGTGGGTGTCGTAGGCGGTGAGCCACTCGGTGCGCACGACCGGCGCGCCGACCAGCGCCGCGGCGGCGGCCCGCAGCGCCTCTCGGTCGACCGACGCGGGGCGGGCCTGCGCGGCGTCCAGCACGAGCGGCCGGCCGGCGGCCGGCTGGGCGAGCACGCGGTCGGCGCCGAGGCTGCGCACCCACCGCAGTTCCCGCACGCCGGGGCCGGCGGCCGCCAGCAGCGCGGCGGGGGCGGTGCCGAGCGCCTCGGCCTGCAGGCGGCCCTCGTGCATCGCCGCCTCGCGCAGCGCGGGCGCGCCGCTGTCGAACATCCGCAGCGGGTTCATCGACATCAGCCCGCTGAAGATCCAGGTGAGGGTGACCGCGGCGAACAGCAGGCCGCTGACGTGGTGCCACCGCATCAGCGCGCCGGGGTAGGGCGTGCGCGCGCCGCTGCGGTACGGCCGGCCGAAGCGCCAGCGCATCAGCCCGACCACGGTGCCTGTGATCGTGAGCGCGATGCCGGCGACCGACAGGCCGTTGACGATGTCGGCCCACCAGCGGTCGAACAGGTTGCCGCGGAACGGGTAGAGCCAGTGGATCCATGCGCCGGCGTAGTTCCACCCCCGCTCGGCCGAGGTGGCATCGCGCACCACCTCGCCGGTGCGGCTGGAGACGTAGAGCCGCGTGCCGGCGGCATCGCCCACCTGCACGACGTGCAGCGGGCGGTGCGCATCGAGCGCGCGGGAGTGCGTGAAGGCGTCCTCTCCGATCGAGCCCTGGTGCGCCAGCGGCACGCCGGCTCCGGCGTACGCCGCCGCGCTGGCCAGGGCGCGGTCGCGGTCCGCGGCCGGCAGCCGTTCGCCGCTGGCCGCGTCGATGACCACCGCGGCCGGCCTGCCGCGGCGCGGGCCGGCCGCCTCGTCCGCGGCGGTTGCGAGGTACACCGCGCGCCCGCCGCTGGCCGCGGCCAGCCGCAGGTCTTTCAACGGGCCGGCGACGCCGGCGGCGGCAAGCGCGTCGCGCGGCGCCAGCCAGCCCGCCGCGCCCTCGAGCACGGGCAGGTGCTGCAGCCGCTCGGCCTCGGTGAGCTTGGGGTAGCCCACGTACATCATCACCACGCCCGAGACGAACCACATCGCGAAGAAGGCGCACAGCAGCACGCCGAGCCAGCGGTGCGTGAGGAAGAGCCAGCGTTTTGCGCTCACCGGGGCCTCCCGTTCAGAACGACGCCCGCAGCGTGAGGTCGGCGGTGCGGGGCGCGCCCAGGTAGGCCATGGTCGCGGTGGCGTTGGCGGCGTAGACGCGGTCGGTCGCGTTGCGCAGCCGCCCCGTCAGCGAGACCGTCGGCGTCACCTGCCAGGCCAGGCCCAGGTCGAGCAGCGTGTAGTGCGGCCATTGGGCGGTGTTGGCCGCGTCGGCATAGACCTTGCCGACATGGCGCAGGCCCGCGCTGGCCTGCACGGCCGGCGTCAGCGCGTACGAGGCCCAGAGGTTCGCCACCGTGGCCGGCGTGTTTTGGGGTCGGTTGCCGGCCAGCGACACGCCGCCCTGCACGAAGCGGTCGTAGCGCGCGTCGGCATGGCTCACGTTGGCCTGCAGCGACCAGCGCGCGCTCGGCTGCAGGCCGACCGCCACCTCGATCCCGCGCGAGGACTGCTCGCCCACCAGCACCGTCAGCGCGCTGTTGGCCGGGTCCTGCGTCGCGATGTTCTTGCGGCGCAGGTGGTAGAGCGCGACGGTGGCGTTGCCCTTGCCGTTCCAGAAGTCGAGCTTGGCGCCGACCTCGGCCTGGCGGCCGGTGGTCAACTCGCTGTTGTTGCGCACGTCGGCGAACGACGCGGTGCTGAGCACGCCCGAGGGCGGATCGGCGGCCGTCGCGTACTGCGCGTACAGGTTGGCGTGGGGCGCCACGTCCCACACCAGGCCGATGCGGCCGGTGGTCGGGTGGTATGCGCGGTCGAAGCGGGCCGGGCTGGTGGGCGTGACGGCACGGCGGTTCTTCAGGTCGAGGTCGATCTCGTCGTGGCGCAGCGCGGTCACCAGGTGCAGCACGGGCGCGAGCGCGGTGCGGTTCTCCGCGTACACCGCCACGGTCTGCACTCGGTTCAGCTTGTCCGGCCGGTGGCCCGGCGTCATGCCGGGGATGTCGTAGAAGTGCTCGACCTCGAAGTCGTAGGGGTCGACGGTGCTGACCACGGCCGTCAGGCTGTTCGGGAAGCGCGTCTGCCGGTTGACGCTGAGGTCGATGCCGAAGGCCCAGTCGCTGCGGCGGCCGGCGAGCGTGCCTTCGTGCACGGCCTCGAGGCGGTTGCCCACCAGGCGCTGGTCGTGCCGCTGCAGCAGCGTGCTCGACCGGGCGATGGCGGTGTTGTCCGCGGTGTAGCGGTAGCTCTCGACGTTGCGGTAGTCGCGCAGCGCGTCGTAGACGTAGAAGGTGTTCTTCAGGCGCAGGGCGCTGCCGGCGGCGAAGTCGGTGACCGAGCGCAACCACTGCACGCGCTGGCGGTACAGCCCGTCGGCGCTGTTGTAGTTCTTGAAGCGGATGCCCTCGTCGATGCGCAGCGTGCCGGTGTTCGGGTTGAGCACGGGCGTGCCCCAGTAGGGGCGGTCGACGTGCTCGTGCTGGTACTCGTAGGCCAGCGTGTGGCGCAGGCCGCGGCCGAGGTCGGACAGCACCGAGGCCGCCACCTGGGTGGCCCGCGCGGCGTTGCCGTCGACCCAGCCGCCGGTGCGCCGGTGGTTGAGGTCGAGGCGCGCGTAGTGGCTGCCCGGCTCGCCGCCGGTGCCGGCGATGCGGCGGTTGAGCCCCACCGACGCCTCCTTCAGCGCATCGCTGCCCAGCCGCAGCCGGCCCTGCGAGTCGTCCTCGGTGCCTGCCAGCCGCGTGATGTAGTTGATGGTGCCGCCGACGCCGCCGGCGCCGTAGAGGAAGCTCGACGCGCCGCCGATGGCCTCGACGCGGTCGTAGATCCAGCTGTCGACCGGCCGCGCGGCGATCGAGTACTGCACGTTGATGCCGTTGAAAAGCTGGTTCAGCGAGCCGGCGCCGAAACCGCGGTAGCTGACGCCGATCGAGCCGGGCGCATCGTGCGCGGTGATGCCAGGGATCGCACGCAGCACCTCCTGCGTGTTCTGCGCGCCGCGGGCGTCGATGGTCTCGCGGCGGATGACCGTGACGGCGGCCGGGGTCTGGCGGGGCGTCAGGCCGAGCCGGCTGCCGGTGTCGGACGGTGTGTCGAGCTCGAGCCGGCCGTTGGGCGCCGGCGCGGTGGCCGGGGTGCCGACGATCTCCACCTGCTGCGCGGCGGTGCCGTCCTGGGCGGCCGCGGGCAGGCCCATCGCGCAGAGGGTGGCGGCGGCCAGCGTGGCGATGCGGGGGGTCGAAAGGGACGAGGGGGCGCGCTGCCGAAGCGCAGCGCCGCAGGCGGCCGCGCAGCGGCCGTGGACGACAGTGGACATGGATGCTTTCCTGGCGCTGCCCCGCGCCGGCCGCATCGGGCGGGGCGTGGGGCAGCGGCTGAACCGTGATGGCCCGCGGGCGCGAGGGTCGTCGCACCGCAGGCCGCCGAGGGAAGGGGTTCAGCGCAGGGCAGGCGGCCCGCGGGCGGGCAAGGGCGCGGCCGTGGCCGCTGCGATCCGCGCCGACGGCACGGACTGCAGTGCGTAGGCCAGCGGCAGCGCCGGCAGCACGAGGGTGGCGGCAAGGGAAGGGGGCGGCGCGCCGACCGGCAGGCACAGCGGGCAGTCCATGCCCACGCTGCCCAGCTCGGTGGCGGTGCCGTCGCCGTTCTGCACGATCAGCTTGACCGACCCGGCCGCCGAGCACACCAGCTCCATCGATTGCGGATGCACGATGGGCGAGGCCACCGCCACGCCCAGCGACAGCATGAACCAGGCCACTACCAGGCGGTAGAGGCGGGTGGCGCTGCGAAGGGGTTGCATGGGTGGTGGGGTGGGAACGTCTGGTTGGCCTGCCCGGAGGGACTCGAACCCCCGACCTGCTGCTTAGAAGGCAGCTGCTCTATCCAGTTGAGCTACGGGCAGCCGGTCAACCCGGGCATTCTAGTGATGGCCCGGCGCGGCCGCCGCGGCTCATCGGCCGCGCTGGTACTGGATGTCGCCGAAGAGCGTCTGGCGCGCCCTGTCGTCGGTCAGCGGCTTGCGCCGGTCGGCCAGCACCTCGACGCCGCGCTGCACCGCGGGCCGGGCGGCGATCTCGTCGAACCAGCCCTTGAGGTGCGGGAAGTCGTTCCAGTCGATGCCCTGGTTCTTCCAGGACCGCAGCCACGGGAACACCGCGATGTCGGCGATGCTGTATTGCGGCCCGCCGAGGTAGGTGCTGCGGGCCAGCCGCCGGTCCATCACGCCGTAGAGGCGCCGCGCCTCGTTGGTGTAGCGCTCCACCGCGTAGGGCAGCTTCTCGGGCGCGTAGATGCGGAAGTGGTGGGCCTGGCCGAGCATGGGGCCGACGCCGCCCATCTGGAACATCAGCCACTGCAGCACGTCGTACTTGCCGCGTGTGTCCTCGGGCAGGAAGCGGCCCGTCTTGCCGGCCAGGTAGAGCAGGATGGCCCCGGACTCGAACAGCGAATAGGGCTTGCCGTCCGGCCCCTCGGGGTCGACGATCGCCGGGATCTTGTTGTTCGGGCTGATCGCGAGGAACCCGGGCTTGAACTGGTCGCCCGCGCCGATGTCCACCGGGATGGCGCGGTACGGCAGGCCGCACTCCTCCAGCATGATGTGCACCTTGTGACCGTTGGGTGTGGCCCACGAATACACTTCGATCATCAGCGCAGCTCCTCGTGTCAGGGTGGTGCGACTCTAGTTCATCAGCGCCCCTTCCACGTCCACGATGTTCCAAACCCTCAAGCGCTGGCTGTCCCGGCGCACCGAGCGCCCGGCCTGGTCTGCCGTCGCCGATTGGGCGGAATCGGCCGGCCATTCGTTCAAGCGCACGCGCGAGGGCGGCGGCTTCGTGATCGAGCCGGCGGCGGCGTCGCAGGGCTGGCGGCTGGAGTGGGGGCCTTCGCAGCGGGGCTACATCGAGGGCAACGAACTGCGGCTGCGCGGCGACCTGAAGGGCGGCGAGGAACTGCAGATGCTGGTGATCTCGCGCCGGCTCATGGAGGCGCTGGAGAAGCAGGTGTTCGAGCAGTTCACCGAAGGCCTGCAGACCCGCATGGACGCCGAGACGCCGGAGGAGATGCGCTGGCTGGTGCTGTTCCCGGCCCAGCCGGCCTATGCCTCGAAGGCCCTGCAGGAGGGCTTCGGCGCCGTGGGCAGTTCACTCGCCGCGGTCGAGCAGTGGCTCTCGGGGCCGCTGTCGGCCAGGTTGGTGGAGGCCCGCCGCCAGTGGCTGGCCGAGGACGATCCCTTCGTGCTGATCGCGCTGCGGGGCCGGCTCACGCTGCGGGCCCGGATGGCCGAGCCCGATGCCGAGCTCGTCCGCGCGCTCGTGCAGCTGTTCGACACCGCCTTGCGCGAAGGCCGGCGTGCCGCCGCGTCGTGGACCGCGGCGGACGAGGCGAGCACGCCGCCCGGCGACTGGACGGGCGCGCCGCTCGACTCACGGCTCGACGGATCGCCCACCCGCTGAGCCTGCCGAGGCAGGCCGCTCAGCGGTCGGCCAGCGCGAGCAGCTTGTCCCGCGACAGCACCACCAGCCGCGTCGGCTCGACGCGCACGGCGCCCTCGCGCTCGAAGCCCTTCAGCTCCTGGTTGACGCGCTGGCGCGAGGCGCCCAGCAGCTGCGCGAGGTCTTCCTGCGCC
This sequence comes from Aquincola agrisoli, assembly GCF_036621135.1. Lineage (NCBI taxonomy): Bacteria > Pseudomonadati > Pseudomonadota > Betaproteobacteria > Burkholderiales > Sphaerotilaceae > Aquincola > Aquincola agrisoli. The sequence goes on from NZ_JAZIBG010000008.1 coordinate 42,732, forward strand.
AGTTGCAGGCTGATGCGGATCTCCTCGCCCTGGGCGATGCCGTAGCTCTTGGCGAGCAGCAGGATCTGCTTGGCCAGCCGTGCCGACAGCGGGCGGGTATTGAGGTCCTCGATCTGGTCGAACATCAGCCGCAGCCGGCGGCAGTTCAGGCGCAGCAGGGCTTCGTACAGTTCCACGTGCTGCGAGAGCAGTTCCTTGAAGTCGGCCTTGCGCACGGCCAGCAGCGTGGTCGGTCCATGCGCGTTCGCATCGTGCGTGCGCGGCAGGCCGTCGAACAGCGCGATGTCGCCGAACCAGGTGCCGGGCTCGACGTAGGTGAGCGCGATCTGCTTGCCCGACAGCGAGACCGAGCTCACGCGCACCGCGCCGGCCGCCACGCCGCACCAGTCCTCCGCCGGCTGGCCCCGCGTGGAGAGCAGCGCGCCATCGGCGAACCGGCGCACGGTGGCGCGTGCGAGGATGGCCTGGCGCAGCCCCAGCGAGAGCTTGGAGAACCACGAGCCCTGCTCGATGTTCTGGCGTTCCGCGGCGGTGAGGATCGGGCTGGTCATGTCGTGTCTCTCAGGCGACAGCGAGGTCCGCCGCGCGCTGGGTATTGTCCACATGCCTTCAACCACCACCACGAGACGAATCCATGGCCCCGATCGACATCCCCAGCCTGCAAGGCCGCGTCAGCGCCGAGGAGTGGCAGGCCCGCGTGGACCTCGCCGCGGCCTATCGGCTGGTGGCGCTGTTCAAGTGGGACGACCTCGTCTTCACGCACATCAGCGCCCGCGTGCCCGGCACGCAGGACCAGTTCCTGATCAACCCCTACGGGCTGATGTTCGAGGAGATCACCGCGTCGAGCCTCGTCAAGGTGAACCTGGCCGGAGAGAAGACCGAGGCCTCGCCCTGGCCGGTGAACCCGGCCGGCTTCACCATCCACAGCGCGATCCACGAGGCGCGCCACGAGGCGGCGTGCGTGCTGCACGTGCATTCGCTCAACGGCATCGCGGTGTCGGCGCAGAAGGGCGGCGTGCTGCCGCTGTCGCAGCAGTCGATCTTCGTGATGGGCTCGCTCGGCTACCACGACTACGAAGGCGTGGCGCTGCGCGATGAAGAGAAGCCGCGGCTGGTCGACGACCTGGGCCGCAACACCTTCCTGATGCTGCGCAACCACGGCCTGCTGACGGTGGGCCGCACCATCCCCGACGCGTTCATGGCGATGTACCTGTTCGAATCGGTCTGCACGATCCAGATCCGTGCGCAGGCCGGCGGCGGCGAACTGGTGCACGTGCCGCAGGACATCATCGCGACCGCGCGCCAGCAGTCGCGGGAGGTCACGCGCGGGCAGGGTGCCGGCGCGCTCGCGTGGCCGGGCCTGCTGCGCCGGCTGGCGCGCACGATGCCCGGCTACGACCGCTGAAGCCACTCCTTGGCTTCGGCGATGGTGGCGGCCGGCGCCGCCGCCAGCCGCGCGCTCCAGCGCAGCGCCTCGGGCAGCGCCTGGCCCGCGGGCACCGCCGCATTGGCCAGGCCGAGCGCGTGCAGCCGCGTCCCCGCCAGCGGCTCCGCCAGCCACAGCATCTGCATGGCCAGCGCCCGCGGCAGCAGCCGTGCGAGCGAAGGCGCCCGCGGGGCGCGCGACCACAGGCACTGCGCATCCTCCGCGGCAACGACGAGGTCGCAGGCCAGCGCGAGCACCAGCCCGGCATCGGCCGCGGTGCCTTCCATCGCGGCGATGACCGGCAGCGGGCAGGCGCGCAGCGCGTCGAGCAGGCTGCGGAAGAGATCCTGCTCCTCGTCGGGGCCGCCGGCCTGCACCGCCGGTGATTCGAGCCCCGCGCAGAAATGTGCCCCGCCGCCGTGCAGCACCAGGCAGCGCAGCGTGGGATCGTCCGCCGCGTTGTTGAGGACCTCGATGCCCGCGGCGCAGGCCTGGCGCGACAAGGTGTTGCGGGTGGCCGGATCGCTCAGCGTGAGCACCAGCGTGGCATCGCGTCGTTCGGTCAGCAGTTCGAAGGGCATCGTCGCTGCCGCCGCCGAGGCGGCCTGCAAAGGAAGGTAAGGCCTTGCAGGCCATTGTGTCATGCGGTCGCCGGCGTGCCGGCCGGCGGGCGGGCTGCATGCTAGAGTGGTCCGATCCCCGCAGCCCCTCCTTACCGACGCATGAGCGACGCTGGCGTCCGACGCTGTTCCCTGGTCCTGGCCGCGGCCGCGCTGGCGCTGGCGGCATGGCTGCCGGCCGCTGCGCAGCAGGCGCCGGAGGGGGCCGCCAGCGCGCCGCTGGGCTTGACGGCGGCGCCGCTGGGCGCAGCGCCCGAAGCCGAGGCCCCGCCTGCCGGTGCCGAGGGCCGGCCCGCTGTGGCGCGCACCGTGGAGCTGGCTGCCACGGTGGGCCGCCTGCGGGCATCGGAGGCCGCCCGCCAGGCGCAACTCGATCGGCTGCACGACCAGGTCACCCTGCTGAGGGCGCAGGTCGAATGGCACGAGCAGGTGCTGCCCTGGATCGGCGCGGCGCTGGTGCTGATGGCGGGCGCGCTGGGGCTGTCGGGCTGGTGGTCGCTGCGCCGGCGTCCCGCGTCCGCCGCCGTGCATCGCACGGCGATGCCGCCGGTGCCGCGGCGAAGCCCGCCCGAGCCGCAGCCAATGCGGCTGGTGGAAACCGAGGACGAGGAGCCGCCGTCCTCCGACACGACGGCCGCGGCCGCGCTGCCGGCCACCGCCCCCCCGGCGGGGCAGCCGGCGCCGGCCGAGCCGCCGCGCAGTCCCTTCGAACGGTCGCTGGCCGAGCGGCCGGAGTTCGTCTCGAGCACCCGGCCGGTGCCGCAGCTCTTTTCGGCACCCCCCGCGGTGGAACCGGCGCTGACCGCCGACGCGTTGATCGACCTGGAGCAGCAGGCCGACTTCTTCCTGGCGCTCGGGCAGCACGAAGCCGCCGTCGAGCGGCTCATCGCGGAGCTGCGCACCGTCGAGGGCCGCAGCCCGATGCCCTGGCTCAAGCTGCTGGACATCCATCGCCGCCAGGGCGACCAGGGCTCGTACCAGCGGGCGCTGGACCGGTTCCGCCAGCGGTTCGGGCCGCATGGCGACGAATGGCAGGAAGAGGGTCTGCCGCCCCGGCTGCTCGACGACTACCCCGGCGTCGTCCATCGCATCCAGCAGGCATGGTCCGCTCCGCAGGAGGCCATGGCCTTGCTCGAACGGCTGCTCGGCGGCTGCGAGCGCGGCGTGGTGCTGTCGCTCCAGGCCAGCCAGGAGGCGCTGCTGCTGTACCAGGTCGCCCGCTCGTTCCTGCCGGGCGAGGCGCCGCCGGCGGCCTCCGACGTCGACCTGCTGCTGCCGATGGACCCCGGCGCCGAAGGCGCGGAGCGTGCACGCCCGGCGCGCGACGCCCGGCTCGACCTCGACCTGTCCAGCGACCTTTCGCCGCTGCGCTGACGCCGCGCGCGCGGCCTTACAGCCGGGCCAGCCGGTCCAGCGCGCGCTGCAGCGTCTCGTCCTTCTTCGCGAAGCAGAAGCGCACGATGCGCTGCTGGAAGCCTTCCGCGTAGAACGGCGACAGCGGGATCGCCGCGACGCCGGCCTGCGTGGTCAGCCGGCGGCAGAAGTCTTCCTCGGTGCTGTGCTCGTCGATCGCGCTGTAGTCGACGCACTGGAAGTAGCTGCCCTCGCTGGGCAGGAGCCGGAAGCGCGTGGCGCCCAGTCCTTCGCGGAACAGGTCGCGCTTGTGCTGGTAGAAGGCGCCCAGTTCGAGGTACGGCGCCGGATCGGCCATGTAGCGCGCCAGCGCATGCTGCACCGGCGTGTTGACGCTGAAGACGTTGAACTGGTGCACCTTGCGGAACTCGGCCGTCAGCGCCGCCGGCGCGGCCACGAAGCCCACCTTCCACCCGGTGACGTGGTAGGTCTTGCCGAAGCTCGAGACCACGAAGGCCCGCGCCGCCAGCTCCGGGATGCTCGCCGCGCTGACGTGCGGGCGGCCGTCGTACACCATGTGCTCGTAGACCTCGTCGCTGATCAGCAGCACGCCGGTCGGGCGCAGCAGCGCGGCCAGCCGCTGCATCTCGTCGCGTGTCCACACGGTGGCGCTCGGGTTGTGCGGCGAGTTGACGATGATGGCCCGGGTGCGCGGCGTCAGCGCGGCGGCGATGCGGTCGAAATCGGGCCGGAAGGTGCCGGGCGTCAGCGGCACGCGCACGATGGTGCCGCCGGCCAGCTCGATGTTGGGGCCGTAGCTGTCGTAGCAGGGCTCCAGCACGACGACCTCGTCGCCGGGATGCACGCAGCAGAGGATCGCGGTGAGGATGGCCTGCGTGGCGCCGGCCGTCACGGTGATCTCGCTGCCCGGGTCGTAGCGGTGGCCGTAGAGTGTGTCGAGCTTGGCCGAGACGGCCTCGCGCAGCGCCGGCACGCCGGCCATCGGCGGGTACTGGTTGAGGCCTTCGCGCATCGCCTGCGTGACGGCGTCGAGCAGCTTCGGGTCGCAGTCGAAGTCGGGGAAGCCCTGCCCGAGGTTGACCGCCCCGTGCTCCGCAGCCAGGGCCGACATCACGGTGAAGATGGTGGTGCCCACGTCCGGCAGGCGGCTGGGCAGGGCGGGCGTTACGGGCGTGTTCATGGGCGTAAGCATGTGGAATAAGGTGACCAAGCTACCTGCCAAGGCTCACAACACGTAGTCGTCGCCTTCCTGCTCGCTGCCCATCGCGCGGGCGATCAGCGCGCGGTTCAGGCGGTCGGAGAGCAGTTCGGCGAAGGTGTAGACGAAGTTGCGCAGGTAGGCGCCGCGCTTGAACGCGACGCGCGAGATGTTCTGTCCGAACAGGTAGCCCAGCGGACGCGAGACCAGGTCGCCGCCCGGCGGATCGTCCCGCACCGCCATCTCGGCCACGATGCCGATGCCCAAGCCGAGCTTGACGTAGGTCTTGAGCACGTCGGAGTCGATCGCTTCCAGCACGAAGTTGGGCTTCAGGCGCCGCTGCGCAAATGCCGCATCGATGCGCCGGCGGCCCGTGAAGGCGCTCTGGTAGCTCACCAGCGGCTCGGCGGCCAGCTGCTCCAGCGTGGGCCGCTCCACCGCGGCCAGCGGATGCGCCGGCGGCAGCACCAGCACGTGCTGCCATTCGTAGCAGGGCAGCGTGACCAGGCCGTCGATCTCGTGGATCGACTCGGTGGCCATGCCGATGTCGGCGCTCTCGTCCAGCAGCATGCGGGCCACCTCGGCGGGCGTGCCCTGGTGCATGCTGACCATCACCTTCGGGAAGCGCTTGCGCAGCGCCGCGACCGGCTCCGGCAGCATGTAGCGCGCCTGGGTGTGGGTGGCGGCGATCGAGAGCGTGCCGGCGTCCTGCAGGCTGTACTCCTCGCCGATGCGCTTGAGGTTGCCGACCTCGCGCATGATCGCGTCGATCGACTTCAGCACCTGCAGCCCCGGCTCCGTGATGCGCTTGAGCCGCTTGCCGTGGCGCGTGAAGATGTCGACGCCCAGCTCCTCCTCCAGCTCGAGGATCGCCTTGCTGACGCCGGGCTGCGACGTGTGCAGGGCCTTGGCGGTCTCCGTCAGGTTGAGGCCGCGCCGCGCGGCCTCCTGCACGAAGCGGAACTGGTGGAGGTTCATGGCAGCAGCGAGGCGGCGGCCTCGGCCATGGCATCGATCACCGCCGGCATCTCGCCGATCGGCGGGTGCAGCCGGAACTGCACGGCCGGGTGCTCGGCCTGCAGCCGCTGCACGAGCGCCGGCAGGTCCTTGCGTACATGGCCGCCTGCCCCGAGGAAGAGCGGCAGCACGTCGATCCGGCTGCAGCCCTCGGCCGCCATCGCGGCGGCCGCGGCGGGCAGGTCGGGCGCCATCAGCTCCAGGAAGGCCAGCTTGACGTTCAGGCCCGGGCGCCGGCTGCGCAGGCGGGCCGCGAGGGCCTCGAAGGGCTCGGCCCAGCGCGGGTCGCGTGCGCCGTGGGCGAACAGCAGCAGGCCGGGGGGGGAGGCGGTGTCCGTCATCGGTACCTCACGAGCCAGGTGAAGGCGGCCATCGACATCAGCAGGTACAGCAGGCTGGGCGTGGCCGCGACCACCCAGGGCGTCCAGTTGCGCAGCAGGCCGAGGTGGCTGGCGACATTGTTCAGCAGCACGAAGCTGATGCCCAGCAGGATGCCGCCGAAGACCTTGAGGCTCACGCCGCCGCTGCGGGCGTGCAGGTAGGCGAAGGGCAGCGCCAGGCCCATCATCACCAGGCAGGCGAAGGGGTACAGCGCCTTCTTCCAGAACAGGATGGCATGGCGCTGCGCCGCCTGTTCCTGGTCCGTCAGGTGGCTGCTGTAGCGCCACAGCTCCACCGTCGACATCGTGCTCACCGGCAGCACCGCGGCGGCGACCACGTCGCCGGTGAGCGAGGTCGGCCACTGCACTTGCGCATGGCGCTCGTCCACCAGCCGTGCGCCTTCGATCTGCACCGGCCAGCGGGTGACGGTGGCGTCCTGCAGCTCCCAGTGGCCCTGGTCGCTGATGCGGCCGCGGGCCGCGCCCACGCGCGCGGTCAGCCGGCCGTCGCGGTCGAACTCGAAGATGCGGATGCCCTGCAGCTCCCCATCGGCCGTGGTGCGCTGCACGTTGACCGAGACGCTGCGATCGCCCTCCGGCGTGCTGCGGCGGTCCTTCAGCCAGGCGCCGGCCTTGCCCAGTTCGCGCCCGCCCTGGTACTGCGACTTCAGCAGCACGCCCTGCCGTTCGGACAGCGGCGCGATGTAGTCGCCGATCACGAAGGTCAGCACCGCGAACGCCGAGCCCAGGCCGGCCAGCAGCAGCAGCGCGCGGCCGGGCCCCAGCCCGCCGGTGTGCAGGATGGTGAACTCCGACGACTGCGCCAGGCGCGACATCGAGTAGATGGTGCCGATCAGCACCGCGATCGGGAACAGCTCGTAGAAATGCCCCGGCATGTCGAGCACGCCGGCCAGCAGCGCGCCGCCGACCGTGTAGCCCTTGCGGCCGACCTTGTCGAGTTCGTCGACGATGTCGATGAAGAAGAACAGCGACAGGAAGGCCGCCGCGACGAAGATCACCGAACCGCAGATGTCGCGGTACAGCAGGCGCCGCACGGTCCTCATGCCGCGGCCCTCCGGTGGCGCCGCAGCGTGGTGCCATGGTCGCGCCACCACAGCAGCCCCAGCGCGATCGCGAACATCGATCCGTGCAGCAGCAGCAGCGAGCCGCCGAGCGACATCCGCCCCGAAGCGATCCAGGCCTGCGACAGGTTGATGAGGTTGTAGTAGACGACGAAGCCCAGCAGCGCGAACAGCAGGTTCCAGTTGCTGGCGCGGCGCGGGTTGGTGGCGGCCAGCCCGATGCCCAGCAGCAGCAGGTTGCCGGCGCCGAACAGCAGGCCGAAGCGCCAGGCCAGCTCGGCCTGGTTCTTCTCGCTGGGCTGGCGCAGCAGATCGATGGTGCGGATGGCGCGCGGCGGCTGCTCCTGCGCGCGCTGCACCGAGCGCTCGTCGGCGAGCACGCGGTAGGTCTCGAAGCGCGCCAGGTTGCGTGTGCCGGTGAGGAGGTCGGTCTCGTTGCGCTGGCCGCTCTCGAGCACCAGCCAGCGGCCGTCGGCCAGGGTCTCCAGCCGGCCGCTGCGCGCAGAGATCACCGACTCCTGCTCGCCGTCGTTGCTCAGCACGAAGACGTTGCGGGCATTGACGGAGGCATCGTCCTCGCGCTCGACGAAGAAGACGCGGCTGCCGTCGCGCGAGGCCTGGAACACGCCGGGCGTGACGCGCGAGAGGTCCGAGCGTTGCTGGTAGCGGTCGCGCAGGTCGGTCGAGTTGCGGTTGCCCCAGGGCCACACCACCAGCACCAGCGCGCCGACCACCACCAGCACCGGCCAGCAGGTCCGCAGCACCGGCCGCACGAAGCGCGAGAGGCTGACGCCCGAGGCGTTCCAGATCGCCATCTCGCTGTCGCGGTAGATGCGGCCGAGCGTCACGACGATCGCGACGAACAGTGACAGCGCGAGCATCGTCGGCAGGTGGCCCAGCGCCGTGTAGCCCAGCAGCAGCACCACGTCCTGAGGCGCGATCGAGCCCCCGGCCGCTTGGCCGATGGTGCGGATCAGGAAGATGGTCAGCACGATGGTGAGGATCACCACGAGGGTCGCGCCGAAGGTGCGGGAGAGCTCTTTGCGCAGCGTCGTATCGAATAACATCGTGCGTTCTTCAAACCTGCGCGCATTATGGACTTCCGTTCCCAATCCATCGGCCCGTCGGGGCTGGGTTCGCTGGCAGCGGATGCGCTGCTGGTGGTCGTCGTCGGCGACCATGCACCCGATACGCTCGATGCGCCGCTGGCCGCGCTGATCACCGATGCCGTCGCGCAGGGCGACTTCGCGTTCAAGGCGGGCCGCAGCCTGTACGTGCACCGGCCCGCGGGCATGAAGGCGGGCAGGCTGGTGCTGGCCGCCGCGTCGGCGGCGACGCCCAAGGCCTTCAAGGCCGCGGTGTCCGCAGGCCTCGGCCCGCTGAAGGCGCTGGGTGCCAAGCACCTCGTGGTGGCCTGCGTCGGGGCGCCGCTCACGGCCGGCCATGCCGATGCGCTGGTGGCCGCGGTGGGCGACGCCGTCTACCTCTACACGCACACCAAGCCGAGCGCGCCTGCGCCCTCCAAGCTGGCCAAGGTGACGCTGGCCTGCGCCCGGGACGAGGCTGCCGGCCTGCAGAAGGGGCTGGCGCGCGCCGCGGCCGTCCATGCCGGCGTGACGCTGGCGCGCGAATGCGCCAACCGCCCCGGCAACTACGCCACCCCCACCTACCTGGCCGAGCAGGCGCTGGCGCTCGGCAAGACCTTCGGCTTCAAGGTGCAGGCCTTCGACCGCAAGGCGGTCGAGAAGATCGGCATGGGCTCCTTCCTGTCGGTCGCCCAGGGCTCCGACGAGCCGCTGCGCTTCATCGTCATGCAGTACCAGGGCGGCGCCAAGAACGACGCCCCGGTGGTGCTGGTCGGCAAGGGCATCACGTTCGACACCGGCGGCATCTCGCTCAAGCCCGGCGGCGAGATGGACGAGATGAAGTTCGACATGGGCGGCGCGGCGAGCGTGCTGGGTGCGATGCGCGCGATCGGGCAGCTCAAGCCCAAGGTCAACGTCGTCGCGCTGATCCCCGCCTGCGAGAACATGCCCAGCGGCCGGGCGGTCAAGCCCGGCGACGTCGTCACCAGCCTGTCGGGCCAGACGATCGAGATCCTCAACACCGACGCCGAGGGCCGGCTGATCCTGTGCGATGCGCTGACCTACGCGGAGCGCTTCAAGCCCAGGGCCGTGGTCGATATCGCCACGCTCACGGGGGCCTGCGTGATCGCGCTGGGGCACGTGCACAGCGGCCTCTTCACGGCCGACGACACATTGGCCGCCGACCTGCTGGCCGCCGGCGACGCGGGGCTCGATACCGCCTGGCGCATGCCGCTGGACGACGAGTACGCCGAGGGCCTGAAGAGCAACTTCGCCGACGTGGCCAACGTCGGCGGCCGCCCGGGCGGCGCGATCACGGCAGCGATGTTCCTGAAGCGCTTCGCGGCCAAGTACCGCTGGGCGCACCTCGACATCGCCGGCACCGCCTGGAAGGGTGGCGCGGCCAAGGGCGCCACCGGCCGGCCGGTGGCGCTGCTGACGCACTTCGTGCTGTCCCAGGCGCGCTGAGAGCCGCAGGCGCACGCTGGCCATGCCTTCCGCGGTGGAGTTCCATACCGGCATGGCCGACAAGGTCGGCTTCGCCTGCCGCCTGCTGCGCAAGGCCTACGCCAAGGGGGCGCGTGTCGCGGTGCGCGGCGCACCCGAGCTGCTGGGCCGCCTCGACGAGGCGCTGTGGCTGTTCGATCCGCAGCAGTTCGTGCCGCACGTGCGGGTGAGGCGCGGCCCGGCGGTCGCACCGCGCCTGGCGCGCACGCCGCTGTGGCTGCTCGACCCCGGCACCGCCGCGCCGGGCAGCCCCGCGCCCGAGGTGCTGGTCAACCTCGGGCCCGAGATGCCCGAGGACGCCCACCGCTTCGCCCGCGTGATCGAGATCGTCGCCGCCGACCCCGGCGACCGCGAGGCCGGCCGCCGCCGCTGGCGCGCCTACGAGGCGCAGGGTGCGAAGATCGTGCACCATGCCCAGGGAGCTGCCTGATGCCCCGCTCCGTCCTGCCCACCCTCACCGAGATCGTCCGTGTCGAGCCGCCGGCCGACATGCCGCCGCTGTCCGAGCCGCCGGTGCTCGACGCCGTCGTCGAGCCCGCCACCGTCGACGAGCACCAGCTCACCCGCCGCGTGCTGGCCGACGTGCAGCGGCAGATCGACCTGATGCTCGAGTACCGGCTGCGCGAGGCGCTCGCGCCGGCGATGGCGCGGCTGACCGATGCGCTGGTCCACGAGGCCCGCACCGAGCTGGCGTCGACGCTGCGCGACGTGGTCGCCCGGGCCGTCTCGCAGGAACTCAACCGCCAGCGCGGCCGTTGAGGCGGCTCGGACGGCAGCCCGGCTATCAGGGTTTGCCAGGGCCTGTCATCGCAATCCTGCCGTGCCACGTTTCGGGCCCACGCCGAAGGGGTTTTCCATCGTGTGGCACGCGCCCTGCTTCAGGGAATATCGGGGCAAGACAGGCACTGTTTTGGAGTATCTTCTCGGCCGTTGAGAAACCTACCCATACCTCTCAACCCATCAATCGGAGAGTTTGAATGCAAGTCAAGATGAACGTCATCGTCGCCGCCGCAGCCGTGCTGTTCACGGGCGCCACGAGCGCCCAGGAACTGGTGGTGAAGATCGGCCACGTCGGCCCTACCAGCGGCCAGATCGCTCACCTCGGCAAGGACAACGAGTACGGCGCCCGCATGGCCATCGACGAACTGAACGCCAAGGGCGTGACGATCGGCGGCAAGAAGGCCAAGTTCGAGCTGCTCGCCGAGGACGACGGCGCCGATCCGAAGCAAGGCACGGCCGCGGCCCAGAAGCTGGTCGACAGCAAGGTCAACGGCGTGGTCGGCCACCTCAACTCCGGCACCACGATTCCCGCGTCCAAGATCTACAGCGATGCGGGCATTCCTCAGATCTCTCCGTCCGCCACCAATCCCAAATACACCCGCCAGGGTTTCAAGACGACCTTCCGCGTCGTGGCCGATGACGTGCACCTGGGCGGCACGCTCGGCAAGTACGCCGTGACACAGCTCAAGGGCAAGTCGATCGCCGTCATCGACGACCGCACCGCCTACGGCCAGGGCGTGGCCGACGAATTCGAGAAGGGCGTCAAGGCCGCCGGCGGCAAGACCGTGGGCCGCGAGTTCACCAACGACAAGGCCACCGACTTCACCGCCATCCTGACCAGCCTGAAGGCCAAGAAGCCCGACATCGTCTTCTTCGGCGGCATGGACGCCGTCGCCGGCCCGATGCTGCGCCAGATGAAGCAGCTCGGCATCAACGCCAAGTTCATGGGCGGCGACGGCATCTGCACCGCCGAGCTGCCCAAGCTCTCGGCCGGCACGATGGCCGACAGCCAGGTCGTGTGCGCGGAAGCCGGCGGCGTGGAAGGCGAATCGAAGAAGGCGGTCGAGGAGTTCAGCACGGCCTTCAAGAAGAAGTTCAACGTCGACGTCAAGCTCTACGCGCCCTACGTCTACGACGCGGTGATGGTCATGGCCGATTCGATGGTCAAGGCCGGCTCGTCCGACCCGGCCAAGTACCTGCCGGTGCTGGCCAAGGCCAACTACAAGGGCATCACCGGCACGATCGCCTTCGACGAGAAGGGCGATATCCGCAACGGCGCGCTGACCCTCTTCACGTTCAAGGGCGGCAACCGCGAGCAGATCGCCATCGTGCGCTGACCACCCCGCGGTCCCAACCGCAGGCCCAAACGCCCGCTTCGGCGGGCGTTTTTTATTTGCCGGCGGCACGCGGTTCTGCGCGGGAACCGCGTCGATGCTGGCATGCTCTGGCTTTCCAACGACATGCGCGCGCGGCAGGCGGACCGGCGCGCACTGCCATGCCGCTTCAGCAGGAGGGTGTCCGTGCCGCACAGTGTTTCCCTCATCAGCACGATCGCCGCCGCGCTGGGCCTGGCGCTGGTGCTCGGCTTCGTCGCCGCGCGCTTCAAGCTGCCGGCGCTGGTGGGCTACCTGCTCGCCGGCGTGATGATCGGGCCGTCCACGCCGGGCTTCGTGGCGGACCTCGAGATCGCCTCGCAGCTGGCCGAGATCGGCGTGATGCTGCTGATGTTCGGCGTCGGGCTGCATTTTTCGCTCGACGACCTGCTGGCCGTGCGCCGCATCGCGCTGCCCGGGGCCGTCGTGCAGATGGCCGCGGCCACGGTGCTGGGCATGCTGGCGTCATGGGCCTGGGGCTGGAGCTTCGGTGCGGGCCTGGTGTTCGGGCTCAGCCTGTCGGTGGCGAGCACGGTGGTGCTGCTGAAGGCGCTGGAGTCGGTCGGGGTGCTCGAATCGATGAACGGCCGCATCGCGGTCGGCTGGCTCGTCGTCGAGGACCTGGCGATGGTGCTGGTGCTGGTGTTGCTGCCGCCGCTGGCCGGCTGGCTCGGCGGCCAGGCCGCCCCGGGCATGGACATGTGGCGCACGCTGGGCGCAACGCTGCTGCAGGTGGCCGTGTTCATCGCGCTGATGCTGCTGGTGGGCCGGCGGGTGTTCCCGTGGGTGCTGTGGCAAGTGACGCGCACCGGCTCGCGCGAGCTCTTCACGCTGTGCGTCGTGGCCGCGGCGGTGAGCATCGCCTATGGTTCGGCGGCGCTGTTCGGCGTGTCGTTCGCCCTCGGTGCGTTCTTTGCCGGCATGGTGATGCGCGAGTCGGAGTTCAGCCACCGTGCCGCGCAGGAGTCGCTGCCGCTGCGCGATGCATTCGCGGTGCTGTTCTTCGTCTCGGTGGGCATGCTGTTCGATCCGAGCGTGCTGGTGGAGCAGCCGCTGCGGGTGCTGCTGGTGGTGCTGATCATCGTGGTCGGCAAGTCGCTGGCCGCGTCGCTGATCGTGCTGCTGTTCCGCTACCCGCTGAACACGGCGCTGACGGTCTCGGCCGGGCTGGCGCAGATTGGCGAGTTCTCCTTCATCCTCGCGGCGCTCGGGGTGTCGCTGGGGCTGCTGCCGGTGCAGGCGCAAAGCCTGATCCTGGCCGGCGCCCTGATCTCGATGGCGCTCAATCCGCTCGTGTTCGCCGCGATCAAGCCCGCGCAGGCATGGATCCGCCAGCATTCCGCGCTGGCGCGGCGGCTGGAGCGCATCGACGATCCGCTGGCCGAGCTGCCGCTCACGACCGAGGAGCGTTTCCTCTCCGGCCAGGTGGTGCTGGTGGGCTACGGCCGCGTCGGCCGGCGCATCGCCGGCGCGCTCGCCGACGCGGGCGTGCCCTACGTGGTGGCGGAACAGAACCGCGAACTGGTGGAGTCGCTGCGTGCGAGCGGCGTGCCCGCCGTCTCGGGCGATGCGGCCGATCCGGCCGTGCTGATCCAGGCGCACGTCGCGCGTGCCAGCATGCTCGTCATCGCCACGCCCGACACGCTGGACGTGCGGCAGATGGCCGAAACCGCACGCACGCTGAACCCCGGCATCGAGATCGTCGTGCGCACGCACAATGAAGCCGAGGGCGACCTGCTGCAGCGTGAGCAGCGCATCGGCCGTGTCTTCATCGGCGAGCAGGAGCTGGCATCGGCGATGGTGCTCTTCGTGCTCGGCCGCTTCGGCAAGGCTTGAAGCGGCGCCGCGTCCGCGACCGGCGCAGCGCTGGCGCTAACATGCCCGGCCTGTCCAGGGACCGAGGTGTTCCGGGCCCGCCAGACCGTATTGGGCAGTCGTCTTGAGCATCGAGTCCTACGCCGCCACCTTCAGCGACACGGTTCTTGCCGTCGCGTTGCTATGGCTGTTCAGTTATGCAGCCCGCATTGCCGTCGGCGTGCGGGGCATCCGGCTCTGGGGCTGGTCGCACCTGGCCTACACGCTCGGCTCGGCCATCCAGACGACCGCGCTGTGGCCGCTGCCGGTCCAGCATGCCGGCGCCTTGCTTGCCGTTGCGGGGCTGGGCGGTCTGGCCGTGGCGATGCGCCTCTTCGTGCACCAGCAGCCGCTGTCCGCCACCGAGCGGCGGCTGCTGGCGCTGCCGCTGATGGCGGCGGCGGCGTGCGTGGCCTACGGCAGCGTGGCGGGTGGCACCGAACTCGACAGCGTCGCGCTGGCTGGCGTCGAGATGTGCGTCATCGCGTCCTTCGCGTACCACCTGCAGGCCTTGAGGTCCGCTCCGTACCACGCGCCGGCGCAGCTCATGCGCGCGGGCTGCGCGCTGCTGCTGCTGCTCTACCTCGCCGATCTCGGCACCTTGCTGGTCCGTGGATCGGCCGCGCGGCTCGCTGGCGACGCCACCTGGATCGCGGCCGACCTGAGCCTGTGGTTCCTGCTGAACTTCTCGATGGTCATGCTCGCGAGCTTCCGCGCGCTGGAAGCGATGCGGCACATGGCCCACATCGATCCGCTGACGGGGGCGCTCAACCGCCGGGGCTTCGAGGCCGCTGTCGCCACCCCCGCGGAGGGCGCCCCCGCGGCGGCTCCCACCGGCGTGCTGGTGATCGATGTCGACCACTTCAAGCAGGTCAACGACCGCTTCGGCCACGAGGCGGGCGACCGTGTGCTGCGCAGCATCGCCTCCACGCTGCTCAGCGAGATCCGCCCCGTCGACCTGCTGGCGCGCTTCGGGGGCGAGGAGTTCGTCATCGTGCTGGCCGATTGCGACGGCGAGGCCGCCTTCGCACGCGCCGAGCACCTGCGCGAACGCGCCAAGGCCCTGCAGTTCGAGTGGCTGGACGCCCACGTGCGGATCACGCTCAGCGTGGGCGTGGCGTCCGGACCGGCCTCGGACATCGAGCGCCTGCGCCAGCAGGCCGACGAAGCGATGTACGAGGCCAAGCGCGGCGGCCGCGACCGGGCGCTGCGCCACGGGGCCGCTGCGCAGGCCCGGGCCGCCGCCTAGCGCCCGGCTGGCGCCAGCGTCGTCCGCCCCGCCGAATCGCACCCCCTGCGCCTGCAGTCCGGCCGCGCCGCGGGCGCATTCGTCGCTCGTGCAGAAGGTTCAATCCATAAAACGCCGATAGGGTTCTCCTGCTCGCTCCTCGGGAGAGGGGGCTCCTAAGATGAAACCGCCCCGAGACAACAAGCCGGGACGGCAGTGCCGCGGTCTTCCGCGCAGCCCGTTCACGGCAGCACAAGGAGACACGGATGAAGTTTCGTCTGATGAGACAGTGGGTTCGTTCGGCCCAGGTGGCCGTCGTCTGCGCGCTGCTGCCGGCCGCCGTGCTGGCCCAACCGATCAAGGTGGGCTGGCTGTCGTCGCTCACCGGGCCGCTGTCGTCGGCCGCGGTGGCCGAGAACCAGGGCGTCCAGCTTGCGGTGGAAGAGATCAACAAGGCCGGCGGCATCAACGGCCGCCCGATCGAGCTGCTGACGCGCGACACGGCGGGTGACCCGACCAAGGCCGTCAACTTCGCGCAGCAGCTGGCCTTCAGCGACAAGGTGCACTTCGTCATCGGCCCGGTGAACTCCGGCGAGGGCCTGGCCAGCACGCCCATCATCGCGCGCGCCGGCATCCCGAACCTCGTGATCGGCTCGATCGATGAATTGGTCGACGCGAAGAAGTTTCCGCGCGCCTTCCGGGTGATCAACACCAACCGGCAGTGGATCTCCACCGCCAACGACTACGCGCTGGGCACGCTGAAGAAGACCAAGATCGCGATCATCGCGGACACCTCGGGCTACGGCACCGCCAGCGCCAAGACCGCGCAGGAGCTGCTCGAGAAGGCCGGCGTCAAGCCGATCTACACCGCGCTGGTCGACCCCAACAAGACCGACCTGACCGACGAGATGATGAAGGCCCGCACCGCCGGCGCCGACATCGTGATGCCCTGGTCCGCGGCCACCGGCCTGCTGGGCCGCCTGCTCAACGCACGCGGCGACATGGGCTGGAACGTGCCCGTCGTCGGCCACCCGGCGCTGATGGCGCCGCAGATCCGCAAGCTGCTGAACAAGCCCGCGTACTGGGAGAACACCTTCGCCTCCGGCTACAAGAGCACCACCTACGGCGACGATGGCAAGCTGCCCGAGCGCACGCAGGCGCTGCTCGACCGCGTGCGCCCGCGCCTGGGCGGCGGTGAGGCCGAGATCCTGTTCTGGTGGGTGGCGATGGGCTACGACACGGTGAAGGTGATCGAGCACGCCGTGAAGACCGCCGGCTCCACCGACCCGGCCGCGATCCAGAAGGTGCTCGAGAGCACACAAGGCTTCCAGGGCGTGTACGCCACCTACGGCTGGAGCCCGACCGAACGCAACGGCTTCCCCGACAGCAACATGGCCGTGAACGCCGCCAACACCTTCAAGGACGGCAGCTTCAAGCTCGCGCCGCGCTGACGCGCGGGCCGCTCCCCTACCGTTCGATCCACCCCACCTCCTGGGAGGCGCCATGGGATTCGTCATCGTGTCCGGGCTGGCCATCGGCATGGTCTTCGCGGCCGTCGCGCTGGTCTACAACGTGATGTATTCGACCTCGAAGGTGCTGTCGGTCACCACCGGCCACCTGGCCATGCTGGGCGGCGTGTTCGGCGCCTGGTTCGTGGCGCAGCTGCAGTGGCCGTGGTTCCTCGGCCTCGTCGGCGCGATGGCGGTAGGCGCGGCCTTCGGCTGGCTCACCGACGTGCTGGCCATCCGCCGCGTGCTGGCGCGCAGCGACGAGCACCTCTGGCTGCTCAGCACGCTGGCGCTGGCCACCATGGTGCAGCAGGCCGTGGGGCTGTGGTGGGGCACCGAGCCCAAGCCCTTCCCGCGGCTGCTGCCGCAGGACTTCGGCGCCGGCCTGGCCGACCAGAAGTTCTGGCTGCCCATCGTGCTGGCGGTGGTGCTGGCGATCGGGCTCGATCTCTTCTACCGCCGCACGCTGTACGGCAAGCTCTTCGTCGCGATGTCGGAGGACGCGTTCGCGGCCCGCGCCCGCGGCGTCTCGACCGACCGCATCCGCGAGATGTCGTACGTGCTCTCGGGCGCGCTTGGCGGGCTGGCCGGCTTCGCGGCGGGGCAGCTCACGTTCGCGTACTTCGCGGTGGGCCTGTCGCTCACGCTCAACGGCTTCATCGCGCTGGCGGTGGGCGGGCTGGGCAGCAACGTGGGGGCGCTGATCGGCGGCGCGGCGTTGGGCCTGCTCAACGCCTTCGCCAGCTACTGGATCGGCGGCGAATACCAGAACACCGTGGCCGTCGGGCTGCTGATGCTGGTGCTGCTGATCAAGCCCGAAGGCCTGCTCGGCTCGCGCAACGTGCGGCCGGTGTGAGGACGACGACCATGACCACCGATGCCCTCTTCAGCAAGCGCCACGCGGGCCCGCTGGCGATCGCGGCGGCCGCCTTCGCGTTGCCGCTGGTCACCGGCGACCCGTACCAGCTGCACCTCGCCGCGCTGATCGCGGTGTACTGGATCCTCATCGCCGGGCTCAACCTGGTGGTGGGCTACAGCGGCCAGCTCTCGATCGGCCACGTCGGGCTGCTGTCGATCGGCGCGTATGCCTTCGCCATCCTGGCCGGCAAGGCGGGCTGGCACCCCGCGCTGGCCGTGGCCGCCGCGGGCGCGCTGGGCGGGCTGTGCGGCCTGGGCCTCGGGCTGCCGTCGCTGCGGCTGCCGGGCTTCTACTTCGCGATGGCCACGATGGCCTTCGCGCTCATCGTCAACGAGATCGTGCTCGCGCAGGTCGAGCTCACCGGCGGCGGCATCGGCCTGCCGGGGCCGACCTTCCCGGCGCCGTTCGACACGCCCGGCGGCTTCTACTGGCTCGTCGCGCTGGTGGCCGGCGCGGTCACCTGGATGAGCTGGAACATCGCGCGCCGCATGTGGGGCCGTGGGTTGATGGCCATCCGCGACAACCCCGTCACCGCGCAGGCGGTGGGCGTGCCGGTGTTCCGCGCCAAGCTGGTGGTGTTCGTGTTCAGCGGCGTCACGGCTGGCGTGGCGGGGGCGCTGTTCTCGTCGCTGCAGAGCTACATCACGCCCGACACCTTCGTGTTCGAGCTGAGCCTCTTCTTCTTCGTCTGCATCATCGTCGGCGGGCGCGGCAGCATCCTCGGGCCCTTCCTGGGCACGGTGGTGCTGACGGTGCTGCCCGAGATGGTGGCGCCGCTGGCCAAGCTGGGGCACTTCTTCTACGGCCTGCTGCTGCTGGCGGTGGTGCTGCTGGTGCCCGAAGGCATCGGCCGCATGGTCGAGATGGCCGGTGAGAGGCTGAGGCCGAAGCGCGTGCCCCACGCCGCCATCGAGCCCGAACTGCCGCGGCTGGCAAGGGCGTTGGCCGAAGGGCAGGGCGCAGCGGCCCCGGCCGCGTCGACGCAGGCGCCCCCCGCGCAGGCGGCCGCCGGCCAGCACCAGGGAGCGCGGGCATGAGCGCCGTCATCGATGGCCGCGCCCACGGCGCGGCCTCTCAGCGCGAAGCCACTGCCGCCGCGCCGCTGCAGGCGCTGAAGATCACCAAGCGCTTCGGCGGCCTCACCGCGCTCGACGACGTGTCGCTCGAGCTGCGGCCCGGCGAGGTGCACGGCCTGATCGGCCCCAACGGCAGCGGCAAGACGACGCTGCTCAACATGCTGTCGGGCTACTACGAGCCCACGGCCGGCGAGATCCGCTACCGCGATCTGTCGCTCGGCGCGGCCAGCGTGCAGCAGCGCGCGGCGATCGGCGTGGCACGCACCTTCCAGAAGCCGCGGCTGCTGCCGATGCTGCCGGTGCTCGACAACACGATGCTCGGCGCCTGGAGCCATGCACGCAGCGGCTTCCTGGCCACCGCGCTGGGGCTGCCTGCCGGCCGGGCCGAAGAAGCCGCGCTGCGCGAACGTGCCACCGAACTGCTGCACGGCGTGGGCCTGGGCGCGGTGATCCACCGCCGCGCCAACGGGCTCGACCATGCGCAGCAGCGCTTCCTGGAGATCGCCCGCGGCCTGGCCCTGCAGCCCCGCTTCCTGCTGCTCGACGAGCCCGCCGGCGGCCTCACCGGCGCCGAGATCGAGCACCTGGGCGCGGTGATCCGCACGGTGCGCGATGCCGGCATCGGCGTGCTGCTGGTCGAGCACCACACCGACTTCGTGTTCCGCATCTCCGACCGCGTGACCACGCTCAACGTCGGCCGCCTGCTGCGCCACGGCACGCCCGACGAAGTGCGGCACGACCCCGAGGTCATCCGCGTCTACCTAGGAGCGTAGCCATGACCGCACAACGACAAAGACCCCCCGAGGTGCTGCTGCAGGTGAGCGACCTGCACGTGGCCTACGGCAAGGCGGAGGTGGTGCACGGCTTGTCCATGCAGGTGCGGGCCGGCGAATTCGTCGTCGTGCTCGGCCGCAACGGCGCCGGCAAGAGCACGGTGATGCATGCCATCTCCGGCCTGGTGCCCAAGCGCTCGGGCACCGTCACCTTCGCAGGGCAGGACCTGAGCGCCGCCTCGCCGCGCGAGACGGTGCTGGCCGGCATCGTGCAGGTGCTCGAAGGCCACCGCGTGTTCCAGACGCTGTCGGTGGAAGACAACTTGCTGATCGGCACCTACGCCCGCGCGCCGCGCGGCGACCGCAGCAAGCTCGACCGCGTCTACGCGCTGTTCCCCGAGCTGGCCGAGCGCCGCCAGCAGATGGCCTCGCGCCTGTCGGGCGGGCAGCAGCAGATCCTGGCGGTGGCGCAGGGCGTGATCGGCGACCCGAAGCTGCTGATCCTCGACGAGCCCTCGGGCGGCCTGGCGCCCATCGTCATCGACCGCATCCTCGACGTGGCCTCGCAGCTCTGCGCCAGCGGGCTGGCGATCCTGCTCGTCGAGCAGCTGGTGGAGAAGGCGCTGCGCCACGCGCACTACGGCTACCTGGTGGAAACCGGCCGCATCGCGGCGGAAGACTTTTCGGGCGCCCTCGGCGAGGGCGACCTGCTGCAGCGCGTGTTCCTCGGCGGGCACGCGCACCACGGCGAGGAGGCCACAGCATGACCGAACAGACGAGATGGACGCATCGCCCGCCCGGTTCCAACTGGGGCGATTTCGGGCCCGACGACCAGTGCGGCCGGCTCAACCTCATCACGCCCGAGAAGGTGCGCCAGGGCGTGGCCGAGGTGCACGAAGGCCTGGCCTTCTGCCTCAGCCTGCCGCTCGACCTGCCCGGCGGCAACGTGCTCAACCCGCGCCGCCACCCGCCGGTGCTGCGGCCCACGGTGCGCAACGGCAAGCCCAACCTGAACTACCGGCTGATCGGCGACAACCCGCTGCACAACGACGTGGTGAGCGACGACCTGGCGGTGCTGCACCTGCAGTACTCCACGCAGTGGGACAGCTTCGCGCACGTGGGCCAGATGTTCGATGCCGACGGCGACGGCGTGCCCGAGCCGCGCTACTACAACGGCTACCGCGCGGGCTACGACATCCTGGGCCCGCTGCTGGCCGAAGACGCCGGCGTGCCCGCCGCGGGCGGCATGCGCTCCACCTCGCGCGCCCAGGCGCTGGGCATCGAGCACATGGCCGAGCGCTGCGTGCAGGGCCGGGCGGTGATGATCGACCTGCACGCCCACTGCGGCGATGCGCGCGAAGCCGTGGGCTACGACCGGCTGATGCGCGTGATCGACGCCGACCGCGTGACGGTGGAACCCGGCGACATGGTGTGCCTGCACACCGGCTTCGCGCAGGCACTCATCGGCATGGGCGGCCAGCCCGACGCCGAGCGGCTGGAGCGCACCGGCGCCGTGCTCGACGGCCGTGACGAGCGGCTGCTGCAGTGGATCACCGACAGCGGCCTTTCGGTGCTGATCGCCGACAACTACGCGGTGGAGGCGCACCCCGCCGCGGCGCGCGACGTGTGCTGCGCGACGCTGCCGCTGCACGAGCACTGCCTGTTCAAGCTCGGCATCCACCTCGGCGAGCTGTGGCACCTGACGCCGCTGGCGCAATGGCTGCGCGCGCACGGGCGCCACCGCTTCCTGCTGACCGCGCCGCCGCTGCGGCTGCCCGGCGCCGTGGGCTCGCCGGCCACGCCCGTCGCCACCGTCTGAACCCCGGGACTCATCTTGCGACACGCTTCCGATACCAACGCCGTGCAGAAGGTGCTGCGCATCCTGCGCGTGATGTCCACGCCGCTGCCGCTGCGGCTGGCCGACATCGCCGCCGCGTCGGGCATCCACAAGGCCACCGCGCTGCGCCTGCTCGACACCATGATC
Organism: Aquincola agrisoli; assembly: GCF_036621135.1. Lineage (NCBI taxonomy): Bacteria > Pseudomonadati > Pseudomonadota > Betaproteobacteria > Burkholderiales > Sphaerotilaceae > Aquincola > Aquincola agrisoli. The sequence goes on from NZ_JAZIBG010000008.1 coordinate 63,915, forward strand.
GCCGAGGGCTTCGTGGTGCGCGACGAGGCCACCAAGCGCTACCTGCTCGGCGACGAGGCGGTGACGCTGGGCATCGCGATGCAGGGCCGCGACCACATCCGCGACCGCGCGCGGCCCAGCCTGCTGCGGCTGGCCGCGCTCACCGGCGACACGCTGCTGCTGTCGACCCGCAGCGGCATCGATTCGGTGTGCATCGACCGCGAGTTCGGCAGCTACCCGATCCGCGCGAGCTACCTTGAACTCGGCATGCGCCGCCCGCTGGGCGTGGGCGCCGGCAGCCTGGCGCTGCTGGCCTGGCTGCCCGACGACGAGGTGGACGCGGTCATCGGCCTGATCGAGCCGGCGCTGAAGAAGCGCTACCCGCGCATCAGCGCGGCGCTGCTGAAGCAGGAGGTGGCCCACTCGCGGCAGCGTGGCTATTCGCTGCTGCTCGACGTGGTGGTCGACCAGATGGGCGGCATCGGCGTGCCGGTGTTCGGCAGCGACGGCCGGCCGGCCGCCGCCATCAGCCTGGCCGCGCTCACCACGCGCATCACCTCGCGCCTGGGCACGCTGGTGCCCGCGCTGCGCAAGGCAGGCGAGGAACTCTCGGCCCACTATGCGCAAAAAGACGCGGCATGAGGGACGCGGCATGACTTCGACATACCTCGTCGGCTCCGGCGTCACGCGCTACGGCAGCCACCCCGGCCGCAACACGGTCGACCTGATGAGCGAGGCCGCGCAGCTCGCGCTCGACGACGCCCGCCTGCAGCGCGGCGACATCGACGGCCTGGTCTGCGGCTACTCGACCACGATGCCGCACCTGATGCTGGCCACCGTGTTCGCCGAGCACTTCGGCCTGGCGCCGCGCTACGCGCATGCGGTGCAACTGGGCGGCGCCACCGGCTACGCGCTGGTGATGCTGGCGCACCTGCTGGTGGCCGGCGGCGCGGCCAAGCGCATCCTGGTGGTGGGCGGCGAGAACCGCATGACGGGCCAGAGCCGCGACGCGTCGATCCAGGTGCTGGCGCAGGTGGGCCACCCCGAGTACGAGGTGCCGCTGGGCGCCACCATCCCCGCGTACTACGGCCTGATCGCCTCGCACTGCATGGCCGAGCACGGCCACACCGAGGCCGACTTCGCCGAGCTGGCGGTGCTGATGCGCCGCCATGCGGCCAAGCACGAAGGCGCGCAGTTCCGCACGCCGATCACGGTGGAGGAGGTGCTGGGCTCGCGCGCCATCGCGTCGCCGCTGAAAGTGCTCGACTGCTGCCCGGTATCGGACGGTGGCTGCGCCGTCATCGTCTCCGCGACCGAGGAAGGGCCGCACCCGCTGCGCATCACCGGTGCCGCGCAGCACCACAACGCGCAGCACCTGAGCGCGATGCCCAGCCTGTCGGACTTCGGCGCCGGCGCCTGCACGGCCCGCGCGCTCGAACAGGCCGGCCGCCGGCTGGCCGACGTGGAGTACGCGGCCATCTACGACAGCTTCACCGTGACGCTGGCCATCCTGCTGGAGGAGATCGGCCTCGCGCCGCGCGGCCGGTCGGGCCGGCTCGCGCGGGAAGGGCACTTCTCGGCCGATGGCGCGATGCCGCTCAACCTGCACGGCGGGCTGCTGTCGTACGGCCATTGCGGCGTGGCGGGCGCGATGGCGCACCTGGTGGAAGCGCACAGGCAGATGACCGGCCGCGCCGGGACGCGCCAGGCGCGGCGTGCCGGCGTGGCGCTGCTGCACGGCGACGGCGGTGTGCTGTCGTCGCACGTCAGCCTGGTGCTGGAAGGCGCGGCATGAACGACATGAACGAGAACGACGCGGGCCTGCGCTGCTGGAGCCGGCGCGGCGACGCGCTCGTCTACCAGCAGTGCGGTGCCTGCGGCCGCCGCTGGCTCTTTCGCCGCGGCTTCTGTCCGCACTGCGCCGCGCCGTCGCCCACCGAGCACCTGGCCGCCGGCGGCGGCACCGTGCGCGCCAGCACGCTGGTGCACCGGGCGCCGAGCGACGAGTTCCGTGCGCTGGCGCCCTACAGGCTGGTGCTGGTCGACCTGGACGAAGGCGTGCGCCTGATGGCGCATGCCGACCCCGCCGTGGCCATCGGCGACCGCGTGCGCGGCAGCGTGCGCCGCATCGCCGGCCGGCCGCTTCCCTTCTTCGACAAGGACCTCGCTTCATGACCGACGCTGCCACTTCCGCACGCCAGGCGCTGCGTGCGGCGCTGTCGCCGCGCTCCATCGCGGTGATCGGCGCCTCCGACAACGAGCACAAGATCGGCGGGCGCCCGATCGCCTACCTGGGCCGCCACGGGTACGCTGGCGCGCTGTACCCCATCAACCCGAGCCGGCCCGAGGTGCAGGGCCTGCGCACCTATGCCGACCTGTCGGCGCTGCCCGAGGTGCCCGAGGTCGCCATCGTCGCGGTGCCGGGCGACGGCGCCATCGTGGCGGCCGACCAGTGCGCGCAGGCCGGCGTCAAGCTCGTGGTGATGATGAGCAGCGGCTTCGGCGAGGTGGATGCCGAAGGCAAGCGGCGCGAACGCGAGATGGCCGCCCGCGCCCGTGCACTGGGCATGCGCGTGGTGGGGCCCAACTCGCAGGGCCTGGCCAACTTCGGCACCGGCGCGGTGCTGAGCTTCTCGACCATGTTCACCGAGGTGGCGCCGCAGGACGGGCCGGTCGGCATCATCAGCCAGAGCGGGGCGATGAGCGTGATCCCCTACGGCCTGCTGCGCCAGCGCGGCATCGGCGTGCGGCACTCGCACGCCACTGGCAACGACTGCGACGTGACGGTGTGCGAGCTGGCCACCGTGGTGGTGGAAGACCCGGCGCTGCGCGTGCTGCTGCTGTACCTCGAAGGCGTACCCGATCCCTGGCACCTGGCCGAGGCCGCGGCCATCGCACGCGACCGCGGGCTGCCCATCGTCGCGCTCAAGTCCGGCCGCTCGGCGGCGGGGCAGGAGGCCGCGCAGTCGCACACCGGCGCGCTGGCCAGCGAAGACCGCGTGGTCGATGCCTTCCTGCGCGAGCACGGCATCTGGCGCGTGCAGGACATGCGCGAACTGGTCGACGCGGCCGAGCTGTACCTCAAGGGCTGGAAGCCGCGCGGCCGGCGGCTGGTGGCCATCAGCAACTCGGGTGCCGTGTGCGTGCTGACGGCCGATGCGGCCAGTGCCGCCGGCATGCCGCTGGAGCCGCTGTCCGCGGGCACGCAGGCCGAGCTGCGCACCATCCTGCCGGGCTTTGCGACGACGACCAACCCGGTCGACATCACGGCCGCGCTGCTCACCAACAGCCGGCTCTTCAGCGACATCCTGCCGCCCATCGCCCGCGACCCGGCCGCGGATGCGTTCTTCGTCGGCATCGCGGTGGCGGGCGCGGGCTACGACGTGCCTACCTTCGCGGCCGACACCGCCAGGTTCGCGCAGGCCACCGGCAAGCCCATCGTGGTGGCGGCGCCGCAGCCGAGCGTGGCCGCGGCCTTCAAGACGCATGGCCTGTCGGTCTACGCCACCGAGGCCGAGGCCGTGGGCGCGCTGGGGCAGTACCTGTCGCATGCCGAGCTGATCGCCGCCGCGCAGGCGCGCCGGCCCGCGCTGCCGAGCCCCCCGCGCGCGGTGCGGCCGGCCGTGATGCTCGACGAGGCGCAGAGCCTGGCCTGGCTGGCCGGGCGCGGCGTGCCGGTGGCGCGCCACATGCTGTGCGCCGACGAGGCGCAGGCGCGCCGGGCATTCGAGACCCTGGGCGCCGCGCGCGTGGTGGTGAAGGGCTGCACCGGCGACGCGTCGCACAAGTCGGAGCTGGGCCTGGTGCGGCTCGGCCTGCAGAGCGCCGAGGCGGTGGCTGCCGCGTATGCCGATGTGGTGGCGGCGGCTTCCGCGGCCGGCGTGCGGCTCGGCGGCGTGCTCGTTGCCGAGATGGTGCGTGGCGAGCGCGAGCTGATGATCGGCGCGCGGCTCGACCCCGTCTTCGGCCCGGTGGTGCTGGTCGGCGACGGCGGCAAGTACGTCGAGGCGATGCCCGACGCCGAGGTGCTGCTGCCGCCCTTCGATGCCGCGCAGGTGGAGCGTGCGCTGCGCCGCCTGCGCATCGCGCCGCTGCTCGACGGCGTGCGCGGCGATCCGCCGCTCGACGTGGCCGCCTTCTGCGACGCGGCGGTGGCCGTGGGCGCCCTGATGCTCGACGACGCCGCGGGCGTCACGCAGCTCGACGTCAACCCGGTGATCGTGCGCGAGCGCGGCCAGGGGTGTGCCGCGGTGGACGCGGTGATCTTCCATTCCCGTTGAAAGGACAGCGATGAGCAAGACCATCCGCATCGGCGCGGGCGCCGCCTGGTGGGGCGACCGCGTCGAGCCCGCACAGCTCAATGCCGAGCGCGGCGACCTGGACTACCTGTGCTTCGAGACCATGGCCGAAGCCACGGTGTCGGCCGCGCAGGTGAGGGCGCGGCGCGACCCCGGCTTCGAGGGCTACGACACCTACCTCGACGACCGCATGCGCGCGGTGCTGCCGGCCTGCATGAAGCGTGGCACCAAGATCGTCAGCAACCAGGGCTGGATCAACCCCGACGCCGCCGCCAAGCGCGTGGTGCATTGGCTGCGCGAGCTGGGCCACACCGGCGTGAAGGTGGCGGCCGTCAACGGCAGCCTGGTCACCGACCGCGTGCTGGAGCTCACCGACCGCATCCTGGAGAACGGCGAGCCCACCGCGAGCCTGCAGCCCACGCTGATCTCGGCCGAGGCCTACCTGGGCGCCGAGCCCATCGTCGAGGCGCTGAAGGCCGGTGCGCAGATCGTCATCACCGGCCGCGTGGCCGACCCGTCGCTCTTCCTCGCGCCGATGATGTACGAGTTCGGCTGGGATCCGCTCGACCACGCCAAGGTGGCGCAGGGCAACGGCCTGGGCCACCTGATGGAATGCGGCGCGCAGGTGACGGGCGGCTACTTCAGCGACCCCGGCTTCAAGGACGTGCCCGAGCCCTGGAACTTCGGCTTCCCGATCGCCGAGGTGCGCGAGGACGGCAGCGCCATCCTCACCAAGGTGGCCGGCACCGGCGGCGCGGTGACGCTGCAGACCGTCAAGGAGCAGATGCTCTACGAGGTGCACGACCCGGCCAACTACCTGACGCCGGACGTGGTGGTCGACTTCACCACCGCCCGGCTGGAGCAGGCGGGCCCCGACCGGGTGCTGGTGACGAACATCGGCGGCAAGCCGCGCACGCCCACGCTGAAGGTGTCGATCGGCTGCACCGAAGGCTTCATCGGCGAGGACATGTTCTTCTACGCCGGCCCCGGCGCGCTGCGCCGCGCGCAGCTCGCCCGAAAGATCCTGGAAGAGCGCTTCAAGATCGTCGGCCTGCAGGCCGAGGACTACCGGCTCGACTTCCTCGGCATGAACGCGATCCACGGCGACGCGACGCCCGCCGATGCGCCCGAGCCCTACGAGATCGCCGTGCGCGTGGCCGCACGCACCAGGACGCGCGAGGAAGCCGCCAAGGTCGGCCGCGAGGTCGACGGCATGGCCGTCTCGGGCATCGCCCACACCGGCAAGCGCGTGCCGCACCAGGAGCGCACGCGCGAGGTGATCGGCGTGTGGTCGTCCCTCGTGCCGCGCGAACAGGTGCCGGCCTCCATCCACTACTTCGAGAGCTGAACCGATGAAAGTCCTGCTGCAGCATGTGGCCCACGCCCGCTCGGGCGACAAGGGCAACACCTCGAACATCGCCGTCTTCGCCTATGCGCCGGAGCTGTATCCGCTGCTGAAGGCGCAGCTCACCGCCGAGCGCTTCAAGGCCTTCTACGGCGACGCCATCAAGGGGCGGGTGACGCGTTACGAGGCCGACAACATCGAGGCGCTCAACTTCGTCTGCGAAGGCGCGCTGGGCGGCGGCGTGTCGCGCAGCCTGTGCCTGGACAACTACGGCAAGGCGCTGTCGGCCGCGGTGCTGGGCTTCGAGCTCGACGTGCCCGATGCGCTGCGGGTGCACCTGCGCGGACAGCCGCTGCTGCCCGCGCAGGCCTGAGGAGCCTGCCATGCGCAAGAAGCACACGATATTGATCGCCGGCGCGACCGGCCTGGTGGGCGCCGCGGCAGTGGAGCACTTCGCCTCGCTGCCCGACTGGGAGGTGATCGCGCTGTCGCGCCGGCCGGTGCCGCTGCCCGACGGCGTGCGGCACGTGTCGGTGGACCTGGCCGACCGCGCCGCGTGCGAGGGTGCGGCCCGCTCGCTGGGCCACGTGACGCACGTGCTGTACGCGGCGCTGTTCGAGCTGCCCGAGCTGGTGGCCGGCTGGCGCGACCCGCGTCAGATGGCGATGAACGACGCGATGCTGCGCCACCTGCTCGACGCGCTGGAGCCGCAGGCGCGCGGGCTGCGGCACATCACGCTGCTGCAGGGCACCAAGGCCTACGGCGGCCATGTGGAGCCCGCGCCGGTGCCCTGCAAGGAGCGCTGGCCCCGGCACCCCCACGAGAACTTCTACTGGCTGCAGGAAGACCTGCTGCGCGAGCGGCAGCCGCGCGCCGGCTGGGTGTTCACGGTGCTGCGGCCGCAGATCGTGCTGGGCTATTCGGTGGCCAGCCCGATGAACATCGTCGCGGCGCTGGGCGCCTATGCGGCGCTGCGCCGCGAGCAGGGCCTGCCGCTGGCGTGGCCGGGCGGCGGGCGCTACATCAACGCGGGCAGCGACAGCCGGCTCATCGCGCAGGCGGCGGAGTTCGCGGGCACGCACGAGGTCGCGGCCAACGAGACCTACAACGTCGTCAACGGCGACGCGCTGATCTGGCAGGACATCTGGGGCTCGTTCGCGCAGCGCTTCGGCATGGCCACCGGGCCCGACGAGCCGGTGGCCCTGGCGCAGGCGATGCCGCCGCTCGAGGCCACATGGCGGCGCATCGCCGAACGCGAAGGGCTGCAGGTGCCGAGCCTGGAGCGGCTGGTCGGCAGCTCATGGCAGTTCACCGACCGCTGCTTCGGCCAGGGCCTGGCGCAGCCGGCGCATTCGTCGCTGAGCCCGATCAAGCTGCGGCAGCATGGGTTTGCACCGTGCCTCGACACGGAAGACGCCGTGCACTACTGGCTCGAACGCATGCAGGCCGCGCGCCTCCTCCCCCGCTGAATGGAGCCCCCAAGCTCGCTCGCGCTCGCTACCCCCCGAGGGGGCCGTCCGCCGACGGACCGGCGGAGCCGGATCCGTGGCGGGAAGCTGGGTCAACGCTTCTTTTGCATGACATGAACACACCTTCATCACTGCTGTCCCGCCGCGTCTTCACACAGGGCGCATTGGCGGCCACAACGGCCGCGGCGCTGCATCCCGCTTCGCTGCTGGCGCAGCCGCGCATCGACAAGCCCGTGCGCCTCGTCGTGCCTTATCCGCCGGGCGGCACCAGCGACCTGCTGGCACGTGCCGTCGCGGCACGGCTGGCGGAGCGGATCGGGCAGACCGTGTTCGTCGAGAACAAGGCCGGCGCGGGCGGCGTGATCGGCTCGCAGCAGGTGGCCAAGTCGGCGCCCGACGGCACCACGCTGCTGCTCGCGACGATCGCCTCGCACGGCATCATCCCGGCGCTGCAGAAGCCGCCGCCGTACGACCCCGTGCGCGACTTTTCACCCATCACGCTGGTGGCCGGCACGCCCAACGTGCTGCTGGCCAACAACGACTTCCAGGCCCGCACGCTGGCCGAGCTGCTGGCCATGGCGCGGGCCAAGCCGGGCGCGCTGAGCTTCGGCTCGACCAGCCAGGGCGGCTCACCCCACATGAGCGGCGAGCTGCTCAAAGTGCAGGCCAAGATCGACATGCTGCACGTGCCGTACAAGGGCGGCGGGCCGATGCTGATCGACCTGATGGGCGGACAGATCCCGATCGCGTTCGACAACCTGCCGTCGGCCATCGCCCACGTGCGCGCCGGCAAGGTGCGGGCGCTCGCCGTGACCACCGCCAAGCGCTGGCCGGGGGCCCCCGAGATCCCGACGATGGCGGAAGCCGGCGTGCCGGGCTACGAGATGTCGGCGTGGTTCGGGCTGCTCGCGCCCGCCGGCACGCCCAGGGCGCTGGCCGAACTGCTGCAGCGCGAGGTGGCCGCGATCCTGAAGCTGCCCGAGGTGGAGAAGCAGTTCTTCGAACTCGGCGCCGAGCCCGGCGGCATGGCGCCCGAGGCGTTTGGCCGCTTCATCGCGGCAGAGGGCGAGAAGTGGGCGCGCGTGGGCACGAGCGGCGGCGTCAAGCTCGAATGAACAACGGCAGGAGACAGAAGATGCATCGATGGAAGAACGCCGTGGCGCAGGCCGCGGCCGTGGCCTGCGGCCTGCTGGCCGCGTGCGGCAACGTGTGGGCGCAGGCCTATCCCACCCAGGCGGTGAAGATCGTCGTGCCGTACCCGCCGGGCGGGCCGACCGACATCGTCGCCCGCGTGGTGGCGCAGCAGCTCGGCGAGCAGCTGGGGCAGACCGTCATCGTCGACAACAAGCCCGGCGCCGGCGGCAACCTGGGTGCCGAGGCGGTGGCGCGCGCGGCGCCCGACGGCTACACGCTGCTCGTGGCGACCACGGCGCATGCGATCAACATGTCGCTGTTCAAGAACCTGAACTACGACGTGCAGCGCGACTTCGCACCGGTCTCCCTGCTCACGCAGGGGCCGCTGGTGCTGGTCACCACGCCCAGCTTCCCGGCGAAGAACGTGGCCGAGGTCATCGCGCTGGCCAAGGCGAAGCCGGGCGAGCTGAACTACGCGTCGTCGGGCAACGGCCAGTCGACGCACCTGGCGGCCGAGCTCTTCGCCACCTCGGCCGGCGTGAAGCTCACGCACGTGCCCTACAAGGGCAGCGCGCCGGCCCTCACCGACGTGATCGCAGGGCAGGTGCCGATGTTCTTCGACACGATGCTGTCCTCGATGCCCTTCGTGAAGAGCGGCAAGCTGAAGGCGCTGGCCGTCACCAGCCCCTCGCGCTCGCCGGCGGCACCCGACATCCCGACCGTGGCCGAGTCCGGCCTGCCGGGCTACGAGGTGTTCGCGTGGAACGGGCTGCTGGCACCGGCAGGCACGCCGCCGGCGGTGCTCAGCAAGCTCAGCGCCGAAATGAAGAAGGTGCTGGAGAACCCCGCGGTGAAGGACAAGTTCGCGGCGCAGGGCTTCGCCGCGGCGTGGACCTCGCCGAAGCAGTCGGCCGACTACGTGCGTGCCGAGGTGGAGAAGTGGCGGCAGGCGGTGGCGCAGTCGGGCGCGAAGGTGGAGTAGGGGGCGGGCCGCGGCTGCGGCCCGCGTGTGGTGCCGGTCAGGCCGGGGTCGAGTCGCGCAGCGCCTTGATCTGGTCGTGGTTGGCCTGCACGCCGGTCATCTGCCGTTCCAGCACCTGGCGCACGTCGGCCGGCAGCTCTTCCCTCAGGGCCTTGCGGTAGCGGGCCAGCGCCGCATCCTCGCCGCGCTCGCATTCGGCCAGCACCGCATGGTCGCTGTTGCCCGAGAGCACATCTTTCACCGACACCCAGCCGCGGTGCAGTGCGCCCATGGCGGTGCCGCTGTCTTCCGGCTTGCCGCCGTACTGCACCACCAGCGTCTGCAACTCGGCGGCCCCGCGGGCGCAGTCGGCGGCGCGGCGCTGCAACGTTTCCTTCAGCGCGGGCGCATTGGCGCGTTCGGCGCACTTGGTGAAGCCGTATTCACCGTCCTTGGACGTCTCGATGAGGTCGTTCAACAGGTCGATCAGATCGCGGTCGTTCATGTCCATGCTCCTTGGTTGGGTCGACCAGGAGATGATGGACGCCCGGCGCGCCGCCGGCAGCCGGAGGAGGGCGGGCGCTGGCGTACGACTGGGCCTACTTGCTACAGGCCCACCGTGCGGCCGACGTAGAGGATGGGGCCGGTCGGCCGGTCCAGCGGCGAGCCGTTTTCGGGCTCCAGCGTGATCTCGAACAACTGCCGTGGCCCGAGGCCCGGCGGCAGCCGCGAGACTGGAAGTTCCAGCGTCTGGCCGGCCCGCACCAGGCCCAGCGACGTCGGCCCGGCCGCGCCCTCCGGCTTGGTCCAGAACTGCAGCGACCGGCCGGCGGGCACCGGCCCCGTATCGGCTGCGGGCACCAGCCGCACCGTGCGGCCCTCGACCACTTCCACCACCCAGCCGGTGGACTGGTCGCCGGGGCTCTGCAGCAGCGCGACGTAGCGCTGGCCGGCGTCCGCGTCCGGGGCCCGTTCGACCAGCAGCACGGCCATCCACAGCGACGCGGCGACCGCCGCCAGGCTCACGCCCTGCCACAGGCGCAGGCGCTGCCACCACGGTACGCCGCGGGCGGGCGCGGCGGTGGGCGTGGTCCGCGCCGGCGCGGGTGCGGGCAGGCTGGCCTCGATGCGGGGCCACAGCTGCCGCCCCGGCAGCACCGGGCGTGCCTGCGCGCTCAGGCTCAACAGCCGGTCCTGCCAGGCGTAGACCTCGGCCAGCAGCGGCCGGTCGTGGGCCAGCGCGGCCTCGAACGCGGCCACGTCCTGCGGCTCCAGCGTGCCCAGCACGTATTCGCCAGCGGCGGCCGTGCGGCCTTCCGGATCCTGCAGGTCGATCACGCCATGCACTCCTTGAGCCGTGCGAGGCTGCGGCGGATCCACGACTTCACGGTGCCCAGCGGCGTCTTCAGGCGCGCGGCGATCTGCTCGTGCGTGTAGCCGTCGACGAAGGCATGCACCACGCAGGCGCGCCGGGCCTCGTCGAGCCGCTGCAGGCAGTGCTCGAGGCGGTCGATGTCGAGGCCGCGGTCATCGTCGCCCTCGTGCGGGGCCTGCTGCGCGTCGGAAATCGCCGCCAGTTCCTCGGGCTCCAACACGTGCGTGCGGCCCTGGGCGCGCAGCTCGCCGAGCGCCCGGTGCCGCACGATCGTGTAGAGCCACCCGCGCGCGGAACCCAATTCCGGCTGGAAGCTGCCTGCGTGCTGCCAGACCTGGATGAAGGCGTCGTGCAGCACGTCCTCGGCCCGCGCCTTGTCCTGCACGATGCGTTGGGCAACGCCCAGCAGCCAGCGGGCCTCGCGCTCGTACAGCGCGCGCAACGCGAAGCGCTCGCCCCGGGCACAGGCCATCACGGCGGCGTCGTAGTCGAAGGGCGGGGGTGGTGCAGGCATCGAGCGCGGACTCTATCAGCGCAATGCGGTATTTCTCCCTTGCAAAAAAAGTTGAGCGCAGGTGCATCCGCCAGGCATCGGCCTGCGTAGAGAGAACGCCACCGCCGCAATCCGGCAGCGGGCGGCATGCACACACACAAGTACCAGGAGTTCCCCCATGCACCTTCGCTTCCAAGCCCCGTCGCGCCGCGGCCTGTCCCTGGCCGCGGCCCTCGCCCTCGGGGCCGGGTTCTGCCTGCCGGCGTCCGCGCTGCCCGTGATCGGGCTCACGACGACCAACGCCTTGGTCACCTTCGACAGCGCCTCGCCGACCAACGGCTCGACCTTGTCCACCATCACCGGCCTGCAAAGCGCCAACGAGCGCATCCTCGGCATCGACACCCGCACGAGCACCGGCGTGCTCTACGGCGTGAGCAGCGATTCCAAGGTCTACAGCCTCACGATGGGCGGCGCTGCGACCTACGTGGCCACCCTGGCCACGCCGCTGAACGGCTCGGCGATCGGGGTCGACTTCAACCCGGTGGCGGACAACACCGCGATGACGTCGCTGCGCATCGTGTCGTCCGGCGGCCAGAACCTGGCTTTCAACGTCGACACCGGCGCGACCGCCAACACGGCCGGGATGATTCCGACGGGTCTCACCTCCGTGGCGTACTCGAACAACGACCGTGATGCCGGCACGTCGACGGCGCTGTACTACATCGACAGCGGCAGCAACGAGCTGAAGATCGCGCCGACGGCCTTCAACAGCCCGACCATCACCACCGTGGGTTCGCTGGGCATGGACGTCACCGGGGTGTCGGGCTTCGACATCTACAGCGCATCGACCGGCTACGCCGCGTTCACCGATGCCGACACCGGCAAGAGCGCGCTGTACAGCATCGACCTGGCGACGGGGGCTGCCACCTTCGCGGGCGCGTTCGGCATCGGCGGCAGCACCGCCATCGCACCGCCGCTGCTCGGCCTGACCATCGCCGCGGTGGTGCCCGAGCCGCAGACCTACGCGCTGATGATCGCCGGGCTGGCCGCGGTCGGCTTCGTGGCACGGCGCCGCCGCCGCGGCTGACGCGCAGGGCCTTAAAGGGTCCAGAGCCGGTAGCGCGCCGCGAACGCTCGCACGACGTCGTCCCAGTCGTCGAGCAGCAGGCGCGTGCCGGTCGCGCTGACCTGCCAGAGGTCGCCCGTGAGGTACGGGTCGTCGGGCAGGTGCGGCGCGAGCGCATCGCGCAGCAGGCGAGCGAACGGGCTGGGCGGGTCGAGCCAATCGGCCCAGGGCTTGCCGTAGGCGTCGGTGTTGAGGTGGGCGCCATGGTGGCCCTGCATCGCCAAGTCGAGCACATCGATGGCCGGCACGCCCGCGTGCGACGCCCGCAGCGCCAGCGCGGTGTCGATGATCTTCTGGGCGATGGGGTCGGCCATGGCGTGCGATCGGCTTGCCACGTTATACAGGCAGCGCGGCGCAGCGTCCACCGCCGCGCCGCGCCGGTGCTCAGGGCTGGAGGATGCGCTGGATGCGCCGCAGGAGGTCTTCCGGCGCCGTCGGCTTGGGCAGCACCTCGAAGCCGCCGCTGACGGCCAGGCTCAGCTGCTCGGCATAGCCGGTGGTGAGCAGCACCGGCAGGTCGGGCCGCTCTTCGCGCAGGCGGAACGCCAGCCCGATGCCGTTGAGGGCGCCCGGCATCGCGATGTCGCTGAGCACGAGGTCGGGCGGGGCGGGGGCCTGGGCGAGGTAGTCGAGCGCCGCCTGCGCACTGCGCGCCCGGGCGACGCTCAGCCCCGCGTCGGTGAGCATCGCCTGCGTCGACGAGGCGACGTCCTCGTTGTCCTCCACCAGCAGCACGCTGCCGCGCAGCGCCTGGGCCACGGGTGCCTGCAGCTCCTCGACGTGCGGCGCCGCGTCGGCGGGCGGCACGGCCGGAAGGCGCATGCACACCCGCGTGCCGGCGCCCACGGTGCTGTCGATGTCGAGCCTGCCGCCCGCCTGCACGCAGAAGCCATGCACCTGGCTGAGCCCCAGCCCGGAGCCCGCGCCGCGCTCCCGCGTGGTGAAGAAGGGCTCGACCACACGCGGCAGGATGTCCGCCGGGATGCCGGCGCCGTCGTCCTGCACGCACAGGTTCACGGCCGGCCGGCCGGCGATCGGATGCGCCTCGTCGTTGAAGGCGCTCACGCGGAAGGTGCCGCCCTTCGGCATGGCGTGCCGGGCATTGAGCGCGAGGTTGATCAGGGCCAGTTCGAGCTCGCCGGCGTCGACGTGGATCGACGCGGTGTCGGCATCGACCTTGAACTCCGCCTGCACCGCGCGCCCCAGCGTGCTCTGGAGCAGCTCGGCCGCGTGCGGCAGCCACGCCTGCAGCCGGATGGTCTCCGGCTTCAGCGCCTGCTTGCGGGAGAACGACAGCAGCTGCCGCGTGAGCCGAACGCCCGCGCGGATGGCGCGCGCCATCGCCTGCAGCTGCGGCGCCTCGGCCAACGCGGGGTGCTTGCGCCGGTGCACGTGCAGGTTGGTCTGCACGATCGCGAGCAGGTTGTTGAAGTCGTGCGCGACGCCGCCGGTGAGCACGGCCAGCGTCTCCAGCTTCTGCGCCTCCATCACCGCCTGCTCGGCCTGGAAGCGCCGGCGGCTCTCCTCCCGCAGCGCGGCGGAGGCTTCGTGCTCCAGGCGCGTCTTGCGGATGGCGACCCAGGCTACGCCGGCCAGGCCTGCGGAGACCGGCAGCAGCACGGCGGCGAGCAGCCACAGCAGGCGCAGCCAGTCGGCGAACATGGCGTCGCGGCTGAAGCCCGCGACCACGTACACCGGGTAGCCCGGCACGCGCCGGAAGCTCAGGAGCCGGGCCTCGCGGCCGGTGCCCACGCGGGTCACGAGCACGCCGGCGTCCTCGCCGGCCTGGATGCGCGCCAGCGTCTGCGCGCCGGGCGCCACCCGCTGCCTGCCCGCCTCGGCGGGGGGCCAGCGTGCCAGGATGCTGCCGTCGGTCTTGATGAGCGCGAAGCTCGCGAGGCGGGGGTCGTCCGCCGCGATCGATTCGTAGTAGCTGCGGAAATAGCTCGGCGCGAGCGACACCGCGACGACGCCGCGGAAGCTGCCGTCCGGCGACGGGCGGCGCAGGGTGACGTTGAACAGCTCGCGGCCGGTCTGCCGCCCCACGATGACCTCGCTGATGCCGACGTCGATCGAACGGTCCTGCATCTCCGTGAAGTAGGTGCGGTCGCCGGCGGAGGCGCCCGGGTCGATCCGCTGGTCGCTGCGCGCCACGGCGCGGCCCGCGGCATCCCAGACATTCAGGTTCACCAGCGCCGGCACCCCCGCCACGATGTCGTTCAGCCGCTGGTGCAGGGCCGCCTCGTCGGCGCGCACCTCGTCGTCGTCGCCGGCGGTGGCGGCGGCGGCGCGGCGGCCGATCTCCTCGGCGACGGCGAAGGTGCGCTGGACGTGCGACAGGGCCATCTGGCTGGCCCGGGCCGTGGTGTCTTCGGCATCGGTGCGCGCCCGCTCCAGCGCCCAGCCGGCCATGCCGACGAAGGCCGCGCCGGGCACGATGACGGCCGCGAGCAGCACGGTGCGCAGCCAGCGCACGAGCGGGGTGTCGGCCCGGCCCGGGGCGGGCCCGGGCGCGTCCGCGCCGGGGGCCGGCGGCTCCCGTGTCGCGCCGTACGGACGCTGCGCTTGTAGGGATGTCGTCTCCACTGCCATCGCGATCCCTCGTGAGCCGAAGATGTTACAGGCGCCCCCATGCGCAGCGCAGGAACGCTGTTTGCCGACCGATGCCTGTTGCGGCACACGCCCGTGCCGCCGCCTCAAACTTTTGCAGCAGGTGACGCCCCATGGACACCCCTCTCTGCCGGCACGGCATCACGCAGACGACCATCGACGACTACCCGGCCTTGCTCAGGGTATGGGAGGCCTGCATCCGGCCGCGCCATCCACGGATCTCGCAGGCCGAGTCCGCGATGTACCGCGAGCTCATCACATCGGCCTTCCTGCCGTCGAACGTGGTGCGTGCCTACCGCAGCCCGGCAGGGCAGGTGCTCGGCTTCGTCGCCGTCGAGGGCCGGCGCATCGGCATGCTGTTCGTCGCGCCGGCCTACCAGGGCCAGGGCGTCGGGGCGCAGCTGTGCAGGCACGCCCAGGACGTGCTCGGCGCCACCGGGGCCGACGTGCACGAGGACAACGAGGCGGCCCTCGCGTTCTTCCGGCGCATGGGCCTGGAGGAGGCCGGCACCGCCGACATCGGGCGCGACGGGGGCCGCTGCGTGCTGGTGCAGTTCAGGGTGCCCAGCGCGCCATGGACCCGCCCCGGCTGGCCGGAGCTGCCGGCCAGCCGGGCTGCCGTGGTCGCGGCCCACGCGGTGTGAGCCTTCGCGCGGCGGGCGAACCGGCCTCAGCCGCGCGGCGGCTGGCCGTCCACCTCGCGCTCGGCGTCCAGCCAATCCTCGACCTCGTGGCCGGACGCCATGCCGCGGGCCAGGTAGCGGCCGTAGGCGGCGACGCGGATGCGCTCTTCGCGGCCCGGCGCTTGCGCCTGCGCCTCCTCCCGGACGGGCGCGTCTTCCGGGGCCGGAGCCTGTGCTGCCGGCAGCGCCACCGGGTCGGCGTGGGCGGCTTCGGCGGCGGCGAGCGGTGCCGGCGGCTTGGCGCGGGAACGGGAAGGGCTCGCCTTGGGGGCGCCGCGGGCAGGAAGCGTCATGGTCGGTCTCACGATGGGAGTGGGTGGCGGCCCGGCGGGGCAATCAGCGTGCCGCTGCCGCGGCGTCCCGCTCGCGGGCCAGGCTCATGCGGTTCCTGCCTGCACGCTTCGATGCATAGAGCGCCTCGTCGGCCCGGCGGTAGAGCGCCGAGGCATCGCCATCGGCGCCGGGTGCGAGGCTCGACACGCCTCCCGACACCGTGACCCGGATCGGCACCCCCGCGCCCACCGGGATGTCCAGCGACGCCATGGTTTGCCGCAGTTCTTCCGCCACGTGCAGGGCCCCCGCCGCGTCGGTGCCAGGGAGCATCAGCGCGAACTCCTCGCCGCCCATGCGGCCGAGGACGTCCGCAGCCCGCATGCGCGTGCGCACGGCCTGGGCGAACCGGGCGAGCACCTGGTCGCCTGCATGGTGGCCGTGGGTGTCGTTGACCAGCTTGAAATGGTCCAGGTCCATCAGCAGCAGCGACAGCGGCTTGCGCTCGCGGCGGGCCTGCCCGTAGCCCTTGTCCAGCATCGCAGTGAAGGAGCCTCGCCGCACGCAGCCGGTGAGGCTGTCGTAGGTCGCCTGCTCGCGCAGCTGCTTGGCCACCCGTTCCAGGTTGGCGACGATGAAGCCGATGCCGGCGCCGAGCGGGAACATCGCCCCGGCCAGGTAGGTGAGGCCGTTGCCGAGGCTGGGCTGCCAGAACGCCGCATATTCGGCCGGCGCCAGCAGCACATGGACGATCCGCGCGACGTGGCCGACCACGCCGATGCCGATCGCCAGCGCGACCGTGCGCAACGCGGGCTCCGCGTGCCAGCCCCGGGTGAGCACCAGCCACAGCATCGGCATGCCTTGCAGCACGAGCACGCCCGACGCGAGCGCGGTGCGTTCGGCCGTGGGCCGCTGGTGCACCACGGCGATCAGGATGGCGCCCGCCGCCACGAGCAGCAGCTGCCAGCGTGGCGGGCCCTGCCCGGTGATGAACCGGTAGAGCGCCTGGCTGTTGATGTGCACCCCGACGAACAGCAGCGAGTTGCCGGCGATGATCGCGATCCACTCAGGCACGGCCACCCGCGCCGCGCTGACCACCATGGCCAGCAGCATCACCCACGCACCCCAGGTCAGCAGGCCGATCTCGGGGCAGTCCTGCAGCGAGCCCCTGGACAGTGCGAGGGTGATGCCGAAGATCGAGAACGCCGCGAACATCGCGACAAACAGCGTTCCGACATCGAGCAGCACCGAGCGACTTCCTTCAGGTTCATGGGCGACCGAGGTCTTCGGCTTCGCCAGCTACATCGGCGCGCACCGGCCCGATCTTGAGCGGTCCCGGCACGGCGCTAGCGGCCCGGGGCCGGGGCGCCGGGGTTGCACGGGCTGCGGGCGATGGCCTCGGCGGGCACCAGTTCGACCTCGGCATTGTCGAACGAGCCGGTGATGCGCAGCGACCGCTCGAGCGCGAGCAGCGCGGCCTCCTTGGGCTGCGGCGTCAGCAGCAGCGTGAACCGCAGGCGGCGCAGGTCCACCGTGCCGCGGCCGTCGACGCGCGTTTGCGCCGTGTCGATCACCAGCGGACGGATCTCGCCGGTGCCGCCGCGCAGGCGGAGGTCGGCACGGGCGCAGCGCACCGGGACCTTGCCGGGATCGGTCAGGGCGGCGCGCAGCAGCTTGTCGCCGTTGAGCGCCAGGCGGGCGTCGAGGTAGGGGGCCAGCAGGCCGCTCGTCATCTGCACCTGGGCCTGCCCCTGCAGCGCGGCCAGCACCTCGCGCCAGGAGCTGCCCCGGCCCGCCGCCTGCAGCTGGCCCGAGACGGGGCCGGAGACCTGCGACTTGGCCGGCAGCGCCGGCAGCAGCTGCTCGATCCGCAGGCCGCGCCACGACAGGTCGGCGGCCGCGGCGGGCGGCTGCTGGCGCGTGTCGATGCTCAGCACGCCCTGCACCGTGCCGCCCGCCAGCCGGGCCGATGCCGGCGAGATCTCCAGCGCGCCGTCCGTCAGCCGGGCGGCGGTGCGCACGCCGGACAGCGGCGGCAGCACGGGCAGGTGCAGCGTGCCGATGTCCCAAGACGCCTGCACGTCGACGGCGCGCAGCCCCTGGCCGCCGGACGCGGCCGAGCCGCTGCGCCAGAGGTCGGCGAGGTGCAGCGCCTCGCTCGCCAGCTTCGCGTCCACCCGGCCGCGGCCGGCGGCTTCGGTGTAGGCCAGCTCACCCGTCGCATCCGAGCGGCCCGCGGTGGCGCGCAGGCCGCCGAGACGCCAGTGCGCATCGGTCTTCTGGAGACGGGCTGCGGCGGTGAACGCCGCCGTGCGTGGCCAGGCCTGCGGCAGCAGCGGGCGCAGGTCGGCCAGCGAGGGGCCGGCGAGCCGGAGGTCCGCGTCGACGCGGCCCAGCGCGAACAGGTCGCCCACGAGCCCGTCGATCTCCAGCCGCAGCGCGCCCGACGCGGCCGTTCCCCGTACCGAGAAGGCTTCGCCGGTGTCGAAGAAGGTCAGCACCCTCGAGGCCTGCGCGTCGGCGGAGAAGGCGGCTTCTCGGAAGCGGCCCTGGAATCGCAGCCGGCTCGTGAGCGGCGCGTCCTGCGCGCGCGGCACGGGTGCCGGCAGGTCGTCGGCCGACACACGCAGGTCCAGCGCCAATCCCTCGTGGATGAAGTGCAGCGTGCTGCGATGGGCCTCCAGCCGCAGGATGCGGGCCCGGGGCGGGCCCCGGTCGTCCGGTTCGAGCAGCCGCCAGTTGCGCAGTCCGTCCGCCTGGCGCTCCAGGTGGAGGTCGGCACCGGACAGCACCAGCTTCGTCACCACCGTCAGGTCGGCGAAGAGGCTGCGCCAGGCGATGGTGGCCGTCACCCGTTGCGCGACCAGCAGCGGGCGGCCGGCGGTGCCGCGGACCCACGGGGCGTTGGCCACCGACACCTGCGTGAGCTGCACCGTGGGGTCGAGCCCGTCGAAGCGGATGTCCAGGTGGCCGATCTCGATGCTACGGCCGGCGCGTTCCGCCACATGGCGCGCCACCGGGCCGCGCAGCCAGTTCCAGTCCCAGGCCAGCGCCAGCAAGGCGAGCAGCCCACACGCCGCGACGATCGTCAGGAGGACGGTACGTCGGCGGCGGGGTCGGATCATCGGGGCGCGGTCGGCTCCAGGATGGGCGTCCGGCGGCTGCCGGACGGGCCCGCGTGGAGAGCTTGGATCATGCCGGCTGCTCGGCAACCGCCGTGCCCGGCCGCCGCGGGCTCAGGGCGCGGTGCAGGTGAAGCTCGCCGCGTCCTCCACGTTGCCGGTGCCGTTGTACTTCGCGTACTGGGGATAGGGACACAGCGGCCGGGTGCGGTTCGGGAACAGCGGGTGCGTGCTGCTCGCGGCGGCCAGCAGGCGGTCGGGCGCCTGGCCTTTTTCCACCCAGTCCACCATCGCGGTGAGGGCATCGAACTGGTCGGTCGCGCGGCCGCCGCTGCAATGGTTCTCGCCGGGGATGGCGTAGAGCCGCGAGAAGGCCCGGGCCGCGCCGATGCCGCCGTGGTTGGCGGCCAGCCGCTGGTAGTAGTCGACCGTGTCGTGCGCGCTGAAGATGGGGTCGGCCATGCCGTGCAGGAACATCAGCTTGCCGCCGCGGGCCTGGTAGGCGGTGAGCTTGTCGTCGGCGTAGGTGTCGTAGACGGACGAGGTGGCCGCCATGCGCAGCGGGTCGGTGTCGAAGTCGAAGTCCAGCGCGGCGAAGTCCGGGTCGGGCGGGGTGAAGAACTCCCAGCGCAGCGCGTCCGCCATCAGCGTGTTGTAGGCGGAGTTGGGCGTCGCGCTCGTCGAGCTGCCCAGCGTCCAGGCACGCCAGCCGGGCTGGTCGATGGCCGGGTCCATCACCTGGCCGGCGTAGAGGCGGGTGCCCGCCGTGTTGCGCGGGCCGTCGAAGAGCGCCTTCATCGCGCCGACCTGGTCGGCGCTCAGGCAGGTGGCGGTCTTCGCGCCGGTGCACTGCAGCTCGGCCAGGTCGACGTTGCAGGCCTGGAAGTGGTTGACCATGCCGTCGGCCACGCCGTCGAGCGCGTCGCAGCGTTCGAGGATCTTGCCGGCGGCGAGCTTCAGGTCCGCATCGGTGAGCGCCTTGCTGAGGATGGGGCTGCCGTTTTCCACCGGCGCGATCTGCGTGAGCTTCAGGTTGTTGAACATCGCCGCGATGGTGGCGCCGCTGGACACGCGCATGGCCGGGGCATGGGCGATCACGCCGTCGAAGTACGCCGGGAACCGCTGCGTGAACATCATGCCCTGCCGCCCGCCGCCCGAGCAGCCGCTGAAGTACGAATGGTCGGGGCCGCGGCCGTAGCGGGCGGCGATCAGCGACTTGGCGTTGACCGCGGTCTTGTCGAAGGCGTTGTAGGCGTGGTCGATGCGGGCGATGGGATCGGAGCCGAAGTCGGCGCCCCGGCCGCCGGTGTGGCCGCCGTCGGTGCTGACGATCGCGTAGCCCTCGCCCAGGGCGGGCTTCATGCCGCCGATGGGGCCCACGTTGGGCCCGATGGTGGTGCCCAGCGAGCCGTCGTTACCGCCGCCGCCCATGAAGAGGAAGCGCCCGTTCCACTGGTCGGGCAGCCGCAGGCGGAAGCCGATCGCGTAGGCCTTGCCGTCCACGCCGGTGCGCTCGTTGGTCTTGCCTTCCACCAGGCAGTGGGCGGGCAGGGCGTAGTTCTGGATGGTGACGGCGCCGTCGGCCTGGTAGACGGCGGTGAGCGAGGTCGCGGGCACGGCGGTGCGGGCCAGGGCCTCGCATTGCTGCTGCGCGGTCGCGGCATCGTCGCCGTCGGAGCCGCCGCAGGCGGCGAGCATCGCGGCGGCGCAGGCCGTGGCCAGCGCGTGGCGGGAAGGGGTGGGCATCATGTCGTCTCCTGGTTGTCGGGCCGGTCCGCCGGCCTGCTGGGCCGCAGTGTGGGCAAGGGCGGCCAGGTGCGCTGTCGGCCGAAAGGCGGACACGCCCGCGTCGGGAGCGAGGGAAAACGTGCTGCGCGCCGCTGCCGGCGGCTCCGTAAGATGCCCGCGGCGTTCAGGCGACGCGGTACACGTCCAGCACCACCTGCCGCGCGTGCCGGGCCGCCGACGCGAGCGCGATCACCTTGTTCAAGTGAAGCCAATGGGGCGCTCCCGTCGCGAAGCGGATCACGGTCCTGAAGAAGTAGGCGTCGCGCTCGACGGGCTCGCCGGCGGCGAGCCGGCGCATCACCTCGGGCGGCCCGTGCCGCAGGCCCTTGCTCTGAACCTCGACCAGCGCGCCGTCGTCCAGCCGCAGCACGTAGTGCGCCTGGATGTCGAGCGCGCCGTCGGGGCGGGCCACCTGCCAGTCGACGCCGCCCGGCACCACGGTGCCGTGCAGCTCGGGGCCGGTGACGGTGCCGCCGGTCAGGGGCACGTAGCGCCGTTCGCCGCCGGGCGCTTCGCCCAGCGAGACCAGCTCGCCGACGTCGCAGACGATGCGGCACATCGCGAGAAGCGGGGGCGGTTCGGGAAACAATGGATCCATGGCGTCGTCGGTCCGGTCTGGGTGTTGCTTCGCACCTTAGACCACCCGCGGCGCCGCCCGGTCAGCCGAAAGGATGACCGGCCTGCATCGAGGAGACCGCCATGCAGTCGTGGCTGATGGAGAACGCGGCGCAGCCGCAGGCCGAGCGCACCGTGGCCGGCGTGATCTCGGCGATCGGACGTGAGCGTTTCGGGGAGCGCACGCTGGGCCTCCTGGCCGAGGCCCTGCGCGTGGGCTCGTGGGCCGTGTACCAGGTGTGGCCCGACCGGCCCCCGGTGCTGCACCTGTCGGCGGCGCGGGCGGCGGTGGACTGCACCGTGCACTGCTTCGCCACCTACCGCGACGCCGGCCTGTACCTGGGCGACCGCAGCTTCGAGCCCGCCCGCAGCTCGGGCCCCGGCAGCGCGGTGATGCTGCGCATGCATGCCGACGACGCGCCGGCCGCCCACCGCCACGCCATCTACCGGCGCCACGGCATGCTGGAGCGGCTGTCGGTCGCGCGCGCGGAGCAGGACGACTCGGTGCTGGCCGTCAACGTCTACCGGCACGACGACGAGGGCTGCTTCGGCGAGGCCGACGTGGGCACCTTCGGCACGCTGGCGCTGCCGCTGATCGCCGCCGTCGCGCGCCACCTGCAGTGGCACGGCGATGAAGCCGCGCCTGCGGTGCCCGACCGCCGGGCGCAGCTGCGCCGGCACTGCCCCGCGCTCACCGAGCGCGAGCTCGATGTGCTGGAGCGCATGCTGCGCGGCATGACCTATGACGGCATCGCCGCCGACATGGAACTGGGCGTGGGCACGGTCAAGACCTACCGCGCCCGGGCCTTCGAGCGGCTCGACATCCATTTCAAGAACGAGCTGTTCGCGCTGTTCATGCCCGCGGGGCGGGCTCCGCCTTCCTCGGCAGCGCATCGAGCGGGATCTTGAGGTAGCGCACCCCGTTCTCCTCTGCCGGTGGCAATTGCCCCGCGCGCACGTTGACCTGCAGCGACGGCAGGATCAGCGCCGGCACGTCGAGCGTGGCGTCGCGGGCCGTGCGCAGCGCGACGAAAGCCTCTTCGGTGATGCCGTCGCGGACGTGGATGTTGTTCGCGCGCTGGTCGCCCACTGTGCTTTCCCAGGCCGCGCCGCGGTGCGCGGGCGGGTAGTCGTGGCACACGAAGATCCGCGTCTGCGGCGGCAGGTCGAGGATGCGCCGGGTCGACCGGTAGAGCGTGCGGGCGTCGCCGCCGGGGAAGTCGGCGCGGGCCGTGCCCACATCCGGCATGAAGAGCGTGTCGCCCACGAAGGCCGCGCCGTCGATCAGGTAGGCCATGTCCGCCGGGGTGTGGCCGGGCACGAGCAGGGCGGTGGCCTCTGTCTCGCCGATCCGAAACGTTTCGCCGTCGTGGAACAGGTGGTCGAACTGGGAGCCGTCGGGCAGGAAGCTGCGCTCCAGGTTGTAGAGCTTCTTGAACACCGCCTGCACGTCGCGGATGCGCTCGCCGATGGCGATGCGCCCGCCGAGCTTCCCCTGGATGTACCGGGCCGCGGAGAGGTGGTCCGCGTGGGCGTGTGTCTCGAGGATCCAGTCGACCTGCAGACCCTGCCCGGCCACGTGGGCGAGCACCCGGTCGGCCGAGCGCGTGGCGGTGCGCCCTGACTTGAAGTCGAAGTCCAGCACCGGGTCGATGACGGCCGCGCTGCGTGTGGCGAGGTCGTGCACGACATAGGTGACGGTGCCCGTGGCTTCGTCGAAGAACGGCTGGATGGCGGAGGTGCGGCTCATCGGGGGTCCTCGTCAATATCCTTGAAAACATTATGTTTGTAAATATAATGAAGTCAAGCCGAACGAGCACCACGAACGATGAAACGCACGCCGCCCCCCATCGACCCCGCAGCGCTGCGCCAAGCGGCCGGGCAGGCCGTCGGTGCGCTGAAGGTCCTCGCGAACGAAGACCGCCTGCTGCTGCTGTGCCAGCTGTCGCAAGGCGAGATGTGCGTGGGCGATCTGGAGGCCCAGCTCGACATCCGCCAGCCCACGCTGTCGCAGCAGCTCGGCGTGCTGCGCACCGAGGGCGTGGTCGATACGCGCCGAGAGGGCAAGCGCATCTACTACAGCGTCGCCGATCCCAAGGTGCTGGAGGTGCTCGACGTCCTGTACCGGCTCTACTGTCCTGCGGAGTGATCCATGGACATCGACTGGAACGCCTTCACGCCCTGGGCCTCGCTGGCCGGCGGGCTGCTCATCGGCCTGGCCGCGGCGATGTTCGTGCTGCTCAACGGGCGCATCGCCGGCATCAGCGGCATCGTCGGCGGGCTGCTGCGCCCCTCGGCGGGCGACGTCGCCTGGCGCCTGGCCTTCCTGGCCGGCCTGCTGGCCGCGCCGGTGGTGTTCAGCCTCGTCTCGGCGCTGCCGGTGCCGGTGATCGACGCGGGCTGGGGCCGCCTGCTGGCGGCCGGGCTGCTGGTGGGCGTGGGCACGCGCTACGCCGCCGGCTGCACCAGCGGGCACGGGGTGTGCGGCCTGTCGCGGCTGTCGCCCCGTTCGCTGGCGGCGACCGCCACCTTCATGGCTGCGGGCTTCGTGGCCGTGTTCCTGCTGCGCCACGTGCTCGGCATCTGAAGGAGTCGGCATGAACCTCACCGCCTTGCTGGCCGGCCTGGTCTTCGGCCTGGGCCTCATCGTCTCCGGCATGGCCGACCCGGCCAAGGTGCTGGCGTTCCTCGACCTCGCGGGAAGCTGGGATCCTTCGCTCGCCCTGGTGATGGGCGGCGCCGTCGCGGTCGGCCTGCCCGCGTTTGCGCTCGCACGCCGCCGCCGCACCGCCTGGCTGGGCGCGCCGATGCAGCTGCCGACCGCGCGCCAGGTCGATCGCCGGCTCATCGGCGGCAGCGTGCTGTTCGGGCTGGGCTGGGGCCTGGCCGGCTTCTGCCCGGGCCCGGGGCTGGTGGCCAGCGCGATGGGCGAGGCAAAGGCGCTCGTCTTCGTCGTGGCCATGCTGCTGGGCATGGGCCTCTTCGAGCTGCTCGAACGTCGCCGGACCGCGGCGGGGCAGCGCCGGCCGGCGTGAGGTAGCCCCGCGGTGCCGACCGTGCGCTGACGGGCCATCGTGATCACTCCAGACCTCCCGCAGGCGCCGCCGGAGCCGGCGCAGGGGCTGAGCTCGGACGAGGCCCGGCGCCGCCTCGCCCGCGACGGCCCCAACCGCCTGCCGCCGCCCGACCACAAGACGCTGCGCTCGACCATCGCCGCCACCGCCCTGCAGCCGATGGTGCTGCTGCTGCTCGCCGCGACGACGGTCTACACCCTGCTGGGCGAGGCGCTCGACGGCGTCGTGCTCGCGTGTTCGATCGTGGCGGTGGTCGCGATCTCGGTGTACCAGGAGATGCGCACGCAGCGCGTGCTGGAGGCCCTGCGCGATCTCTCCAGCCCGCGCAGCACGGTGGTGCGCGATGGCGCCCCGGTGCGCATCGCGAGCCAGGAGCTCGTCGAGGGCGACCGCCTCGTCGTCCAGGAGGGCGACCGCCTGGCCTGCGACGCCCGCCTGCTGGAAGCCCACGCGATGCAGGTCGACGAGTCGCTGCTGACCGGCGAGTCGGCGCCTGTCGCGAAGGCCGCGGCCGACGGCGACGATGCGCTGCGCGCGGGGACGCTGGTCGTGCAGGGCGACGGCGTGGCCTGCGTGACGGCCACGGGCGTGCGGACCGCCCTGGGCCGCATCGGAGGCTCGATCGCCGGGCTGCGGCCGCCGGCCAGCCGGCTGCAGTCCGAGCTGCGCCACCTGGTGCGGATCGTCGCGCTGCTGGCGATGCTGACCTGCCTGCTGGCGGCCGTCTTCTTCGCGGCGCGCTCGGGCTCCTGGACGGCGGGCCTGCTCGTCGGGCTGACCCTCGCGATGGCCGTCGTGCCGGAGGAATTCGCGGTCGTGTGGACCGTGATGCTCGCGCTCGGTGCCTGGCGGCTCGCGCGCCTGAACGTGCTCACGCGGCAGCCGCAGGCGATCGAGGCGCTCGGCACCACCACCGTCCTGTGCGTCGACAAGACCGGCACGCTCACCTGCAACCGCATGGAGGTCGTCGCGCTGCACGACGGCGCCGCCGAATGGGCCCGGGCCGGCGGCAGCCCGCCCGGGCCGGCGTTCGACGCGTTGCTGCGGGCTGCGGCGCGTGCCAGCGTGGACGGCGGCATCGAGCCGATGGACAGCGCGATCGCGCGCCTGGCGCCGGCGCGCGGCGGCGGCGCGGCGCTTCGCTTCCGAGAGGGCACCCGGCCGGGCCGTCCGTACGTCGTGCACGGCTGGGCGGACGATGGCGGCATCGGCACGGTGGCCGTCAAGGGCGCCCCCGAGGCGGTGCTCGCCCTCTGCGCCGACGCGGGCGATGGCCGCATCGAAGGCCTGCGGCAGGCGGCACGCGTCTGGGCGCGCCGCGGGCTGCGGGTGATCGCGGTCGCGCAGGCGCCCTGGCGCGAGGGCGAGGCGGTGCCGGTGCACGGCCATGCCGCCGTCGGGCTGATCGGCTTCCTCGATCCGCTGCGCACCGACGTGCCGGCCGCGCTGGCGGAGTGCCGTGCGGCCGGCGTGCGCGTCGTGATGATCACCGGCGACGCGCCCGAGACCGCACTGGCGATCGCCGGCGGGGCGGGGCTCGTCGACGCCCGCGCCGACGACGGCGCCGTGCTCACCGGCGCCGCGCTCGACACGCTCGGCGATGCCGCGTTCGCCCGCAGGCTGCCGGAGGTGGCGGTGTTCGCCCGGGTGACGCCGGCGCAGAAGCTGCGCATCGTGCAGGCGCTGCAGCAGCGCGGCGAGGTGGTCGCGATGACCGGCGACGGCGTCAACGACGGCCCGGCGCTGCGGGCCGCCGACATCGGCGTCGCGATGGGCCAGCGCGGCACGGACGTGGCGCGCGAGGCGGCCGGCCTGGTGCTGCTCGACGACCGCTTCGGGTCGCTCGTCGATGCGGTGCGGGCCGGGCGGCGGATCTTCGTCAACCTGCAGAAGGCGCTCGGCTACCTGTTCGCGGTCCATGTGCCGATCGTCGGCCTGTCCTTGCTGCCGCTGTTCGGCGGCCCGGTGCTGCTGCTGCCGCTGCACGTCGTGCTGCTGGAGCTGATCATCGACCCGGCGTGTTCGCTGGTCTTCGAGGCCGAGCCGCTGCCGCCGGACGGCATGCGCCGCCCGCCGCGGCCGGCGTCGGCGCCGCTGTTCGGCCCCGCGGCCGTCGCGCAGGCGCTGGGCGTGGGCGGCGTGGCGTTCGCGGCGGTCGCCGCGGGGCAGTGGCTCGGCCACCGTGCCGGGCTCGGCGACGATGCGCTGCGCCTGGCCGGCCTGGCCACGGTGGTCGCCGGCAACCTCGCGATGCTGCAGTGGTTCCGCGCCGGCGCGGCGGGCGCGGCCGCCGGCAACCGGCTGTTCGACGGGCTCGTCCTGGCCGTGTGCGGCGTGGCCGCAGCCAGCCTGCTGATGCCGCCCGTCAGCGCCGCGCTGCGCCTGCCGGCCGATCTCGACTGGCGGCTCGTCGTCCTGTGCCTCGCGCCGCCCGCCGCGCTTGCCGGCCGGCGGCTGCTGCGCGCACGCCGGCAAACGCATCCCGCTTGATCGGCGTCAAGCCGTGGTGCGCACGAAGGCCTAGCCTCTCGCCATGCGGAGATCACCGCATGGAGGTTGCATGAACAGGAACATGGGGCGCCTGGATCGCCTGCTTCGCTTTGCCATCGGCATGTCGCTCTTGGGGGCCACGGCGGCCGGGCTCATCGGCACGTGGGGGGTCATCGGCGCCGTGCCGGTGCTGACCAGCCTCGTGGGCATCTGCCCGCTCTATGCGCTGCTGCACATCAACACCTGCCCCCGCAAGATCGACTGACACCAGGAGTTTTCCATGTACCAGCGCCTTCTCGTTCCCGTCGACGGCAGCCCGCCGTCGGACGCTGCGCTCACCGAGGCGATCCGCCTGGCGCGGCTCACCGGCGGCCAGATCCGCCTGCTCCATGTCGTCGACAACCTGCCGTTCGTCTTCGGTGCCGAGGGCTACGGCGGCATGTCGACCGACGTCATCGCGCTGCTGCGCGAAGCCGGGGAGAAGATCCTGCAGCAGGCGCGGGCGCGTGTCGTCGAAGCGGGTATCGCCGTCGACACCGTGCTGGGCGACAGCCCGGGCGGCAGGCTGTGCGACGCAGTCGTGGCCCAGGTGGGCGCCTGGGCCGCCGACCTCGTCGTCATCGGCACGCACGGCCGGCGCGGTGCCAGCCGGGTGCTGCTCGGCAGCGACGCCGAGCAGGTCGTCCGGCACGCCGGCATCCCGGTGCTGGTCGTGCGCCGGCCGGAAGCGCCGGCCGCCTGAGGGGCCCCATGCGGGCCATGGTGCTGCGGCGCCAGCGCAGTGCGCTGGTGCCCGAGTCGCGCACGGTGCCGGTGCCCGGCCCCGGCCAGGTGCGGCTCGCGGTGCTGGCCTGCGCCGTGTGCCGCACCGACCTGCACGTCGTCGACGGCGACCTGCCGCAGCCCAGCCTGCCGCTCGTGCCCGGGCACGAGGTCGTCGGCGTGGTCGAGGCCCTGGGCCCCGGCGCGTGCGGCCTGCGCCTGGGCGAGCGGGTCGGCGTCGCCTGGCTCGGGCACACCTGCGGCAGTTGCGCGTTCTGCACCCGCGGCCGCGAGAACCTCTGCGATGCGCCCCTGTTCACCGGCTACACGCGCGACGGTGGCTTCGCGACGCACCTCGTCGCCGATGCCGCCTTCTGCGTGCCGCTGCCCGAGGCGCCGCTCGATCCGGTGCGCACCGCGCCGCTGCTGTGCGCCGGGCTGATCGGCTGGCGTGCGCTGCAGGCCGCCGGGGCGTCGGCGCGCGAACTCGGGCTCTACGGGTTCGGGGCGGCAGGGCATCTGCTCGCGCAGCTCGCGGCCCGCGAGGGCCGGCGCGTCTATGCCTTCACCCGTCCCGGCGACCGGCAGGCGCAGCAGTGGGCCGATGCGCTCGGCGTGGCCTGGTCGGGCGGCTCCGACGAGGCACCGCCGGTGCCGCTCGATGCCGCGATCATCTTCGCGCCCGTCGGCGACCTGGTGCCGCAGGCGCTGCGCGCCGTGCGCAAGGGCGGGCGGGTGGTCTGCGGCGGCATCCACATGAGCGATATCCCGTCGTTCCCCTACGCCCTGCTGTGGCAGGAGCGCGAGCTGGTGTCGGTCGCCAACCTCACGCGGCGCGACGCCCGCGGCTTCTTCCGCGCGATCGCCGGCATGCCGCTCGACGTGCGGACCACCGTCTATCCGCTGGAGCGCGCGAACGAGGCGCTCGACGACCTGCGCGGCGGACGGCTCGTGGGCGCCGCGGTGCTGGTGCCCTGAGCCGCCGCGGCCGCCTCACTGGACCGCGATCGTGCGTGCGCCGGCGCCCTCGCGCTTCGGCAGCGTCAGCCGCAGCACGCCGTTCTCGAGCTTCGCGACGACCGCCTTGTCGTCGATCTCGTGGCCGAGCGAGAAGCCGCGCGAAGTGCTGCCGTGGTAGGTCTCCTTCAGCAGCACGCGGCCGCCGTTCGACGGACCTTCCTGGTCCTTCTTCACCTCGGCGCTGATCGAGACGAAGTTGCCGTCGACGGCGATGCGGATGTCTTCCTTCTTCACGCCCGGCATCTGGGCGAGGACCTCGTAGTCCTTGTCGTTCTCGGTCACGTCGATCCGGATGTCGGCAGGTGCTTCGTCCCCGAAGGGGGCGATCCGCGCGAAGCGGCGGAAGAACTCGGGCAGCAGATCGTCGAAGCGGTCGCGGCGGGTCAGGCTGTTCATGGCGATGCCTTTCGTCGAAGGGAAGGTGATGGGAGAAGTGGGATGCCGGGCGGCCGCTCAACGGGGCGCCGACATCCAAAGTCTAGGAACGGCCCTTGGCATTGCCTTGAGGTGTGTCAAGCCGCGTGCGCCGGCGCAAGCCGCGCTTGCGCTGCGTCAAACACGGCCGGGCCAGGAGGCCTAGATTGCGAAGCCTGCCCCGGAGGACTGCCATGCCCCAAGCCGCCACACCTGACCGTTCACCGGACCTGCTGCCGCTGTTCACGCTGCCCGCGGCACTGGCCTCCGACATGCTGCTGCGTGCGCAGAACCTGCAATGGGAGACGCTGATGGCGTGGCAGCGTGCATTGACCGCCAGCCAGCAGGCGGCCTGGAGCCAGTGGACGGGCTGGTGGCAGGGCGGCGTACCGATCGACGGCTGAGGCCTTCACCTCGTCCGCTACAGGAGACGTCCCATGACTTACCGAAGCCTGCTCGTGCTGCTCGACCAGGATCCACGCAGCGACACGCGCACGCAGGTCGCCGTGCAGCTGGCCCGCGCGCTGGACTGCCACCTCGCCGGCCTGGCCCCGACCGGCCTGCTGGAGGTGCCCGCGATGCCGGAAGCCGGCGCCTTCGGCGACCTGGCCGCGATGGCCTGGGATGCCTTGCGCCAGCAGGCCCGCAAGGCCGCCGACCGCTTCGGCGACGCGTGCCGGCTGGCCGGGCTGAAGTCCTTCGAGGCGGTGGTCGACGAGGCCGACAAGGCGGCCTCGCTGGTGCGCCACGCGCATTGCAGCGACCTGACGATCCTGACGCAGGCCGACCCGCAGAGCCCCGGCCACCGGCAGGTGCAGGAGGTCGTCGAGCAGGTCGTGCTGCACAGCGCCCGGCCCACGCTGCTGCTGCCGCATGTGGGCACCCCCGGCATCAACGGCCGGCGCGTGCTGGCGGCCTGGGACGACAGCCGCGAGGCGGCGCGTGCGCTGTCCGATGCGCTGCCGCTGCTGCGCCGCGCCGAGCAGGTCCAGGTGGTCGGCTGGAACGAGGAGCGCCACGAGCCCGATGCCTTGCTGCAGTCGCGGCTGGATGCCGTGCAGCGCTGGCTGGCCTGGCAGGGCGTGCCGGCCGAGGTGCGGGTCGAGACCACGACGATCGGCGTCGGGGACGCGCTGCTGTCCCGCGCGTGCGACGTGGGCGCCGACCTGATCGTGATGGGCGCCTACGGCCACCACCGCCTGGCCGAGCGCATCCTGGGCGGCGCCACGCTGCGCCTCCTGGGCTCGATGACCGTGCCGGTGCTGATGTCGCACTGAGGGCTCACGGCGCGCCGCCCCCGTCCTTCGCTTCTTCGAGCAGCCGCTGGGATTCGTCGGTCAGCGCCTCGATCACGCGCTTGAACACGGCGTAGTCTTCGTCGCTGATGCGCGCGCGCAGCCGCTGCTGGCGGTGCTGCGAGCCGACGATGCCGCGCCGCAGCACCTCGATGCCTTCGGGGGTGGTCTTCAGCATCTGGCGCCGCTTGTCGGCGCCGTCGGTGTGCATCGCGATCAGCCCCTTGCCGACCAGTTCGTGCGAGGCGCGGCTGACCTGGCTGTGGTCCAGCCGCGAGACCCGCGCCACGTCGCCCGAGGTCGCCTCGCCCAGGCGGTTCAGGATCACCAGCACGCGCCACTGGCGGCTCGACAGGCCGAGCTCGCCGCTCACCGACGCCTCGACCACGCGGCCCAGCAGCTGCGACAGCGCGGACATCCTGAACGTGATCAGGTCTTCCGGATCGTGATGGCGCAGCTCGGACGCGGAGGCGATCTTCTTCGTTTTCTGTGTCATGGCAAAACTTGCTGTAGCACACGATTGCGCCTACCATGCTGGCGTGCCGAAGGCGGCAACCTGCAACAAGGAGACAACCGATGCATTCTGCTATGCGACGTGGCCTGCTGGCCCTGGCGCTGCTTGCCGGCGCGGCGCCCGCCGTCGCCGAGCCCTTTCCGGCCAAGCCGATCACCCTGGTCGTGCCGCAGGGCCCCGGCTCCGGCAGCGACGTCACCGCGCGCCTGGTGGCCAACTACCTGGGCCCGGTGCTCGGCCAGACCGTCGTGGTCGACAACCGCGCCGGGGGCTCGGGCATCGTGGCCCACCAGGCCGTCGCGCGCGCGGCGCCGGACGGCTACACGCTGCTCTTCACGTCGACCGCGCAGTTGCTGGTCGTGCCGCTCATCAACCCCGCCGCGAAGTACACGATGGGCGACTTCACCGCCGTGGCGCCGATCCTGCGCGCGCCCTTCGCGGTGGTCGTCGCCAACGA
The DNA here is from genome assembly GCF_036621135.1 of Aquincola agrisoli. Classification (NCBI taxonomy): domain Bacteria; kingdom Pseudomonadati; phylum Pseudomonadota; class Betaproteobacteria; order Burkholderiales; family Sphaerotilaceae; genus Aquincola; species Aquincola agrisoli. Next base: position 95,209 of record NZ_JAZIBG010000008.1, read on the forward strand.
GCCGGGTGCGCCCAAGTCGTTCAACGAGCTGCTGCAGCGCCTGCGTGCCGGCCCGCAGAGCTATGCCTCGGCCGGCATCGGCACGATGACGCACCTGGGCTCCGAACTCTGGATGCGCAAGGCGGGCGTGTCCGCCTCGCACATCCCCTACAAGGGCAGCGGCCAGGCGCTGACCGACCTGATGGGCGGCCAGACGCTGTTCGCCACCGATTCCCTCACCGCCGAGATGACGCACATCCGCTCGGGCAAGCTGAGGGCGCTGGCGATCGCCGACGCGCAGCGCAAGCCGTCGCTGCCCGACGTACCCACCTTCGACGAAGCCGGCCTGCCCGGCGTGCAGGTGGCGGTCATCGGCGGCCTGTTTGCGCCCAAGGGCGTGCCGCAGGACGTGGCTGGCCGGATCGCCTCGGCGATGACCAAGGTGCTCGCGATGCCCGAGGTGCAGCAGCGCTTCGCGGCCATGGAGAGCGAGCCGCTCACGATGCCGGCGGACGAGTTCGTCAAGCTGCTCGGCAAGGAGGCGGCGGTCTGGGCGCCGCTGGTGCGCGACCTCGGCGTCAAGGTGGAGTAGCGGCGGATGACACACGCTGTGCCGCTCGTGGAGCCGCGCCCGGGCGCCATCGGGCCGCTCCATGGCCTGCGCGTCGTCGACCTGTCGCGGCTGGTGGCCGGGAACATGCTGAGCCTGCAGCTGGCCGACTTCGGCGCCGACGTGATCAAGGTCGAGGCCGCCGGCCGCGGCGACACCCTGCGCGCCTGGCGGGCGCAGGACGCCGATCATCCGGAAGGCTTCGATGCCTGGTGGCAGGTCTACGGCCGCAACAAGCGCAGCGTGGCGCTCGACCTGCGCGACGCCGAGGCCATGGCGTGGCTGCACCGGCTGCTGGCCACCGCGCAGGTGCTGGTCGAGAGCTTCCGGCCGGGCACGCTGGAGGCGATGGGCCTGGCACCGGCGCGCCTGCACGAGGCCCATCCCTCGCTCGTCATCGTGCGCATCTCGGGCTGGGGCCAGGACGGCCCCTACAGCGGCCTGCCGGGCTTCGGCAGCCTGATCGAGGGCTTCAGCGGCTATGCCCACAAGCACCGCGATGGCGACGGCGTACCGGGCCTGCCGAACATGGCGCTCGCCGACATGGTCACCGGTCTGACGGGCGCCTTCGCCGTGATGGCGGCGCTGCGCGCGGTGGAGGTGGGCGGCGGCGGCGGGCAGGTCATCGACCTGTCGCTGCTCGAGCCGATGGCGGCGGTGATGGGTCCGGACGTCACGCAGTACGCCGCCACCGGCGCGGCGCCGCCGGCGCACGAGAAGATCGCGTCGCCCCGCGGCGCCTACCGCTGCCGCGACGGCGGCTGGGTGTCGCTGTCCGGCTCGACGCAGACGATGGCGCGCCGTGTGTTCGAGGCCCTCGGCCACGGGGCCTTGTTCGACGATCCGCGCTTCTCGTCGAATGCCGCGCGGCTGCGCCACGACGCGGAGGTCGATCGCCTGGTGTCCGGCGCGATCGCGCAGCTCGACCTCGCCGACTGCCTGGCGCGGTTTCGCGGCCTGGGCGTCACCATCGGCCCGATCCAGTCGCCAGCGGAGATCCTGGCCGATCCGCACGTCCGCGCCCGCGGCGTCTACGTGCAGCTGCAGCCCGCCGGCGGCGGCCGGCCTGTCACGATGCACAACGTGACGCCGCGCCTGGCCGGCACGCCGGGCGCCCTGCGCCGCGCAGCGCCCGCGCTGGGCGAACACACCGCCGAGGTGCTGGCCGAGCTGGGGGCCGATGCGGCGGCGCTGGGCCGCATCGGCGCGGGCGGGGCGGCTGCATGAGGCCGCCGCCGAACGGGGCAGGGGGCCTGTCGGCGCTGCGCTCGCTGCTGTTCCTGCCGGCGACCGCCACGCACCTGCTCGCGAAGGCGGCCGGCCGCGGCGCGGACGCGCTGATCCTCGACCTGGAGGATGCGGTGCCGGCCGAGCGCAAGGCCGAGGCGCGGGTGCTCGCGGCCGAAGCGCTGGCGCAGCTGGCCGGCAGCGGCCTGCCGGTGCTGCTGCGGGTGAACGCCGGACGGGAGGCCTGGCTGCAGGACATCGCGGCCATGCCGTTGCAGGCGCTGGCCGCGGTGATGCTGCCGAAGGTGGAGCGGCCCGGGCAGGTCACGGCGCTGGCGCAGGCGCTGGATGCGGCGGGTGCCGCGGCGCTGCCCGTCGCCGCGCTGATCGAGAGCCCGCTGGGTGTGCTGGCGAGCGCCGAGATCGCGCGGCATCCGAGGCTCGCGGCCCTGGGTTTCGGTGCCGAAGACCATGCGGCGGCGCTGGGCGTGGCGCCGACGCCGCAGGCCCTGGCGTGGCCGGCGTCGCAGGTCGTCACCTGTGCGCACGCCTACGGCCTGCCCTGCTGGGGGCTGGCGGCCAGCGTGGCCGAGGTGGCCGACATGGAGGCCTTCGCCGCCACGGTGCGCCATGCACGTGCCATCGGGTTCACCGGCTCCGTGTGCATCCATCCGCGGCAGGTGCCCGTGGTGAACGAGGGCTTCTCGCCGACCGCGGACGAACTGGCCTGGGCGCGCCGTGTCGTCGAGGCCGACGCCGCCGCACGCGCGCAGGGGCAGGGCGCCCTCATCGTCGACGGCCGCATGGTCGACAAACCCATCGTCGACCGCGCGCGGCGCTGGCTGGCGCCATAGCGGCCGGCGGCCGCGGGCCTTCAGAGGGCGCGCTGGTTCACGCGCGCCGACAGCGCCTCGGCCGATTCCTTGCGCTCGCTGTAGCGGTCGACAAGGTACGGGCTGGCGTCCCTCGTCAGCAGCGTGAACTTGAACAGCTCCTCCATCACGTCGACGATGCGGTTGTAGTAGGCCGAGGGCTTCATGCGCCCGTCCTCGTCGAATTCGTTGAAGGCCTTGGCGATCGACGATTGGTTGGGGATGGTCACCATCCGCATCCAGCGGCCCAGCACGCGCATCTGGTTGACGGCGTTGAACGACTGGCTGCCGCCCGAGACCTCCATCACCGCCAGCGTCTTGCCCTGCGTGGGCCGGACCGCGCCGACGCTCAGCGGGATCCAGTCGATCTGCGCCTTCATGATGCCGGTCATCGCGCCATGGCGTTCCGGCGAACACCAGACCATGCCCTCGGACCACGCGGCCAGCGTGCGCAGCTCCTGCACCTTCGGATGCGATTCCGGCGCGCCGTCGGGCAAGGGCAGGCCTGTCGGGTCGAACACCTCCACGTCGCCGCCCATCGCCTTCAGCAGGCGCGCCGCCTCGAAGGTGGCGAAGCGGCTGTAGGACCGCTCGCGCAGCGATCCGTAGAGCATCAGGAAGCGGGGCGGGTGGCGGGCGGGCTGGCGCACGGCCAGCTTCTCGAGGGTGGGCGCATCGAACAGCGCGGCGTCGAGGGCGGGAAACGTGTCCATGGGGCGCGGTGGTGAGGGGGCCGCCATGCTCAGCGCGCCTCGGCGAGCTCGCGCTCGTACCAGCCCCGCGAGCGGTTGACGAGGGCCACCACCGCCAGCATCACCGGCACCTCGATGAGCACGCCGACGACGGTCGCCAGCGCCGCGCCGGACTGGAACCCGAACAGCGCGATGGCGGTGGCCACGGCCAGCTCGAAGAAGTTGCTGGCGCCGATCAGCGCCGAGGGCCCGGCCACGCAGTGTGGCACGCGCAGCCTGCGGTTCAGCAGGTAGGCCAGGCCCGAGTTGAAGACGACCTGGATGAGGATGGGCACCGCCAGCATGGCGATCACCAGCGGCTGCCGCAGGATGGCCTCGCCCTGGAAGGCGAACAGCAGCACCAGCGTCAGCAGCAGCGCGCCGATCGAGAACGGCCCCAGCCGGGCCACCACCGACTGGAAGTGCCCGGCCCCCTTGGCGAGCAGCGACCGCCGCCACAGCTGCGCCAGCACCACCGGCACCACGATGTACAGGCCGACCGAGGTGAGCAGCGTGTCCCACGGCACCGTGATCGACGACAGGCCCAGGAGCAGCGCGACGATGGGGGCGAACGCCACCACCATGATGGCGTCGTTCAACGCCACCTGCGACAGGGTGAACAGCGGGTCGCCCTTGCAGAGCTGGGACCAGACGAAGACCATCGCCGTGCAGGGCGCGGCGGCCAGCAGGATGAGGCCGGCCACGTAGCTGTCGAGCTGGTCGGCCGGCAGCCAGGGCGCGAAGACGTGCCGCACGAAGATCCAGCCCAGCAGCGCCATCGAGAAGGGCTTGACCGCCCAGTTGATGAACAGCGTGACGCCGATGCCCCGGGCGTGCGAGGCCACCTGGCCGAGCGCGCCGAAGTCGACCTTCAGCAGCATCGGCACGATCATCACCCAGATGAGCAAGCCCACCGGGAGGTTGACCTGCGCCACCTCCAGCGCGGCCACGGCCTGGAAGAACGTAGGCAGCCACTGGCCGAGGGCGATGCCTGCGACGATGCACAGCGCCACCCAGACGGTGAGGTAGCGTTCGAAGAAGCCGATCGCCGGCGCGGTGGGTCGGGCGGCGGCGTCGGGGGCGAGTGGGGATGCGGTCACGGTCAGGCCTTGGCGATGTCTTCGAGGGCCCGCTGCAACTCGGCGTTGCTCATCGTGCCGAGGGGCAGCTGCAGCAGCTGCAGCATCCGGTAGCCGATGGCCTGGCGGGTCAGTTCGAAGGCGGCGGCCCGCTCGGGTTCGGGGGCGTTGGACGGGTCGGCGTAGCCCCAGTGGACCTGGACCGGGCTGCCGGGCCAGTAGGGGCAGGCCTCGGCCGCCGCCGCATCGCACACGGTGATCACGGCGCGCATGGCCGGCGCGCCCGGCTGTGTGAACTCGTCCCAGCTCTTCGAACGGAAGGCGCCGGTGGCGATGCCCGCGTTGCCCAGCACCTCGAGGGCGTAGGGGTTGATGCGGCCGCTCGGGGCGCTGCCGGCGCTGAAGGCCCGGACGTCCTTGCCGAGCTTGTTCGCCCAGTGGCCGAGCATGGCTTCGCTCAACACGCTGCGCGCCGAGTTGTGGGTGCACAGGATCAGCACGTTGGTGGTCATGTCAGCGCTTTCCGATGTCGTGGATCTGGCGGTGGATGGCCATCGCGTCGAGGCTCGCGAGCGGCAGCGCCATCATCAGGTCGAGGCGGCGCTTCATCGTGACGGCCGCATCGTGGAAGGCCTGCTGCCTCAGCTCCTCGGGCCCTTCGACCGCGGCCGGGTCGGGCATGCCCCAATGCGCGGTCATGGGCTGGCCCGGCCAGACGGGACAGGTCTCGCCGGCCGCCTGGTCGCACACCGTGAACACGAAGTCCATCTCGGGTGCGCCGGGCGCCGCGAACTCTTCCCAGCCCTTGCTGCGCAGGCCGTCGGTCGGGATGCGGAGATGCCGCAGTTCCGCCAGCGCCATCGGGTGCACGGCCCCCTTGGGATGGCTGCCTGCCGAGAAGGCGACGAAGCGGCCGTGGCCGGCGGCGTTCAGCAGGGCCTCGGCCAGGATCGAGCGGGCCGAGTTGCCCGTGCAGATGAACAGGACGTTGTAGGGGCGGCTCACGGTGCGTCCTTCAGCAGCAGGAGGAGGCCGGCTCGACGGGGATGCCGACGGGCTTTCCGCGGGGCGCGCAGCATGCCGCGGCCGGGGTCTGCACCGGCCGTGGCGCCTGCGAGAACACAGGGATGCTGCCGAGCGTGTGGAACTGCTCCCATGCGATGCCCTGCGGATCGGTGACCCAGTACTTGTCGCTGCGGGCATAGCAGCAGGTGGTTTCGCCCACGCGCTCGAGCGCCAGGTCCGCCGCTTCCGCGCGCGCCTTCAGCGTGGCGAGCTCCTCCTCGGTGTCGGCCTGGATGCCGAGGTGGTCCACGCCCGGCTTGCTGCCGCGCGTGGAGATCGCGAAGTTGAGCCGGGGGTCGTCGACCATCCACTTGGCGTAGTCGGCCTCGACGCGTGCCGGCGCCGCGCCGAACATCTTCGAGTAGAAGGCGATGCTGGCCTGGAGATCGTCGACGTGGACGTGCACATGGAAGCGCTTCATGGCTTGCTCCTGTTGCGAAGTGAGGTTCAGCAGCCGCAGGCTGCCGATGCGGGCTCGACGGCGCACGCGGCGCCGGCGCAGCAGTTCTCGGTGAGGTAGCCCACCACGCCGTTCATCTGGTCGTAGGCGGCCCGGTAGACCAGGTTCCGGCTGGCACGCTCGGTCGTGACCAGGCCCGCGGCTGCCAGCTCCTTCAGGTGGAAGGACAGGGTGGTGGCCGGCACGCCCAGCCCTTCCTGCATCACACCGGGCGTCATGCCGCCCGGCCCGGTGACGACCAGGGCCCTGAACACCTTGAGCCGGACGGGATGGGCCAGTGCGGCCAGCGCGCGGATGACGTGGTCTTCGTTCATGTTTCGACTATACGACAAAAGTCGAATAGTCGAATAGTCGAAGCGCCGCCGGCGCCGGTTCAGGCCGCCGGCGCTGCGGCGGGCTGCTGCTTGCGGCGGCGCTTGACCTCGTACATCGCCACGTCGGCCTGCGCGAGCAGGGCGGTGGCATCGATGCCCGCGGTGGCCACGGCGACCCCGAAGCTGCCGCCGACCCGCGCCTGGAGGCCCGGGCCGATCTCCACCGGCGCCGCGATGGCGCGCTCGGCGCGTTCCACCACGACGTGCACGTCGTTCGGCGACGCCAGCTGCGTCAGCACGAGCACGAACTCGTCGCCGCCGAGCCGCGCGACGGTGTCGTGGCCTCGCACGATGCCCGCCAGGCGGCGCGCCACCTCGCACAGCAGGCGGTCGCCGGCCTCGTGGCCGTGCACGTCGTTGACGGCCTTGAATCCGTCGAGGTCGAGGAAGCAGGCCGCGACGTGGTTGCCCGCGCGCTGCGCGGCGCCCAGCGCCTGCACCAGCCGGCTCTTCAGCAGCGTGCGGTTGGGCAGCCCGGTCAGCGCGTCGTGGTAGGCGAGGTCCTCCACCTCCTGCTGCTGCAGCTTCATGTGGGTGATGTCGTGCATCATCCAGAGCGATTCGCCGGAGTCCGAGGACAGCAGCGCACCGCTCATGTCGACCCAGAGCCGCTCGCCGGTCTTCTTCAGCATCCCCACCTGGGTGCGGTAGGTCTCGCCGCGGGCGAGCGCCCCGTAGGCCGAGCGGCCGATCTGCTCGAAGGAGTCCTCGTCGTCGTACAGCGTGCGCATGGCGCCGCCGTCGAACTCGCCGGGCGCGAAGCCGAACATCTGCTCGAACGCCCGGTTGACCCACACGGCGCGGCGGTCCTTGAGCTTGACGATGGCCACCAGCTCGTTGTCCAGCATCAGGTGCTGCTGGCGGTTGGCCTCCTGCAGCGCCTGGCGGACGCGGTGCAGCTCGGTGACGTCGAAGACGACGGTGCGGCTGCGCAGGAATGCGCCGTGCTCGTCGCGCAGCGCCGTCGCCATCACGCTCAGCCGGCGCTGGCATCCGTCGCCCGACAGCAGATCGAATTCTTCCGGGCCGAAGCGGCCCTCGACGAGGAAGCGGGCGTAGACCTCCGCGAAGCGTGCACGCCCGGCCTCGGTGAAGAAGTCGCGCGGGCCCTTGCGGCCGATCAGCGCCTCGCGGGCGCAGCCGAAGAGCTCCAGCGAGCGTTCGTTGATCTGCACGAAGACGCCCTGGCGGTCGAGCGAGTAGTAGCCGCAGGGGGCGTTCTGGTACAGGTCTTCCAGCCGCGCGTTGGCGTCGGCGAGGCGGCGTTCGGCTTCCTTGCGCGCCGAGATGTCGTGGAGGAACGCGGCATAGAGCGGTCCCCGCGACCGGGAGGGCGATGCGGCGATCGTCGCCTCGCAGGTGAACGCCGTGCCGTCGCGCCGCAACGCGGTCATTTCCAGGCGCTGGCTCACGACGCGCTCGTCGCCGGTGCTGGCGAGGCGCTGGACGCCCGCGCGGTGCGCGGCACGGAACGCCGGCGGGATGATCAGCGCATCGAGCGGCCGGCCCATCGCCTCGCCGCAGGACCAGCCGAAGGTCGCTTCGGCCTGGCGGTTCCACTCGACAATGAGGCCTTGGCCATCGATGCAGATGTAGGCGTCGTGGGCGTTGGTCAGCACCGCGTTCAGTTCGGCGGTGCGCTCCGCCAGCGCCTCCTCCGACTGCTGCAGCTGGCGGATCGACGCGGCCAGCCCGTCGTTGGCCTCCTGCAGCGCCTGCGTGCGCTCGACGACACGTTGCTCGAGTTCCAGCCGCAGGCGGTGCAGCGCCTGCTCGCCGTGGTGCCGGCGCGTGATGTCCTCGACGACGGAGACGAAATGCAGCGGCGTGCCGCCGTCCTGCTTCACCAGCGTGACCGTCAGGTTCGCCCAGACGACCTCGCCGTGCGGCTTCAGGTAGCGCTTCTCCAGCGTGTAGTGGTCGATCTCGCCGGCCAGCAGCTGCTCGACGAGTCCGAGGTCGGCGTTCAGGTCGTCGGGGTGGGTCAGGTCCTGGAAGGTCAGGGACGACAGTTCGTCCTGCGTGCGGCCCAGGATCCGGGCGAGGCAGGGGTTGATGCGCAGCCAGCTTCCGTCGAGGCCGACCACGGCGATGCCGACCGCCGCGCGGTCGAAGGTCGCGTGGTAGAGGGTTTCGCTGGCGGACACGGCCTTCATGCTTTCGCCGGCCAGTCGCCGCGCGCGCACCATCGCCTCGCGGTGCTGGATCTCGCGGCGGACCAGGCAGGCCAGGTCCTCCATCGAGGCGATGTCCTGCGCCGAGAACGATCGTGGCCGGCGGTCCAGCACGCACAGCGTGCCCAGCGCATGGCCGGCGCTGGTGCGCAGCGGAATGCCCAGGTAGGCCCGGATGCCCGGGGGGCCGAGGACCAGCGGGTTGCTGGCGAAGCGGGCGTCGAGCGTGGCGTCGGCCACCACCATCGGCGCCTCGTGCAGGATGGCATGGGCGCAGAAGGCCTCGTCGCGCGGCGTCTGCGGCAGCTCGACCCCGACGCGCGACTTGAACCACTGGCGGTCCTCGCCGACGAGCGACACCAGCGCCATCGGCGCGCGCAGCAGGCGTGCGGCGAGGCGGGTCAGCGCATCGAAGGTCGGTTCAGGTTCGGTATCCAGCAGTTCCAGCTGCTCGAGCGCTGTCAGGCGCTGACGCTCGGAACTCGGACGCGGCGCAACACTCATTCACACCTCGGTCTCGGAGCAGGCCGCTCGCGGCCGCGGCACCCGAGCCGATGGGCTGGATCGGGCACCGCGATTCTGCGCACGGCGCGGGGCGCCGGTCGGTCGAAAAGCGGCCGCGGGAACCGGTAGAACCGCGGGGGCCGCGCACGGCGTGCGCTGAAAGGCGTCAGCGCGGGGCGGGGGCGCCGCCGTCGACGGGGAGGGCGGCCTCGCCCGCTTCGGCCTGCGTCGCCGCGACGGGCCAGCTCGCGTCGACCGCCATCGGCTCCGGGCGCTCGACGTCGGGGAAGCGTGCGGCGAAGTCCAGCGCCTGCGCGCGCTGGGCGCGGCGGTAGAAGTCGCCCACGATGCGCAGCGCGTTGTGGCCGCCCTGGCCCCACCAGTTGCTGCGCCAGGTGACGCGCTGGTCGTTGAAACCCACCCACGCGCCGGCGACGAGGCCTGGCTGCATCGCCAGGAACCATCCGTCGGTGCCGTGCTGCGTGGTGCCGGTCTTGCCGGCGAAGTCGCCGCGCACGCCGAACTCGGTGCGCAGCCGGCTGCCGGTGCCCGACTCGATCACGCCGCGCATCATGTCGACGAGCTGCTCGGCAACTCGGCGATCGACCGCGCGCTCGGGCGCGGCGGGCTCGAACGTCGCCAGCACCTGGCCGCTGCGGTCGACGATGCGGCGCAGCAGCCGCGGCGGCTGGCGCTCGCCCATCGAGGCCAGCGTGGCGTAGGCATCGGCCATCTCCAGCAGCGTGACCGGGCTGGTGCCCAGCGCGAGCGAGGGCACGGCCTCGAGCGTCGACTGCCGCACACCCACGGCCTGCGCGAAATCGATCACCGGCTGCGTGCCGACGATCTGCGCGACCTGCGCCGTGATGCCGTTGCGCGATTGCGCGAGGCCCTGGCGCATCGTGAACACGTCGTAGGTGGGGCCGCCGGCGTCGGTGGGCGACCAGGAGCCGCCGTCCGGCAGGGCCACGTGCACCGGTTCGTCGATGAACTCGTTCCCGCTCGACAGGCCCTTCGCGAGCGCGGCGCCGTAGACGAAGGGCTTGAAGGTCGAGCCCGGCTGGCGGCGAGCCTGCGACACGTGGTCGAAGGGCTCGCGCGCGAAGTCGGGGCTGCCGACCCACGCCTTGACCTCGCCGGTGACGGGCTCGAGCGCGACGAAGCCGGCCGACAGGCGCGTCTTCTCGTCGCGCAGCCGCTGCATCAGCGCGGCGTCGGACCGCACCTGGGCCAGGGCCGCGGCATCGCCGCCCGCCGTGCGGTAGGCCTCCGAACTGCGGGCGAGCTCGTCGAGCAGCTCCGGGTGCTGCTGCCAGAAGTATGCAAACGGCGTGCGCGCCTCGGGCACCTTGGCCGCACTGGGCACCTGCAGCGCGCGCTGGCTCCATTCCAGGCCGGCCACGCGCTGCATGAGCGCCACCTGCTCGCCCAGGGCTTCCTCGGCGAAGCGCTGCAGGTTCAGGTCGAGCGTGGTCTCGACCGTCAGGCCGTCGGTGTCGAGGTCGATGCCTTGCGCGTCGGCCCATTCGTTCACCTGGTCGCGCACCTGCTCGATGAAGTGCCGCGCCAGGCCGCCCGCCGCATCGGGCCGCCTGAAGTCGAGCGCCAGCGGCTTGCCGCGCACCCGCTCGTAGGAGGCTTCGTCGAGCATGCCTTCGCGCACCATCAGCGACAGCACCACGTTGCGCCGCGCGAGCGCGCGCTCGGGGTGCCGCACCGGGTTGTAGCGATGGTTGCCCTTCAGCATGCCGACCAGGGTGGCGCTCTCGAGCACGTCGAGCTGCGCGGCCGGCTTGTTGAAGTACGTGCGCGCGGCCATGTCGATGCCGCGCACGTTGTAGAGGAACGGCGTGCTGTTCAGGTAGCTCTCGAGGATCTGCCGCTTGCTGTAGGCCTGCTCGATGCGCAGCGCGGTGATGGCCTCGCGCAGCTTGCGGTCGATCGAGCGGCGGTTGCCGATCTCGCGCGGGAAGAGGTTGCGCGCGAGCTGCTGCGTCAGCGTGGAAGCGCCCTGGATCTCGCCGGTGAGCGTGCTCCACGCGGCCGAGACGATGCGCCGGGCGTCGATGCCGTGGTGCTCGTAAAAACGGCGGTCTTCGGTGGCGATGAGCGCGTTGACCAGTTCGGGTGACACCTGGTCGAGCGACACCGTGCGCAGGTGCCCGGCGGCCGAGAAGTCGCCGATCCGCTCGCCGCCGGACGCGACGATCAGGCTGGGCCGCGACTGCTGCGCGGCTTGCAGCGCGGCGAAGTCGGGCGTGCTGCGGACCAGCACGAGCATGTAGGCGGCCAGGGCGATGCCGAGGAGGCTCAGCACGCCCGCGCCCCAGAGCAGCGGGCGGCGGCGCCACCATGCGCTCGGCATGCGGCGCGGGGAATCAGGGGTCTGGGTCATGGACCCCCAATTGTTCGCCAACTTCGTTGCTCGCGCGTTGCACCGGCCGGGTCAGCTCGGCATCGGGCTCGTCCCGGCCCGGGCCTCGCCGAGCTCGATGCAGTCCTGGAACCTGGCGGCCTGAAGGGCGGGGCATTTGCCGATCAGGCTGCGGATCTCGCTGTCTTCCAGCGGCTTTGCCGACAGGAGCTTGATGCCGGCGACCGGGTGGCTGTCCATCGTCGTGGAGCAGAACGACCCGCAGACGATGTTGATGCGCGCGATGATCGGGTCGGGGAAGATGTAGTGCGATTCGAACTTGTTTTTCTTGTCGCGCAGTCGGAAATGCACGGAGCTCCCGACGGCATAGGCCATCCCCACGTACGCATCGGCCAAGTCCAGGTACTTTTCTCTCACGCGTACCGTGCCGAAGATGGTCCTGTAGACCCTGAAGCGGCTTTCGACGATGTTTCGCTGGCGCCGCCATGAAACGTGGTAGCAGTGGTATTCGCCGAGGTAATTGGAAAGCCGCGGGTTGAGGCCTGCCAGCAGCGCCGACGAGAATCTGCCGAGGCACCAGGCGATGACCGTGAGGGCCAAGGGGATGCCGATTTCCACCCAGTTGACGGCTGCCCACTGCGTCCAGGCCAGTGAAACGAGCGCGTCGAGGTTGATACCCATTGCCCCTCCAGGCATTGTCCGTGTGCTGTCGTTCCGAAATGTATACCGGCCGGTGCTCCGCCGATGCCAATTGCGGCGGCCCGCCGGCTCGGCTAGATTGGGGCGAAATCACTGACGGAGTACGCCATGCCTTCTGCCCGTGCCCAGGCCCTTGTCAACACCCTGCGCGCAGATCCCGGATTGCGCGCCGATTTCGAATCGGATGCCGAGGCCGTGATGGCCGAGTACGTGCTCGACGAGGTGGATCGGCAATGGCTCGGCGAGCTGGCCCGCCAGGGCGGCCTCGCCCCGGCAACGCCCGAGGTCGCCACCCCGGGGTTCTGACACGGACACCGATGTTGCCGGCCTGCGCCGCGTGATCCCCGCCCCGGGGCCGCTCAGGCCGCCAGCGTCACGCGCCCCAGCCAGCCCGTGACGTAGGTCAGCACCGCCTGCTTGAGCTGCGCCTCGGCATCCGAGCCGCTGCGGTCCTTCACCGTCTTGTGGATCAGCGCATCGCTGGTGCTGCGCAGGATCTCGCGTGAATCGCCGGCCTCGCCGATCTGCCCGGCGATCGAGCCCGAGCCCATGCAGCTCGTCAGGCCCTGGTCGATCGCCACCTTGTGGATGCCGCTGGCCGTGCCGGTGGCGACCACGCCGAGGCCGCCCTCGTCGGGCACGGTGCCGGTGAGCGCGGTCTTGCTGCGCCCGTGCGGCGCGCTCGTCTTCTCGCTCAGCTGCTTGCCGATCTTCTCGCCGGCACGGCCGTCCTTGCCGGTGTCCTTCTGGCCGAAGTAGATGACGGTGTCGCTGGCCTTGACGGCGGTGAGGTACGCCGTGCACTGCTTGCAGGGCGTGAGGGTGGAGAACACGACGCTCTTGGCCGGCAGCGCCGTGGCGGTCGGGTGGCTGCGGAAGTAGGACAGCAGCATGCTGACCTCGGCGTGCCGGTAGGAGCCGGTGTTGATGCCCGCCGCCAGGATGGCGCCGTCGTCGCCGACCAGCATCGCGCCGATGTAGTTGTTGAGGCCCTTGAAGGATTCCTCCCCGCTGATGTCGACCAGCGCGTAGGTCGCGAGCATGTAGTAGCGCAGCGCACGCTGCAGGCCGCGCTCCCGGCTGCCTTCCGCGGCGAGCGTGGCGCTGGTCATTAGACCGCGGGCGGCCGCGTGCAGGCCGCCGCCGCCGACCGGCGCCGCCCCGCTGGTCGAGATCACGCGTGACGGCCACTTCCGCACGGCCTGCTCGGCGGGGGTGACCTCCAGCGCGCCGTCGCCCTCGTGCAGCTGCAGCGAGGCCTTGCCCTTGATGTTCTGCACGATGTGCTTGGGCCAGGGGGCGGGATCGAGGTTGGTGTAGACCTTGGCCCGTCCCGCCGCTTCGAGCGCGTTGACGAAGGCCGGCAGCGCGGCGCTGCTGGAGCGGAAGTAGTTGAACCTGCGGTTGGTCTTGCCTCCGCTGAGGTAGCCCGCCACGTTGTCGGTGCCGAAATCTCCCTGCATGAACTCAGCCAGCTTCGTCATAGGATCACTTCCTTCCGGGGCGGGGGCCGATCGTAGCGAAGAATCACGGGCCGCTGCGCAGCACGGCCGGGCGGCGGTTGTCGTCTTCTCGGCCGACAGCCCGCCGCCGTGCCCGCGCGCACACTGAGGCCATCACGACAATGGAGACACACATGGTCCGCCGCCGTTCCCTCACCCTGGCGCCGCTGGCGCTGCTCGCGTCGGCCGTGCCGCTGGCGGCGGCGGCGCAGGGCTTCCCCGACCGGCAGCTCAAGCTGGTGGTGGGCTTCCCGCCCGGCACCGGCCCCGACATCGTCGCCCGCACCGTCGGGCAGAAGCTGGGCGACACGCTGAAGCAGACGCTGGTGGTCGACAACCGCGCCGGTGCCGGCGGCCAGATCGCGGCACAGGCCGTGGCCAAGAGCCCGGCCGACGGCTACACGCTGCTGCTGGGCGAGGTGGGCTCGATCAGCATCGCGCCGGCCACCTACAGCAAGCTGCCCTACGACCCGGCGAAGGAACTGATGCCGGTGACGGAGGTGGTGCGCTCCGACTTCATCCTCGTGGTGCCGGCGCAGTCGGCCGCGAAGGACGTGAAGGGCTTCGTCGGCACGGCGGCGGGCAGGCCGGACCGCGTCAACTTCGCCACCTTCGGGGCCGGCACGCCGGGGCACTTCGGCGCCGAGGTGTTCGCCGAGCAGGGCGGCTTCAAGATCGAGCCGGTGCACTACCGCGCGACCGGCGATGCGATCACCGCGCTGGTCTCGGGCGACGTGCAAGCGGCCTTCGTCACCACCGCGCTGGCGGTGCCGCAGGTCAAGGCCGGCAAGCTGCGCGCGCTGGCCACCACGGCGCAGGCCCGTTCGCCGCTGCTGCCCGAAGTGCCCACCTTCGCCGAGAGCGGCCTGCCGAAGGTCGACTTCTCGGCCTGGTTCGCGCTGTTCGCCCCGGCCGGCACGCCCGCGCCGGTGTTGGATGCGCTGCAGCGCGGCGCGGTCGCGTCGCTGCAGGCGCCCGACGTGAAGAAGCTGCTGCAGGACGCGGGCTTCACCGTCACCGGCACCAGCCGCGCCGACAGCGAGCAGATGCTGAAGAGCGAGACCGCCCGCTGGGCCGCGGTCGTCAAGGCCACGGGCTTCAAGGCTGATTGATGGCCCACCCCCGTAGCGCCTTCGGCGCTCCCCCTCGAGGGGGCGCACCCGATGGACTGGCGAAGCCAGATCCATGGGTGCTGCTTGGAAGGATCGATCCATGAAAGTATTGATCGCAGGCGGCGGCATCGCCGGGCTGGTGCTGGCGCTGAAGCTGCGGCGCCTGGGCATCGAGAGCGAGGTGTTCGAGACCACGCAGCACATGCGACCGCTGGGCGTGGGCATCAACCTGCTGCCGCATGCGGTGGCGGTGATCGAATCGCTGGGCCTGCGCGAGGCGGTGGCGGCGCGGGCCATCGAGAC
This sequence comes from Aquincola agrisoli, assembly GCF_036621135.1. Classification (NCBI taxonomy): domain Bacteria; kingdom Pseudomonadati; phylum Pseudomonadota; class Betaproteobacteria; order Burkholderiales; family Sphaerotilaceae; genus Aquincola; species Aquincola agrisoli. The sequence continues at coordinate 110,274 of NZ_JAZIBG010000008.1, forward strand.
TTCGGCGCTGCACTACTACAACGCCTTCGGCCAGCCGATCTGGCAGGAGCCGCGCGGCCTGGCGGCGGGCTACCCGGTGCCGCAGTTCTCGGTGCACCGCGGCGAGTTCCAGATGCTGCTGTTCGAAGAGGTGCAGCGCCTGTGCGGTGAATCGGCCGTGCGGCTGGGGCACAGCTTCGTGTCGCTCGAGCAGTCGGACGACGAGGTCGTCGCCACCTTCGCGCGCCCCGACGGCAGCACGGTGCAGGCGCGCGGCGACCTGCTGGTGGGCGCCGACGGCATCCATTCGGCGGTGCGCCGCTTCTACTACCCCGACGAGGCGCCGCCGCGCTTCGCGCAGCGCATGCTGTGGCGCGGCGTGACCGAGGCGCCGCCGTACCTCGACGGCCGCACGATGTTCATGGCCGGCCACCAGGACCAGAAGTTTGTCTGCTACCCCATCTCGGAGCCGCTGCGCCGCGAAGGCCGCTCGCGCATCAACTGGATCGCCGAGCTGCGCGTGCCCGGCGGCACGCCGCCGCGCAGCGACTGGAACAAGGTGGTCGACAAGTCGGTGTTCGCCGGCCGGTTCGCGGACTGGCGCTGGGACTGGATCGACGTGCCCGCGGTCATCGACGGCGCGCCGGCGATCTACGAGTTCCCGCTGGTCGACCGGGACACGCTGCCGCGCTGGAGCTTCGGCCGGGTCACGCTGATGGGCGACGCCGCGCACCCGATGTATCCCGTCGGCTCCAACGGCAGCGCGCAGGCCATCCTCGATGCCGACTACTTCGCCGAATGCATGGGGCTGCTGCAGCAGGGGCGCTTCAGCTCGCCTGCGCACGCGTTGCTGGAATACGAGGCCGACCGCCTGCCGAAGACCACCGGCATCGTGCTGCGCAACCGGCTCAACGGGCCCGAGCAGGTGATGCAGATCGCGCACGAGCGCGCGCCGGGCGGCTTCGCGCACATCGACGACGTGGTGCCGCGCGCCGAGCTGGAGGAGATTGCGGCGCGCTACAAGCGCGTGGCAGGGTTCGACATCGAACGGCTGCGCGCCCGGGCGGCCTAAGGCCGGGCATCGCCGGACGTCAGCAGTCGCTGCATGTCGCCGAGGAACTGCTGGAAGTCGAGCGGCTTGGTCCAGTAGTCGGCGGCGCCGGCGTCGCGCACGGCCCTCACGTCCTCGGTCATGGCGCTCGCGGACAGCGCGATGACGCGCAGCCCTCGTGTGGAATCGTCGGATTTCAGCGCCGCGAGCACCTCCAGGCCGTCCATGTCGGGCAGCCGCAGGTCGAGCAGCACCACGTCGGGCCGCATCGACCGCGCCAGCGCGATACCGGCCTCGCCGCTGTCGGCCTGCGCGAGCGTGACCCGAGGCCACCGCAGGAGCAGCTGTTCCACCAGCAGGCGGTTCAGGGGTTGTCCTCGATGTAGAGCACGCTGCCGTTCGGTTCGGCATCCGTCGGCAACTGCGGCACGGACGGGGCCGGGCTGGCGGCGCCTGCCGCTGCCGTGGGCTCCTCGGCAGCCGCCAGCGTGATCGTCACGCGCGTGCCTTCGCCCGCGGTGCTTTCGACGTCGATGCGGGCGTGCATCAGCTCCATCAGCTGCCGGGTCAGCGCCAGGCCCAGGCCGGTGCCTTCGATGCCGTGGTGCTCGCGCCCGAGCCGGTTGAAGGGCTCGTACAGGTGCGCCAGCTGCTCGGCCGTCATGCCGAGCCCGGTGTCCTCGATGCTCACGTGCACCTGCTGCGCGGCACGCTTGGCTTGCAGGTGCACACTGCCTTCGGGCCGGTTGTACTTGATGGCGTTCGACAGCAGGTTGAGCAGCACCTGCCGCAGGCGAACCGGGTCGGCCGTCACCCAGAGGCCGCCGCTGTCGCGATAGTCGGCCTCGACGCGCATGCGCTGCTGCGCTGCCGTGGCTTCGCTGATGCGCAGGGCTTCGTCGAGTGCCGCGAGCAGATCGACGGCGCGCGGCGACAGCGTCAGCCGGCCGGCCTCGATGCGCGACACGTCCAACACATCGTTGATCAGCGCCAGCAGGTGCCAGCCCGCCAGGCGGATGTGCTCGACCTGTTGGCGCTGCGCGTCGCTCAGCGGGTCGATGGTACGGGCCTGCAGCAGTTGGGAAAAGCCCAGGATCGCGTTGAGCGGCGTGCGCAGCTCGTGGCTCATGCGCGAGAGGAAGTCGGTCTTCGCGCGGCTCGCCGATTCGGCGGCCGCCTGTGCGAGCCTGGCCCGTTCGGCGCGGCGAAGTTCGGTGGCGTCGCGTATCACGACCGTCATGAGCATGTGCCCGGCGTCACCCAGCTTCGAGATGGAGGCCTCGACAGGGAACTCCTCGCCGTCGGCACGCAGGCCGGTGAGCGTCTGCAGCAGGCCCATGCGTCGCGCCGTGCTGCCGGTGCGGGCGAACATGCGGACGTGTTGCCGATGGGCTTCGCGCACGCGCGTCGGGATGAAGCGGTCGAGGTCCTCGCCGATGGCCTGTTCGGCCGGCAGGCGGAACATCTCCGCCGCCGCGCGGTTGAAGAGCCTGATCTTGTGCTGCGCGTCGATCGACACGATGGCGTCCATCGCGGTGTCCACCAGGCCGGCGAGCTGGCGCTCGCGGTGCAGGAGCTTGGCCTCGGTGCGCTGGCGGCTTTCGAGCATGGCGTTGGTCTCGCGGGCCACGTCGCCGTATTCCCCCGGCAGCGCTTCGTCGGCACGCACCGAATCGTCGCCGCCCGCCACGGCACGGGCCGTGGCGGCCAGCGCATTCAGGGGCGCGGCGAGCCGGCGCGCCAGCACCACGGCCACGCCCAGCACCACCAGCATCAGTGCCCCGGTGAGCACCAGGCTGCGCAGCAGCCCGGCGTGGTAGTCGGCAAAGGCCTGGACCGCGGGCACCGAGGCCAGTGCGTACCAGCCTGTACTGCCCACCGGCATGCGGGCGAAGGCGCGGGCCACGCCGTCGATGCCGGTGGCCACGCCCACGCCGGCAGGGTTATCGGTCAGGGCCGCTCGCAGGGCGGGCCCGGCATCGGCGCCCACCCAGCGGGCAAAGCCGGGACGGATGACGACGATGCGGGCGGTCTCGTCGACGATGGCCAGACGCGTGTTCGGCAGCAGACGGTAGGCCTGCCAATCCGCCTGCAGGCTCTCCAGGTCCAGCAGCGCGGCCACGGTGCCGATCCGGCCCCGCCCGGGCGCCATTACCGGGCGGCTGACGGCCACCACGGTCCTGCGCACGATGGACGCGAGGAAAGGCTTGCCCAGGGCGGGCTGGTCCTGCCGCATGGCCTGCTGGAACCAGGCGTGGTCCGCGTATCCCTCGGCGAGGCCGCCTGGGCCGCCTGGGCCGGCAACGGCCGAGCACACCAGCCTGCCGGCCAGGTCGACCAAGACCACGTCGGCGAAGTGGCGGCGACGGCGTACGACGTCGTCGAGCACCGGGTCGCAGACCGGGTCGAGGGCGACCACCTGCGGGCGGATCGCGAGGAAGTCCAGGTATTGCGCGGTGCCCGTCAGCAGCGCGTCGGTGTCGTGGGCGATGCCGGCGGCATGGCTCTCGACGGCCTGGTAGGCCGCCCGGCGTGCATGGGAGGCTTCGCGCCAGAGGTTGTAGCCCAGCAGCGCCACCAGCGGCAGCGCCACACCACGGCCAGGCGCAGGAGCTGCCGGAACAGGTAGCCGCTTCGTCTCATTGCGGTATGTCTTGCCTGGCGGAGTGGAGCACTGCCGGCAGACTCTTGCAGCTGCGCGCGGGCCGTGCAACCGCAAAACTGATGATGACCGATGCGTGTCCGCGGGAGCCGGTCTGGCGGACGAAGGCATGATCGGGCCGCCAGCCGCAGAGGAACCGCATGGACATCGATTTCCCCCAGCTCACCGCCTACCAGCGCTACAAGCTGATGGCCAGCCTGATCGTGCCGCGGCCGATCGCGCTGGTCACCACGCTCGGGCCCACCGGCGTGGTCAACGCCGCGCCGTTCTCCATGTTCAACATGGTCGGCGAGGACCCACCGCTGGTGATGGTGAGCATCAACCGCCAGCACGCGCCGGGACGCCTGAAGGACACGGCCGCCAACATCCTGCGCATCGGCCAGTTCGTGGTGCACCTGCCCGACGAGGCCATCGCCGAGCAGATGCATGCCTGCGCGGAGGTGCATCCGGCCGAGGTGAGCGAGCTGGAGGTCAACGGCTTCACCACGCGCCCTGCGCGCACGCTCGACGTGCCCTGCATCGCCGAGGCGCCGGTGGCCTTCGAGTGCGTGCTGCACGAGCAGCTCGTCAACGAGAGCCGCTACGTGTTCTTTGGCCGCGTGCAGTGGCTGCATGCGCGCGACGGCCTCATCGACACCGAGGCCTGGCGCGTGCGGCTGCAGGAATACTTCCCCGTCGCGCGCTTCGGCGCGAGCTTCTACCTGCGCTCGCGCGACCGCTTCGCTATCGGCGGCGCGCCCGCCCGCAGCACCGCGATCGACGAGATCTGACGACGACCGCTTTACATGGAGAAAGAGATGCCCTTCGACCACGAGGACGCGAGGCACATGCGCCAGGCCATCGATGCGGCGCGCCAGGCCCGTGCTGCCGGCGACATGCCCTTCGGCGCGGTGCTGGCGCGCGGCGGCAAGGCGGTCTGGACCTCGCGCAACAACCAGCTCACCACGGCCGACTGCACCGGCCACGCCGAGGTGGTGTTGATCCGCGAGGCGGCGCAGGCGCTGGGCACCGAGGCACTGCGCGGCGCCACGGTGTACGCGAGCGGCGAGCCCTGCGCGATGTGCGCGGGCGCGATGTTCTGGGCCGGCATCTCGCGCATCGTCTACGGCGCGCCCACCCCGGAGATGACGGCGGTGCTGGGCGGTCCTTCGCTCGGTGCGCGCTGCGCCGAGGTGCTGGCGGCTGCCCAGCCCGCGGTGGCCGTCGAAGGCCCCCTGCTCGTCGACGAAGCGATGGCCGTGCTCGAACGGCCGTGAGCCGGCGGCCTCGTGGCGGCTGCCGGCGGGGCGGGGTGCCACCGGGCCGGAAAAGTGATCGGTAGTAGACTGCCCGGCTTTTTTAGCCGAATGTCTGCTGGCGGTATGGTGCGGGGGCCGAGGCGCACGGACTTGACCGGCCTGGCGCTCATTCGCTTGCTGGGCCGACTGACCGAGGTCGAGGTTCCTGGCGCCAAACAAGGGTTTGCGGAGCGGTTGAGCCAGTGGCTCGGCTGGGTCGATGCGATCGCGCTCTCGGCGGCCTTGAACGGTACGCCCGCCGCGGCGGCACCCGAGGCACCGGCCGCCGGCCGCGAGGAGGCCGACTGCACCGCGGTGCGTGCCGCGATGGCCAGGGCGATCGTGCAGGCCTGCGCCGCCGCGGACGACGACCCCGAGGCCGGCTTCCCGGCCTACCGCCGGCGCTATCTCGCGCGGCAGCAGGCCATGGAGGCGGGCATCGCGCCCTTGCGCGGCCGCCTGCGCTCGGCACTGGGCGCCAGGTCGCCCGAGCTCGCGCGGCTGGCCGCGGTGGACGCGGTGATGGAGCAGGTGCTGGCCGTGCGCGAGAGCAGCCTGCTGGCCACCGTGCCGGCGATGCTGGCGAAGCACTTCGAGCGCCTGCGCCAGGCCGGTCTGGCGCCCGAAGGCGGTGGCGAAGCGCCGCCCGATGCCGCGTGGCCGGCCCGCTTCCGCGAGGACATGCAGGCCGTGCTGCTCGCGGAGCTGGACGTTCGATTTCAACCCATCGAAGGGCTGCTTGCGGCCCTTCGCCAGCAGCCTGCCTGAACGGGCCGTCCGCCATGACCAGACACCTCCCTCACGTCGCCTTCGTCGCAGGCCTGGCCGCCTTGTGCTGGGTGGGCTCGGGCTATGTCGGCGCCAATCCGCTGGCGCTGGCGATGACGCTGCTCATCGGCGCGTTCTACGTCGCGGGCGCGCTGGAGCTGTACCGATACCGGGCGGCGACCGCCACGCTGGCGGCGGCGCTGGCCGACACGGGCCCGGCCCCCGACACCCTCGGCCCCTGGCTCGGCCGGCTGCACCCGTCGCTGCAGAACGCGGTGCGCCTGCGCATCGAAGGGGAGCGCACGGGCCTGCCCGGCCCGGCCCTGGCGCCGTACCTGTCGGGGCTGCTGGTGCTGCTGGGCATGCTCGGCACCTTCCTGGGCATGGTGGTCACGCTGAACGGCACCGGCCTGGCGCTCGAGAGCGCGACGGACATGCAGGGCATCCGCGCCTCGCTGTCGGCGCCGGTCAAGGGCCTGGGGCTGGCGTTCGGCACCTCGGTCGCGGGCGTGGCCACCTCCGCGATGCTGGGCCTCATCTCGGCCCTGTGCCGCCGGGAACGGCTGCAGGCCTCGCAGCGGCTCGATGCGCACGTCGCGACCCGCCTGCGCGCCTTCTCGCGGGCGCACCACCGGGACGAATCGCTGAGGCTGCTCCAGCAGCAGGCCCAGGCGATGCCGGTGCTGGTCGATCGCCTGCAGTCCATGATGGAAGCGATGGCGCAGCAGCACCAGGTGTTGAACGAGCGGCTCGCCGCCAGCCAGGACCGCTTCCACGGCCAGGCCGAGCAGGCCTATGCGGGGCTGGCCGCATCGGTCGATCGCTCGTTGAAGGACAGCCTGGCCGAGAGTGCCCGCCTGGCCGGCGCGGCGATCCGGCCGGCCGTCGAGGCCACGATGGGCGGCATCGTGCAGCAGACCGCTTCGCTGCACGAGATGCTCTCGCGCGGCGTGCAGCAGCAGCTCGACGGCCTGAGCGCCCGCATCGAGTCCGGCAGCACCGCGGTGGCTGTCACCTGGAAGGCCGCGCTCGACGAGCACCAGCGTGCCACGCAGCAGCAGGCCGAGCGGTGGCGCACCTCGCTCGACGGCTTCGCCGGCACCTTCGAGCAGCGCTCCGCCGACCTGGTGGCCAGCGTGGCCGCGCGGCTGGAGACGGCGGTCGACGGCGTGTCGGCCACGTGGCGCGAGTCGCTGGCGCAGCATGCGCAGTCCAGCCAGGCCCTGACGGCCGACACGCGGCAGGCGTTGTCCGCCGCCGCGGCGGGCTTCGAGCAGCGGGCGGCCTCGCTGCTGAGCGGCGTCGACCGGGCCCATGGCGAACTGCAGGCCGCCATCGCGTCGCGTGACGAGCAGCGGCTGGCGGCCTGGACTTCGGCACTGGCGTCGATGGCCGCTTCGCTGCGTGAGGAGTGGCAGCAGGCCGGCGCCCAGGCCGCACGCCAGCAGCAGCAGGTCTGCGACACGCTGGCCCTCACGGCCCGCGAGATGAGCGCGCAGGCCGAGGCGCAGGCGCGCAGCACGGTCGCCGAGATCGCCGGGCTGATGCAGGCCGCCGCGCAGGCGCCGCAGGCCGCGGCCGAGGTGATCGGGGAGCTGCGGCAGCAGCTCTCCGACGGCATGGCGCGCGACAACGCGATGCTGGACGAACGCAGCCGCATCCTCGGCACGCTGGCCACGCTGCTCGACGCGGTGAACCAGGCCGCGTCGGAGCAACGGACGGCGATCGACACGCTGGTCGCCGCGGCGGCCGAGGCGCTGGACCGGGCGGGCACGCGGTTCACCGCGCAGGCCGAGGCGGAGGCGAGCCGGATGGCCGCCGCCGCCGCGCAGGTGGCCGGCGGCGCCGCCGAGGTCGCGAGCCTGGGCGAGGCGTTCGGCCTCGCGGTCGAGCTGTTCAGCCAGTCGAACGACAAGCTGGCGGCGCACCTGCAGCGCATCGAGGGCGCGCTCGGCAAGTCCATCGCACGCAGCGACGAGCAGCTCGCCTACTACGTGGCGCAGGCGCGCGAGGTGATCGACCTGAGCATCATGTCGCAGAAGCAGATCGTGGAAGACCTGCAGCAGTTCGCGCGCAGGCCGGCCCCGGAACCGAGCGAGGCGTGATGACCGAGGACATCGACGCCGGCGCCGAGCCCGCGGTGCCCGTGTGGGCCGTCTTCGGCGACCTGATGGCAGGCCTGGTCGGTGCATTTGCATTGATCCTGGTGTGCGCGCTCGGCATGCAGCTGGACCTCGTCGGCCGGCTGGAGGCCGAGGTCACGCAGCGGCAGGCCGAGGCGAAGCGCTTGCAGACGCTGGAGCAGGCGCTGGCCGGTCCGCTGGCGGCGGGCCGCGTGACCCTCACCGACGGCCGCATCGGCATCAGCGGCAGCGTGCTGTTCGCCTTCAATTCCGCCGAGCTGCAGCCCGAGGGCCGGCAGCTGCTGAAGAGCCTGGCCGCGCCGCTCGCGGCCTACCTGGGCGCCCGCGGCGAGATCCTGATGGTCAGCGGCTTCACCGACAACCGCCAGGTGCGCGAGGGCGCACGGCGCTTCGCCGACAACTGGGAGCTGTCGGCCCAGCGGGCGCTGACCGTCACGCGCACCCTGATCGAGGAGGGCATTCCGTCGTCCGAGGTGTTCGCCGCGGCCTTCGGCTCGGAGCAGGCGGTGGCCTCGAACGCCGATGCCGAGGGCCGCGCGCGCAACCGGCGCGTGGAGATGGCGCCGATGCCGCGGCCGGGCCAGCCAGAGAGCGCCAAGCCCCGTGGGTGACGAACACGCTCCCGGCCACCTCGCGACGATCGAGGCCTGGCGGTCGCGCGGTGCGCAGCACGCCGACCCGGTCCGCTTCCGCTTCATCGAGGCACTGGCACGGCGCGCCGCGGCGCAGGAAGGCGAAGCCCGGCGGCTGCTGGACGAGAGGGTGGCGCGGCTGCTGGCGGCGTATGGCGAGCACCGGGGGCAGGCCGGTGCCCCCGCGGCCGAGGCGCGCGGCCTGCCACGCGCGCCCACCCGCGGGCCGCTCGCCGAACTGGTCGAGCACATCGCCTGCCACGCCCCCGCTGCCGCCGTCGCGGTGCAGGGCGGCGAGCCGGCTGCGCCCGGCCTGTCGTCCGCGCCGCCCGAGCTGAAGGCGCTCAGCTACTTCCGGCGCACCTGGTCGCGGCTCAGCGCCGACCAGCGCCTGACGCAGTCGCTGGCGAAGGTCCCCGAGAACGCGGGTCCGCTGCATTCGCACCAGTTGGTGCACCGCGCGCTCACGCTGATGCGCACGCTGTCGCCGGACTACCTGGACCGCTTCATGCCTTATGTCGACGCGCTGCTGTGGCTCGACCAGGCGGGCAGCGGCAGCGCCGGCAGCCCGGGCCCGCGCAAGCGGCCCTGAGCCGCGCCCGGTGGGCCGGCCGTCTGCGCCCGGCCTGCGAAAATCGCACTCCATGCCCGACACCGCCCCGGCAGCGCTGCTGCACAGCGCCTTCTACCGCTTCACGCCGCTGGCCGACCCGGCCGCGGCGGCGGCCGCCGTGCGCCGGCTGGCAGCCGGCCTGCAGGGCAGCATCACGCTGGCCGCCGAAGGCCTCAGCGGTGCCGTTTCGGGCACGGCCGCCGCGGTGCATGCCTTCGAGGCCGCGTTGCAGCAGCCCGGCACGCTCGGCGGCGTGCTGCGGGGCATGGCCTTCAAGCACAGCGCCTGCACCACCGCGCCGTTCGGCCGCCTGAAGGTGGTGGTCAAGCCCGAGATCGTGGCGCTCGGCCTGCCGGGCGGCGATGCGCTGCCCCCGCCCGACGAGCGCGACGCCAGCCACCTGCCACCGGCCGCCTGGCGGGCCCTGCTGGCGCGCGACGACGTGGTGCTGCTGGACAACCGCAACCACTTCGAGTTCCGGCTCGGGCACTTTCGCGGCGCGGCCGATCCGCAGGTGCGCAACTTCCGCGACTTCGTCGCCTACGTGCAGGCGCACGCGCCCGCCTGGCGGGCCGCGGGCACGCCGGTGGCGATGTACTGCACCGGCGGCGTGCGCTGCGACAAGACCGCGCCGTGGCTGCGCAGCCTCGGGCTCGACGTGTTCCAGCTCGAGGGCGGCATCCTCAACTACTTCCAGCAACTCCCGGACGCCGACCGCGACTGGCAGGGCGAATGCTTCGTCTTCGACAATCGCCTCGCGCTCGACAGCCGCCTGCGCGAAACCGCGACGACGGCCGACCAGGTCTTCGACGCCACCGACGCTGGCGAAGCCTGGCGGCTCGCGCGTGCGCGGCGGCTCGACGCCTCGTGACCCCACGCAGGCCCGCCCGATGAGCCGACCCCGCCCGGACTGGACGCCCCCGGCGCGCGATGGCGTCAGCCCCAGCCGCGTGGCCGTGGGCAACGGGCCGTGGCCCGACGTGGCGGCGTTCCTGGCCGCGCGGCTGCCCGCCGTCGACGACTGGCCCGCGCGCCTCGCCCGGGGCGACGTGCTCGACCTGCACGGGCAGCCGGTGCCGGCGCATGCCCCCTGCAGGCCGGGCGCGGTGTTCTGGTACTGGCGCAGCCTGCCGCCGGAGCCGCGTGTTCCGTTCGAGGTCGAGGTGCTGCACCAGGACGAGCACCTCGTCGTGGCGGACAAGCCGCACTTCTTGCCGGTGACGCCCGGCGGCCGCTACCTGCAGGAGACGGTGCTCGTGCGGCTCAAGCGCCAGCTCGGCATCGACACGCTGGTGCCGATGCACCGGCTCGATCTGGAGACCGCCGGCGTGCTGCTGTTCACCGTGCAGCCCGCCACGCGGCACGCCTACCAGTCGCTGTTGCGCGAGCGGCAGGTGCACAAGGTCTACGAGGCCGTGGCGCCATGGCGCGCCGATCTGGCGCTGCCGTTCACCGCCAGCAGCCGGCTGCAGGAGCGGCCGGGGGAGGCCTTCATGCAGATGGCGGTGGTCGACGGCGAGCCCAACGCCCACACCCGCATCGAGCTGATCGAGCGGCTGGGCGTGCCGCCCGGCGAACCGCAGGCCGGCGAGCGCGCGCACTACCGGCTCACGCCGCTGACCGGCCGCAAACACCAGCTGCGCGCGCAGCTCAACGCGCTCGGCCTGCCCATCGTGGGCGACCGCATCTACCCCGTGCTGTGGCCGATGCCCGCCCCGGGCACGCCGCCCGACCATGCCCGGCCGCTGCAGCTGCTGGCGCGCGAGATGGCCTTCGCCGATCCGTTGAGCGGCCTGCCGCGCCGCTTCGTCAGCCGGCGGCGGCTGGCGATGGCCCGGCAGGCGCTGCCGCCCGGGTAGGCCGCGCAGCGGCACGTCGCGGGCCGCCCGCGGCCTTGCGTGGAACACCATATCTGGATTGCCCCGTCTGGCGTAGGCAGGTGCCGCCGGCGTCGCTAGATTCCGGCGCATCACAATGACAGGAGACATGCATGTGGACTTCGGCCGGCTCACGCCTCGCCCTGTTCGTCCTGCCGGCAACGCTGGCCCTGCTCGGCGCCGGATGCAGCGGTAGCGACGAGGATCCCGACGCCGCATTCGTCGATACCAGCGCGCTCCCGCTGAAGACGCCCTCGTCCTCGTGCGCCTCGTTGACGGGGCAGGGCATCGATGCGGCGTCGATCGGCTTGCCGACGACGGGCGCCACCATCACGGCGGCCACCGTGGTGGCCGCCGCCCCTGAAACCGTCGGGGCCACCAGCGTCACGCGTGCGCTGCCGGAATACTGCCGCATCCTCGGCTCGATCCGTCCCGTGGACCCTGCGGCGCCGCCGATCAACTTCCAGCTCAACGTCCCGACCCAGTGGAACCAGAAGGCGATCCAGGTCGGCGGCGGGGGTCTGAACGGCTCCATTCCGTCGAACCTCGCGGCGATCGGCGCTTCGGGTTCGCCGATCAGCGGCGCTTATCCGCCCAATGCGCCGTACCCGCTGCTCAGCGGCTATGCGATGTTCGGCAGCGACTCCGGCCACCAGGACCCGAGCACCACGGCGACCTGGGCCTTGAACCAGGAAGCCTGGGTCAACTTCGGCCATGCTGCCTTGAAGAAGACCCATGACACGGCGTTTGCGATCATCGAGCGGCTGTACGGCTCGCGGCCGCGTGTCAGCTATTTCATGGGCCAGTCGCAGGGCGGCCGGGAAGCGATGGAGGTCGCGCAGCGCTACCCGGAGGATTACGACGGCGTCGTCGCGACCGCACCGCTGATCGGCTATTCGGCGCACGTGATCCACAAGACGCTGTTGGCGACCGTGCAGACCGGAAGCGGGTGGATTCCGCCCGCCAAACAAGCCGCGATCGGCGCCGAAGTGCTGCGCCAGTGCGATGGGCTCGACGGACTCACCGATGGCGTCATCAACCACTATCTCGGCTGTGGTGCCCTGTTCGATCCGCAACGCGCGGCGCAGCCCTACGCGGCGATCCGCTGCGACGGTGGCGCCGACACCGGCAACACCTGCGTCTCCGACGCGCAGATCGCCACGCTGAACCAGATGCACGCACCGACGCGCTTCGGTTTTGAACTGGCCAACGGCTGGTCGGAGTTCCCGGGTTACGGCGTGGGCCGCGAGGCCCAGGGGGGCTGGCTCAACATCACGCCGCAACCCACGCCGTCGGTGCAGCCGGCATTGGGCCAGCCGGGCGCCACGGTCAGTTACGGGATCCTCAAGGACCCGGCGTTCAACCTGGTCAACTTCTCGATCGCTGCCTTCAGGGAGCAGATCGTCGCGTCATCGGCGATCATCGATTCGCTGAACACCGACCTGAGCCGCTTCTTCGCGCGCGGCGGCAAGCTCATCGTCAAGGTCCAGGGTTCCGACTATGCGTCGCACCCGAACACGGTGATGCGCTGGTACGACCGCGTGGTGGCGCGATCGGGCCAGCCGACCGTCGACCGGTACATCCGCTTCTACGTGCTGCCCAACGGGGATCATGGCGGAACGGTGCAGAGCCTGCCTGCCGGCACGGCCGAGCCGCAGTACATCGACCTGATCGGCATGTCGACCGATTGGGTGGAGAAGAACGTCGTGCCGCCCGACGCCCCGGTCGTCAGCACGATGGAGCGGCTGCCGCCGTTCACGGTGGGCGCGACGAGGCCGATGTGCCGCTACCCGGCGTATCCCCGCTACGTCGCGGGCGATCCGAAGCAGGCCGCCAGCTACAGCTGCACCACGCCCTAGCCGGCGTTCAAGGGTGCAGCCGGCCCACCACCTCGATGCCGCCGGCCTTCGGGCGCACCACCACCGCCTCGCCGGACGCGGGCACGATGCCGGTCAGCGCGGTGATGTTGACCTGGTGGGTGACGACGACCATCACGCCCGGCCCGCGCCAGCGGCTCAGCGTGGCGGCGGCCGCGGCGCTCTGCGCGGCCTCGCGGGCGCCGTCGCCGAAGAACGAGTTGAAGTCCGGGTCGTCGCGGGCCTGTCCCGGAAAGGCCAGCTCGGCCGTGTCGCGCGTGCGGCACCACTGCGAGGTGAGGACCGCACCGACGGCCACGCCCTGCGTGCGGAACCGCTCGCCGATGCCGCGCGCCTGCGCACGTCCGGCCTCGCTGAGGTTGCGCTGGGTGCTGCAGTCGCCGAGCTTGAAGCCCGAGGGATCGCCGACGCCTGGTGCCTGCGCATGGCGCAGCAGCACGATCGTGCCGTCCTGCAGCGCAGCCCAGGCGCTGTCGGCGGTGGGCTGCGCCCCTGCCAGGCCGGCTGCCGCCAGCAGAGCGGCCAGCGCGGCGTGCGCAGCATGCCGGCGGACAGGGGACTGGGCGGTTCGGGCCATGGCCGTCAGAACCGGTAGTGCACGCTGAAGTTCAACTGCGGGATGCCGCGGATGCGCTCGAAGTCGTCGCGGATGTCCTCGAGCTCGCGATCGATGTCGTCCTGCGCCACCGCGTTCGACAGCAGCGGCCCCGTGGCGCGGCCGGTGACCTTCGGCTTGCCCATCGAGAGGCCTGCATCGAACATGAAGCCCCAGCCGCCGGTGGCGCGGGGCGGGCGGCCGAAGCCGACGCCGAGGTAGGGCATCACCGTCGGGTACTTCACCTTGACCCGCAGGCGGTCGTCCGGCCCGGCCACGTAGGTGGTGTCGCCGATGGTGATCGTGCCGCCGTTGCCGCGCCCGGCCAGGCTCGCGCGTGCGTCGTGCAGCGTCAGCCCGCCCGTCAACCGGAACTTGCCGGCCACGAACCAGTCGGCGAAGAGGCCGAGCCGGTCGGCGCGGATGTCGCCGTCGTAGCGCAGGCCGTCCTCGGTCTTGCCCTTGCTGAGGCGGCCGATCGTCGTCAGGTCGGCCCGCAGCGAAAAGCGGTCGTTCAGCGGATGGGCGTAGCCGACGGAGAGGCCGGGGAGCCCGGCACCGAGGTACAAGTCGCCCGCCGCCGCGGATGCGGCGAAGGTTGCTGTCAGGACGACGCTTGCAAGCTGCTTCATGGGACGGCCTCCGTGAGTGGAGCCCCGCCAGGGCAAGCGCCGTACCTGCGCGCCGCCTACGACTGCGTGGAGAGCGCGTCGGTGCAGCGTTCCGGCCGCCGCAGGCCCTTGGCGGCGTCCTCGACCGCGAAGGTGGTGATCACGGGCGGCGACGAGCGCACGGCGCCGAAGATGGTCGCGAAGGCCACGTCCGCCGCATCGCGGCCCGTGCCGAAGCGCACCAGCCCCATCGGGATGGCGGTGCCCGACGGGTCGAAGAGATACCAGCGGTCGCCGAGGTAGGCTTCGACGTACGCGTGGAAATCGGGCGGGCCCAGCGCCGGGTCGGCGCCGTAGTCGGTGCCGGTGGCGAAGCGCGCGGGGATGTTGACCGCGCGGCACAGCGCGATCATCAGGTGGGCGAAGTCCCGGCAGACCCCGACGCGATCGACCAGCGTGTTCACGGCCGAGGTGTTGGAGTTGGAGGTGTTCGACGTGAAGGTCACCCGCCGCCGGACCCATTCCTCGATCGCCTTGACCCGGCCGTAGCCCTGCCAGAGCGAGCCGAACTCCTGGATCGCGAACTGCACCATCCGGTCCGACTCGCAGTAGCGGCTCGGGTAGACATAGCTCAGTGCATGCGGTGGCAGCGAGCGCACGGGCACTTCGGCGACCTGGGCCGGGTCGGCACGGTGGTGCGCGATGTCCACGGTGGCGGAGTAGGAGACCTTCAGCGGGCCCGGCTCGCCGCGCAGCCGCATGTAGCGCGTGCCGTTGGCGGGGTCGGTGTGCATGTGCGTGGCGACCGGCTGGCTGAGCGTGAGACGCTCGTTGGAAACTTTCTGGCAGGGCGTTTGCGCCGCGTGGATGTTGAAGATGAAGTCGGCGCCGTGGGCGTCGACTTCGTAGTTGAGCTCCAGGTCGAGCTGCAGTCGGATCATCGTGTGGTCATGGGTTGGCGGTGCGGGTGGGGCGCCCCATCGTAACGGCGATGGGGCCGTTGCGACGGATGCCGCTTCGCCGAGGCGGACGCCCGCCACCACCCGCGTAGGATAGGCCGATGCGGGTCCTCATCGTCGAAGACGATTTCCTGTTGGGCGAGGCCCTGGCCACCGGCCTGCGGCAGGCCGGCCATGCGGTGGACTGGTTCCAGTTGGGCGCGCAGGCCGATGGCGCGATCGCCGGCGCGGCCTACGACGTCGCCTTGCTCGACCTGGGCCTGCCGGGCGCCGACGGCATGGCCTGGCTGGCGCAGTGGCGCTCGCGCGGCGTCGAGGTGCCGATCATGATCCTCACCGCGCGCGATGCGGTCGAGCAGCGCATCGCCGGCCTGGATGCCGGCGCCGACGACTACCTCGTCAAGCCCGTCGGCGTGGACGAGCTGGCAGCGCGGCTGCGTGCGCTGCTGCGGCGCACGGCCGGTCGGTCGCAGCCGGTGTGGCAGCACGGCGCGCTGACCTACGACCCGTCCTCCAAGCGTGTGCAGTGGCAGGGCCGCACCGTCGACCTCACGGCACGCGAACTGGCGCTGCTGGAGGCGCTGATGACCGATCCGGACCGCATCCTGTCGAAGGCCGCGCTGCTCGAGAAGCTCTACGACTGGAACGGCAACGAGCCGGAGAGCAATGCGCTCGAGGTGCACGTCTACCACCTGCGGCGCAAGATCCATCCGGGCGTCGTGCGCACGGTGCGCGGCGTGGGCTACTCGCTCGGTGCGGCGGAGCCGGCATGACCGCCGCAGTGCGGAGGGGAATCCAATGAGCCTGCAGCGCCGGCTGCTGCTGTCGCTGCTCCTGTGCGCGCCGCTGGTGTGGGCGTTGGCGATGCTGGTGTCGGTGGACCGCGCCCGCCACGAGGTCGACGAGTTGTACGACTCGGAGCTGATCCGCCTGGCGCGCGAGGTGCAGTCCACGCTGGTGATGGCCGGCGACACCCATGCGGTGGAGCCGCCGGCGCCGCGGCACGGCGCCAGCGAGGGCGCCGCCGATCTCGGCGATCTCGCGATCGCGGTGTGGGACGGGCAGGGCTCCCGCATCCTCAACGACCGCGAAGGCGCGCAGCTGCGGCACCTGCCCGATGCCGTGGGCTTCGTCGACCAGACGATCGACGGCAGCCGCTGGCGCATCTACTACCTCCAGTCGAGCGACGGGAGCCGGCTGGTGGCGGCGGGGCAGCGCGTGTACGAGCGCGACGAGGTCGTCGCCGGGCTCACGCTCAGCCAGCTGGTGCCCTGGCTGCTGATGATGCCGGTGCTGCTGGTCGTCATGGCCTGGGCGGTACGCCGCGCGCTGGCGCCCGTGCATGCGCTGGCCGACGATCTCAAATCACGTGCTGCCGACGACCTGGCGCCGCTGGCCGCGCCGCAGCAGGTGCCGGTCGAGCTGGCGCCGCTGGTCGTCGCCATCAACGGCTCCTTCGGCCGCGTGGCCGAGCTGCTGATGCGCGAGCGGCGCTTCGTTGCCGACGCCGCGCACGAACTGCGCACGCCGCTGGCCACCTTGCGCGCGCAGTGGGAGGTGGTGCGCCGCTCGCGCGACGTGGCCGAGCGCACCCATGCCGAGGCGCGGCTGGACGCCGGGCTCGAGCGCATGGACCGTCTGGTGACGCAGCTGCTGGCGCTGTCTCGGGCCGAGAGCGCCGATGCCGCGCTGCTCACCACGCAGATCGACTGGCCGGGCGTGGTCGAGCGGGTGATGAACGACTGCCTGGCACTGGCCCAGCGGCGCCGCATCGAACTGGCCTGCGAGTGGCCTGCCGGCGGCCGCCCCGCGATGCCCCTGCGCGGCGACCCGCAGCTGATCGCCGTCGTGCTGCGCAACCTGCTCGACAACGCGGTGCGTTATGCGCCCGAAGGCTCGGCCGTGACGCTGCGCATGGAGGCGTCGCAGCTGGTGATGGAGAACGCGGGCGAGCCGCTGCCGGATGCGCAACTCGCCGCGCTGGGCCAGCGCTTCCACCGCCCGCCGGGCCAGCTGGAGACGGGCAGCGGCCTGGGCATCTCCATCGTGCAACGCATCGCCGACCTGCACGGCCTGGTCTTGCGCATCGGTGCCGGCGAGGGCGGCCGCGGCGTGCGCGCCGTGCTGGCGCCGAAGGCTAACGCGGCTTGATCTTCGCCAGCAGCTGGCGCGCTTCCTCGCGCCGGCCGCTGTCGGCGATCTGCCGGCCCGCGCGCGGCGGCGCCTGCAGCGCGCGTTCCAGGTACGGGATGGCCTGGTCGGCCTGGTGCGTCTCGACCAGGTATTCGGCGTAGAAGTAGTTCGGGTCGATGCCGTCGGGGTTGATGGCCAGGGCCTTCTGCAGCAGTTCGGCCGCCTTGGCCTTGTCGCCGAAGCCCAGCGGCCAGCCGGGCACCTTGTAGTACAGCACGCCCAGGCTGTTGTAGGCCGAGCCGTCGAGCGCATGGCCGTCGATCTGGATCGCCCTCTCGTAGAGCGAACGCGCCTGCTTGGCCAGGCCGAGCGCCCCGAGGCCGCCCTTGGCGCCCGCCCACGAGCTGACGATGATGCCTTCCCAGATCAGCGGCGCGCTGGCGGCCGGGTAGGTCTCGCTCAGCTGGTGCGCCTTGGCCGCCAGCGCCTCGAACTGCCGTTCGCGCGCCTGTGCGGGCGATTGGTACTGGATCACCTCCCACTCGCGCTGGAGCTGCATCACGCCGTCGTCGACGGCCGCAGCACCGGCGCCCAGGGGCAGGGCCAGCCCGGCGGCGGCGCAGAGCAGGGCGCCGGCCATGCGGCGGCGCAGGGGGTTCGCAAGGGTGCGGGTCTTGAAAGGATCTCTGGACATGTCAGGCTCGCGGCGCAGTGGCGGTGGCGGGGGTCGGGGGTGAGGGGGGTGCCGCGGGCGGCAGGTGCCTGCGGTGGCCGGAGAACGCCGCGTCGAGCAGCGTCGGGGCCAGGCCGTTGATGCGGACGGCAGCCCGCTCGGAGGTACCGAGAAAACGCTCGGGCGTCCCGTCGCCCAGCATCCGCAGCAGGGCGCGGGCCACCTGCTGCGGGGTGTCCGATGCCGTGCCGGTCTGCTCGGCGTGGGCCCGTGCCGCGGCCGAATTGAAGCGGGTGCGGGTGCTGCGCGGACCGAGGTACTGCACCTGGACCGGCCCGTCGGCCAGCTCGCGGCGCAAGGCCTGCGCAAAGCCGCGCAGGCCGGCCTTGCTGGCTCCGTAGACGCTGTAGCCCGGCAGACCGAGGGCGCCCAGCACCGAGCCGACGTACAGCACCTGCGCCTGCGGCAGGCTGCGCAGATGGGGCAGCAAGGCCTGGGTCAGCACCATCGGCGCCAGCAGGTTGACCTGCAGCAGCCGGTGCATCTCGGCCGGGTCGATGGCTTCGAGCCGCCCGAACGCGGGCAGCCCCGCGCCGTGCACCACCACGTTGCACCGCCAGTCCGAGGCCACCCGCGCCAGTTCGGCGATCGAGCCGAAGTCCTCCAGCTCGACCTGGTGCCAGTGCACCCGCGCCGGATCGGGCTGTGGCTGCAGCGCCCGGGACTGTGCCGACAACGCGGCCGCCGACCGGCCGGCCAGCAGCACCGCCGCGCCCGCCTCCACCAGCGCGCCGGCCACCGCCTGGCCGATGCCGCCGGCGGCGCCGGTCAGCAGCACCCTTGCGTCGCCGGGCTTCATGCGGCCACCTTCGCGTCGGCCGGCACCGGCAGGCTGCGGAAGACGTCGCCGTACAGGTGGTAGAACATCCGGGCGGCATGCACGATGTCCGCCTGGTCGCCGGTATCGTCGATGCGGTCCATCAGCAGCTGGAAATGCGCCACGTGCGCCTGGTCCAGCGTGCCGTGGGAGCGCAGGTAGCTGAAGGCGCTGTCCGGCAGCCCCAGGTGGTACTGGATCTGGTCGGCTGCCTGCAGCGCCAGCGCAACGCTGGTGCCCTCCAGCACATGCACCATGCCGAAGAAGCCCAGCGGATTGCGGCGAGCGATCAGGTCGTAGGCGTAGGCCACCATCAGCTCCGTGGCCGTGCCCGGCCGGCCGTGGCGCACCGCATCGGCGTCGGCGCCGCAGGCGCGCAGGTCGTCGAGGATCCACTCGTCGTGGCCCTGCTCTTCGTCGATGTATTCCTGCAGCGGCCCGGCCAGCCACTCGCGTCCTGCCGGGAGGCGGGCCTTGAAGGCGCGCAGCAGCGGCACGGTATGGCGCACGTGGTGGTACGCCTGCGTCAGGAAGGCCACGTAGCTGGGCAGCGAGACCACGCCCCGCAGGCAGCCCTGGATGATGGGTGCCGCGAGCATGCCGGCGCGTGCGGCCTGGGTGTCTCTGACGAGTCGTTCGTAGAAGCTCATGGAGGGGTTCCGGGTGTCATGCAGGTTGTGCCGCGGCGCCCGGCAGCAGGGCGGCGGCATGGGCTTGGAAGATGGCTGCGCGCTGCGGCCTGCCGTTGGCCGTCGCGAATCCGGCAGTGGCGCTGAACGGCGCGATGCCCCGTGTCCACCGGACCACGCGCGCGTAGTCGGGCAGGGTGGCATTGGCGGCGTCCACCGCGCGCTGCAGTTCGGCGTCGCCGGCGCCCGGCATCGGCCACAGCACGGCGCCGAGCACCGGCTGGCCGTCGCCGAACACCGCTGCCGCCGCCACCGCCGGGTCGCTCTGCAGCGCGGTCTCCACCCACTCTGGCGACACGTTGCGGCCGAAGGCCGTGATCAGCACGTTCTTGCGGCGACCCTGCACGTGCAGGAAGCCGTCGTCGTCGATGCGCCCGAGGTCCCCGGTCGGCCACCAGGCCGGCGGGCCGGCGTCGTCGCCCAGGTAGCCGAGCATCAGGCTGCCGGCGGCCTCGATCTCGCCGCTGCTGGAGATGCGCAGGCGGGCATGCGGCAGCGGCCGCCCGGCGCTGCCGGGCAGGTCGGCCCCGGGCAGGTTCAGCGTCTGCACCGAGGCGCCTTCCGACAGCCCATAACCTTCGTAGGCCGGGATGCCGAGCGCCCGCGCCGCGGCCAGCAGCGGCGCGCCCACTGCGGCGCCTCCGACCGCCACGAAGCGCAGCGACACCGGCGCGCGCCGGCGGCTGTGCGCCAGATGGGCGACCCAGGCCGTCAGCATCTGCGGCAGCAGGATGACGCTGTGCGGCGCGTGGCGTGCCACGGCCGCATCGAACTGCGCCGGGTCGAAGCCCGACGAGCCGTTCAGGCCGGCCTGCTGCAGCGGCGGCACGATGCACTCGGCGCCGGCAGCCAGCGGGGCCAGCAGTCCGGCGATGTTCTCCAGCAGCACGGCCAGCGGCAGGGCGCACAGGTGGCGCCGGATCTCAAGCGGCGCCAGCGCCTGCGCCAGCCCGGTGGCGACCGCCTGCAGCGCCGGCCCGCCCAGGCAGACGCCCTTGGGCGTGCCGGTGGAGCCGGAGGTGAAGGTGATCTTCGCCGTGCCTGCGGGCATCGCGGCCGGCACCGCGGCCAGGCGCACGAGGCACAGCGCCTCGCCGGCCACGCTGCACGGCCGTTGCGGCGCGCCGGGCCAGCGGGCTGCCGCCTCGCGCGGCGCGAGCAGCGCGTCGGCGCCCGCCGCCTGCAGCGCATGGCCGATCTGCGCGGCGGTGAAGAACAGCGGCAGCGGGATGTGCACGATGCCCGCCCTGGCGGCAGCCAGGTCGGCCACGGCCCAGGCCGGCGAGTTGTCCATCAGGCTGGCCAGCACGTGCACGCGGGACGCGCGCAGCACGGCGGCCAGCGCAACCACCTCGGCGTCGAGCGCCGCGCGGGAGAGGCTGCGCAGGCCGTCGCCCAGGGCAGGCGCCGAAGGCGCGTCCGAAGCCGGTGGCGGGCTCACCGGTTCGCCCCCGTGGCAGCCGAGTACTGGTCGATGTGGCGCATCGCCCGGGGCAGGTGCCCGGCCAGCACCACCGGGGCATGGTCGTAGTAGCTGCCCCAGTCGCCCGCCTCCGTTCCCAGCCGGGCGGGATCGGCCGCCCCGAGCGTGAGCGGCACGACGCCGATGCGCACGAAGAGCTGGCGCAACTCGGCCGTCAAGGTGCTCACCACCCATTCGCAGTCGAGTGTCGCCAGGTGGGCCGCCAGCATCAGCACCAGCCGCCGCCCCTCGCCGGCCCGGCCGGCCGCCAGGTGCCCGACCTCGACGATGCCGCGGCGCGGGGGAGCGGGCGTCGCCAGCAGGCGCTCCACCGGCTCGGGCAGGTAGCGTTCCAGGAACAGTGGGCCGGTGCTGGCGGCCCGGTAGCCCGCTGCCGCCGTGATGCAGCCCTCGTGCCACAGCGCCACCAGCGTGGGGGCGAAGCGCGTGATGCGCGCGCCGTAGCGGCGGTGGTAGACGGCCTGGATGAAGGCCTCCACCGCGCGTCGCCGCGCGTCGGTCTCGTCATGCACCTGCAGCACGGGTGCCGCGGGCGGCGCAGGCCGCGGCGCGAAGGGCGCGGAGGTCGCCATCGTCAATGCCATCTCCCTCGGTCCCGCCGAAGGGCAGGGGTGATGCATCGTGCAGCGGCAGGATGAAGGCAGGCTGAAGCCGATCCGCGCGGCTGCGCAGCCGGCGCGGCTTCAGCGCAGATTCATCCGGGGCCCCGAGCATCGGTCCACCGCGGCGCGCCGGGCGCCGCACTGGACGCCGAGGCACTGGCCCTGGAAAGCGACTGATGAACCTCTCCACCCCCCTGCCGCCGCGGACGGCGGGCACGCCGTTGCAGCGCGGCCTTCCCACGGCCCGGCGGCTGGCCCGTGCCGCGGGCGCCTGGATGCTGATGTTGGCGGCCGGGGCGCTCGCGCTGGCCGTCGAATGGCGCGTCTACGACGCCCTCGAGCACAGCCTCCACCTGTGCGTGCCCGGCTGACAGGGCGATGCAGGCGGGATGCAGCGCCTGAACGACGCGGCACTGAGTGCCTTCATCGACTGCAGGGCGGCCGCCTCGGGGGGATGGCTTAAGCTGTGCCTTTCCGCTCCTCGCGCCAAATGACCCTGCCCATGTCCAAGACCTTCGTCCAACTGCAGAAAGAGATCGCCAGCCTGAAGGTGCAGGCCGAAGCCGCCAGGAAGAAGGAGGTCGCCGGCGTCGTCAGCCGGATCAAGCGGGCGATCAAGGCCTATGGCCTGGTGGCCGCCGACCTGGGGTTCGTGCAAGGGGACGTGGCGCAGGGCAGGCAGCCCGAGCGTCGAGGAGGCGCCGTGACCAAAGGTGCGAAGGTGAAGTACAGGGACGAAGCCGGCCACACCTGGTCCGGCATGGGCCCCAAGCCCGGCTGGCTGAAGGCCGCGTTGGCGGACGGCAGGTCGCTGGCGGACTTCATCGCCTGAGCGCCGTGAAGGTGCTGGCCTGGCTGCTGCTCGCCGGTGGCCTGGCCGCCTGGGCCGCGCACGGGCGGCTGTGGACGCTGCCCGACCGGCACAACCCCTGGGCCCCGCTGGCCTTCGACGAGGCGCCCGGCTGGCTCACGCGCTACAAGCTCGGGCGATTGCAGGCGCAGCCCGAGGCCTGCCGCGCGCTGCTGGGCACGACGCCGCTGGAAGCGCAGCCGCTGCCCGATCGGGACACGGCGGACGGCTGCGGCTTCCGCGATGCCGTGCGGATACGGCGCACCGCCGTCGAGGTCGGCGAGCCCTTCTCGCTGACCTGTCCGGCCGCCGTGTCGCTCGCCCTGTGGGAGCGCCACGTGGTGCAGCCCCAGGCGCTGGCGCTGCTGGGCACGCCGGTGCGGCGGCTGGAGCACTTCGGCAGCTATGCCTGCCGCAATGTGTACGGCCGCGAGGCCGGCAGGCGCAGCGAGCACGCCACGGCCAACGCGCTCGACGTGGCGGGCTTCGTGCTGCAAGGCGGCCGCCGCATCACGGTGGCGCGGGACTGGCAGGGCGACGCCCCCGAGGCGCGCTTCCTGCGCAGCGTGCATGCGGGCGCGTGCCTGTTCTTCGACGGGGTGCTCGGGCCGGCCTACAACCGCGCGCACGCCGACCATTTCCACCTCGACCGGGGCGCCTACCGCCTCTGCCGCTGAAGGCGGGCCGCGCGGCGCGGCAGTCAGGGCGTGTAGTCGAGCTTCGGGTACCAGTCGGTGCCACGGCCCTCCGGGGTGAGGTCGAGCATGGTCCACAGCGGCATCGGATCGGGCGCGCCGCGTGGATCCTGGCCGGGATCAGCCGTCTCCATGCCCATCATGTCGCCCCAGAAGTGGCGCAGGGTGCCGTCTCGGCGGGTGAAGACGTTGAAGGCCGGGTTGTCGTCGTTGCCCGGCGTGTCGCCGGCGTAGTCGGCGTTGAAGTCGGTCCCCGCGGACGAATACAGCCGCAGGTGGCGCCAGCCGCGTTCCTTCTTGAACGCGATCAGCCGTTCGATCGGCGACGACGCGACGACCGCGAAGGACACGCGCTGCAGGATGTCGGGCATCTCGCCTTCCAGCGCGCTGAGCATCGAGGTGCACATCGGGCAGGGACGCTCCCGCTGCGGGCCGAACATCCAGACGTAGGTGATCAGCGTGTCGTGTTTGCCGAAGAGGCCGGAGAACATGACGGGTCCGTCCTCGCTCTGGAACCGGTAGTCCTGCGGCACCACGCCGCCCGGGGGCAAGGCACGGCGCTGTGCCGCGACGCGCTCGATGTGGCGCCGCAGCTCGATCTCCTGCGCGAGCAGCTCGATCCGGGCGCGGCGGTACGCCTCGCTTTCGCCCGGAACGCGGCGGCTGGGGATGGCGATGTCGGCTGCCGGCTTCAGCGGCGGACCGGGCGGGGCCGAGGCGCCCGCGCAGCAGGGGGCGGGCGAGGGGGATCGCGTGTCGTTGGCCATGGGGTGCTCCGAGGGGGAAGCCTGCCCGGCGGCAATCGACGTGCCCGTGCGAGGCGCGCGCGTCGCCAAGCGGAAGCGAAACGCCCCTGTGATGCGCCGCTGCTCAATGTCCGGCGCGCCGCGCCGAAAACCAGGGACGACCGCTGCAGGTGCAGTGAAGATGGACGGCAGGCAGGGTTGCATCGGGCAGCCCAGGCCGGCGAGGGGCGGCGATGAGGTTGTCTGGGAAAGGCTTCCCTCCCGCGTGGCACGGGGAGCGGCCACAGTGAGTTTGCGCGCTCGGCTGCTGAGCCTGGTGCTGGTGGCGACGTTGATGCCGGCCCTGCTGCTGGGATGGCGGTTCTTCCGGGAAGCGGAGGCCGACATCGACGCGGCGCGCCGCGCGTTGGCCGCCTCGGCGGAGAACATCGCCGCGGACCTCGACCACCGTGTCCAGGGCACGGCGCAGCTTCATTACGGCCTGGCCCACTCGCGCATGCTGGACAGCGCCGACCGTGCCGCGTGCTCGGCCTACCTGTCCGACGTGCGCGAGGCCTACCCTCAATACACGGGCATCCTGACCGTGCGGCCCAATGGCTGGCTGCATTGCGATTCGCTGAGCAGCGGGCGCAACCTCGACCTCCGGGACCGGGCCTATGTCAAGCGCAGCCTGGCGGGCGCCAAGGGGCTCATCCTCGAGCCCGCCTTCGGCAGGCTGACGGGCAACTCGGTGCTGCAGATCGTGCTGCCGGCCCGGGGCGAAGCCAACGAGCTGCGCTTCATGCTGGTGGCCTCCCTCAACCTGCGTAAGTTCGCGGAAGAATCCTACAAGCAGCTCGCGGTGCAGGGCGCGATGCTGATGCTCGTGAACGCAGACGGCATGGTGATGGCGATCGCCGGCCCGGGCGAGGCGCTGGCCGACCCGGGAACCTCCATCGACGGTACGCCGCTTTTCAGCCTGGTGCATGACCATCCGAGCGGCGGCATCGGCGAGCTGCCCGGCGCCGACGGCGACGAGGACCGGGCGCAGGTGTGGGCCTTGGGCGCTTCGCCCATGCTGCAGTCGGCCGGCCTGACGGTGATGCTCGGCCTGCCGCAGCCCGCCCTGGTGGCGGCGTCGAAGCTGCGCCTGAAGCAGGGGTTGATGGTCGTCACCGGCGCGGCGCTGCTGTTGTTCGCCGGGGTCTGGACGCTGGCAGAGCGGGGGATCCGCCGCCAGGTCGAGCGCATCACCGAAATGGCGCGCCACCTGGGCGCGGGCGACCTGAGCGCGCGCATCGCGCCGCCGTATCCGCGCGGGGAGCTGGGCGGGTTGATGGCGGTCCTCAACGGCACGGCCGATTCGCTGCAACAGCAGCGCGAGGCCATCGAGGCGCTCGGGCTGCAACTGCGGGAGGCGCACCTGCGCGAGATCAGCGCCCGGCAGCAGAACGAGGCGCGCCTGTCGATGCTGGCCAACTACGACAGCCTGACCGGCCTGCCCAATCGCGCGCTGTTCCGCGACCGGCTCCAGGGCGCGATCGGCCGTGCACGGCGCTCGGGCCGGCCGTTCGCGCTGATGTTCCTGGACATCGACCGTTTCAAGAACATCAACGACAGCCTCGGCCACGACGTCGGCGACCGGCTGCTGGTGGCCGTATCGAAGATCCTGGTGCGCTGCACGCGGGACATCGACGCCGTCGCACGCGGCGGCCAGGAGGGCGCGGCCGGCGGCGTCTTCCGGCTCGGGGGCGACGAGTTCACCATCCTGGCCGAGGATCTGGCCGATGCGCAGAGCGCGGGCGTGGTGGCCCAGCGCATCCTGGCGGCGCTCAGCCAGCCCGTCACCGTCGGCGAACACGAGCTGTTCATGTCGGCCAGCATTGGCGTGACCGTGTATGCCGACGACGGCACCGACCTCGACGGCCTCGTCAAACAGGCCGACCTGGCGATGTACCGCTCGAAGGAGCTGGGGCGCGACACGTACTGCTTCTTCGCCGAGGAGCTGAACAAGAAGGCGCGGCAGCGGCACGACTGCGAGGCCCGGCTGCGCCATGCGCTGGAGCGCGGGGAGTTCCTGCTGCACTACCAGCCCAAGGCCGATGCGATGACCGGCCGCGTCACCGGCGTGGAGGCGCTGCTGCGCTGGCATCCGGCCGGCGAGGCGATGATCGGGCCCGACCGGTTCATCCCCATCCTGGAGGAGACCGGCCTGATCGTGCCCGTGGGCGCCTGGGTGCTGCGGGAGGCTTGCCGCCAGATGGCGGCGTGGCAGTTGGACGGCATGCCCCCGATCAGCCTGGCGGTGAACCTGTCTGCGCGGCAGTTCCGCGATGCGGCGCTGATCGACACCATTGCCCAGACGCTCGAAGAGACCGGGGTCGACCCGCGGCGGCTGGAGATCGAGTTGACGGAGAGCATGCTCATCGACGACTCGGACTCCGTGCAGGCGGTGCTGGTGCGCCTCGGCGCGATGGGGGTGCGCGTCGCGATCGACGACTTCGGCACCGGCCAGTCGTCGCTGCGCTATCTCAAGCGCTTCAACGTGGACACGCTGAAGATCGACCGCTCCTTCGTCAAGGACACCCCGGATGATCCGGAGGACACTGCGATTACCGCCGCCGTCATCGCGCTTGGCCATGGCCTGGGCCTGACGCTGGTGGCCGAGGGCGTGGAGAACCAGGCGCAGGTCGATTTCCTGCGCGCAAAGGGCTGCGACGAGATCCAGGGCTACCTGCTCAGCCGGCCCCTCGATGCCCGGGCGTTCGCCGCGTGGATGGCCGCCTGCCACGCAGGGTGCGAGCCGGCCGCCGCGGCGGTGTGACCGCGGCGTGCGGCCGACGGCCGCTCAGGGCCGCTCGCGCGCCGGCACCCGGGACTCCAGCGGCGCCGGCGTGTAGTCGGGCGCGAAGCTGCATCCCCCACCGAAGGTGGCGTCGAAGGCGGGGCAGGCCGCCGCCACGCTCGCTGGCGTCGGCTTGGTCCCCTGCTCCACCCACTGCAGCAGCGCCGACAGCAGCGTGGGGTAGGTCGCGTCGCTGATGTAGCTGTGGGAGGTCGCGCGGGTCGTGAAGGTCTGGACCAGCCGGTCGCCGCTGCCGCCCTGCTGCATCACGGACTTGAAGTAGGCGTCGAGCTCCACGAACGCCGTCGGGTCGTTGATCCACTTGGCTGAGAGCACCGGCACCGGGATGCGGCCGGTCGGATCGGTGTCCGCCGCGAAGCGCTGCACGGCGCCGGGATCGGCCCGGTAGCGCAGCACGCCGGCGTTGAGCGCTGCATCGTCGGCGGAGCCGGTGTAGTTCGCGCCGATGTTGCCGAACGGGCTGGCACCGCCGGTGCGCTTGCTCACCACGTCGCGGAAGTGGAAGGTGCCCCAGTTGAGGTGCGCCTGGATCGAGCTGGCGGGGATCTTGATGACCCGCTCGATGGTCTGCACCCGCGCCTGCTGATCGGCGGTGCGCTGCGCCGCCGGCTTGTCCAGGCCGAGGCATTCGTTGACACGCATGGCGAGCTGGGCCTGCGTCATCTCGGTGCCCACGGGCAGGCCGATGTTCAGCGCGTAGGGCGGTTCTTCAGGGCGCGGGTGGTTGTTGCACAGGTACTGGTACACCACCCGCAGGTCGGTCCGGATGTCGTAGGAACGGGTGCCGCCGGCCAGGACGCCCGCGGTGAGCAGCACCGCGTCGTAGGGCTTCGATCCGCGCGTCTCGGCGGTGAACATCTCGGCCGCCTTGGCGGCCACGCCGGCGCCCCAGGACTGGCCGTGCAGGATGGTGCGCGTGGGCACGCCGACGTGGGTGCGGAAGATGCCGCGCAGCCGCTCGGTGTCTTCGGCCGCCGCGCGGACCTCGACGCCGCCCTGGCGGAACGTCGAGCCGGCCCAGGCGTAGCCCGCCTTCACCATGATGGCCCAGCGGGTCAGGTCTTCGACGGCGCGCTCCGCGGTGGGCGTGGCGAGGTCGGGGCCGCCGTGCGCGTGCAGCACCAGGCGGCCGTTCCAGTCGGCCGGCTTGGCGATGAGGTAATAGGCGCCCCGGGAATCGACGCCGGCCAGGCAGGTGGTCGTGGCGGGCACGGCTTGCGGACATGCGGTCGCCACGGGGGCGGCCTCGGTCCGGTCCTCGTCGTCGCCGCCACAGCCCATGATGAGGAGGGCGGCGGCCAGCGGCGAGCAGCGGTGGGCAAGGGTGGGCTTCAAGATGATGTCTCCGTCGTGTGTGTGTGCGGCGGATTCTGCGAAGACCCAATCTAGATGACAAAGATGTCTAGAATCTCGACTTCATACGTTATGAATATCGAGATCCGGCATCTGCGCTACTTCATGGCCGTGGCCGAGGCCGGCCACATCACGCGCGCGGCCGAGTCCCTGGGCATTCAGCAGCCGCCGCTCAGCCAGCAGATCAAGGCGCTCGAATCGGCGCTGGGCGTCACCCTGTTCCGCCGCCATCCCAAGGGCGTCGACCTGACCGACGCGGGACGCCAGCTGCGCACCGAGGCGGCGCGGCTGCTGGGCGACTTCACGGCGATGCAGGAGCGGATGCTGGCCTTCGCGCAGGGACACCGAGGCCGCCTGGCCATCGGCTTCACCAGCTCCGCCGCGGCCCACGCCTTCACCCCCGAAGTGCTGCGGGTGTGCCGCGGCCGGCATCCGCAGATCCAACTGGTGATCAGCGAGAACAACGCCGCCGAGATCATCGAGGAGGTGGCCGCGGCACGCCTGCATTGCGGCTTCCTGCGGGCCCCGGTGTCGCGTCCGCCCGGGGTGGTTTTCGAGCGCCTGCTGGAGGAGCCGTCGCTGCTGGCCATGCCGTTGGACCACCGCCTCGCACGCGGCAAACCGGGGCCCGTCGAGTTGAAGGAGCTGCAGGGCGAGCGGCTCATCCTGGTGCGCCGGCCCGGCGCCCCGGGCCTGTATGCCGACCTGCTGGCCGCGTGCGAGCGGCACGGGGTGGCGGTCGAGCTTGCCGCGGAGGTCGACCGGATGATGACGAACCTGAACCTGGTGGCAGCGGGCGTGGGGCTCTCGGTGGTGCCCGCGTCCATGCAGGGGGCGCATCCGCACGCGATCGTCTACCGGCCGTTGCCGGCGTCGATGAAGCTGGTCGCGCCGCTCACGCTGGCGTACCGCGGAGCAGACGCCGACGGCCCGACCGGGACGTTCGTGGCGCTGGTGCGCGAGATCGCGGCGCAGTACCGTGGCCGCAAGCGCAAGCAATGAGATGGCGATGGGCGCAGGACGGCTCGAACGGCGCCGGTGGCTGATGCTCGCGGCACTGCCGTGGCTCGCGGGGCGGGCCGCTCCCGCGCGGGCTGACGGGCCGGCGGCCAGTGAAACCTGGCCGGCCCGCCCGGTCCGCATCCTGGTCGCCTATCCACCGGGCGGTGTCAGCGACATGGTGGCCCGCGCGCTGGCGGACCGCCTGGCCGTGCAGATCGGCGTGCCGGTGGTGGTCGAGAACCGCCCGGGGGGCAGCGGCACCCTGGCAATGCAGGCCGTGGCCCGCGCGCTGCCGGACGGCCACACGCTGTGCTTCGCCGCCGCCACGGCATTGGCCTGGGCCCTCGATGCGGGCCACGGGGGTGCCGCCGGCGAGCGGTGGCCGGTGGCGCCGGTTGCCGGTGTGATGCGCACGCCGGTGCTCATCGTGGGCACGCGCGCCTTGCAGGCCACCACGTTCGCCGGGATGCTGAGGCAGGGCCGCAGCCGAGCGGAAGGCATACGGTGGGCGACCACCGGCGAGGGAACCACGGGCCATCGCGTGCTGGACCGTGTGCGGCATGCCAGCGGTGCGCGCATCGTGCACGTGCCCTACAAGGGGGGCGGCCAGCAGGTGAACGACGCGCTGGGCGGACATTTCGAAGTGTTGTCGACCAACGTGGCGGCCCCGCAGCTGGACGCGATCCGCGCGGGCCGCCTGAAGCCGCTGGCCGTCGGCTCCCCGCACCGCCTGCCGGTGCTGCCGGAGGTGCCCACCCTGGCGGAACTGGGCTTCGCCCGCGCCAACCTCGGGTCGTTGTTCGGGCTCTTCGCGCCGTTGCAGACCCCCGCCGCGCTGATCGAGCGGATCAACGGCCAGGTCAACTCGGCGCTGAGCGAGCCGGTCCTGCGCCAGCGGCTGCTGGCGGTGAACAACGTGCCGATGGAGGGAGCGCCGGCGGCGTTCGCCGAGCAGATCGCGCTGGAGCTGGAGCGGTAGCAGCGCGCGAACGTGAGGCCGGCGCAGGATTAACACAGGGAGCGCAGCGGAGCTCATATCCGGACGAATGCACTCGGTTATTGCAACTTCCCCGTCGGGCGCTGTACAGTTCGCCCCCCTGGCTTGGCCTGTCAGCAGAAATGTTGTCGGACCCGGTTATTTCGCTTTCACAGGAGCGAATAAGAGAAAGAAGCCAGGAAGACCAAGTGTTTGACAGGGATTTAAAAATCAAGTCATAATCACTGTCTTCGCTGATCACGGTAAACGAGATTAGTGATGCGACCGGAAGGTCGAGTTCTTTAAAAAGTTACAGCCGATAAGTGTGGGCGTTTGAAGGCGAGTACCTGAAGCCGCAAGGCGAAGGTCGAAA